>QZIZ01000109.1 GCA_003599195.1 Deltaproteobacteria bacterium | reverse complement strand
CGGGCCGGTTATAGAGATTGTTATGGGGGCTGACCACCGGATGATGGATCGGCCGGCCGTCCGGCCGCCAATGGTCTGGACGGCGATCCGGGTGTCGATTGATCACATTGTTGTGGATGTTATTGATGTTGATATTGTTATAGCCGCCGGCTCCCCAGTAGCCGCCGCCCCCCCAATAGCCGTGGGGATGGTCCCACCAGTTGTTGGCAATGGCCGCAATGCCGACGCCCACGGCCGCGGCTGTCAGCCCCGCGGCCAGCCAGGTGCCGGGGTTGTAGTAAGGCGTCTGGTAGCCCCAGGAATTGGCATAGGGATTGTAGGCCGCGGCGTAACCGTAAGTGGCTGGGGGCGGAATGTACGCCTCCGGGCTGGAATACCCTTGATAATCGTAGCCGGTGCCGTAGACCACCGTGCCGTTGTCCACGTAGGAGCCGGTGTAGCCCGGGGTATAGCCCACGGTGACCGTGTCCGCGGTGGAGTCGTACACCTTGACGTACTTGGCGTTATAATTGGGGTTGCTGGGAGGGATCTGGTCCACCTGTTTGGGCGGGGCCGCCGACACCTTCCAAGGGCCGTCGGGGGAGTCGGCCTCATACCAGACTCCCTGGTCCACCGCATAATACTTGGCTCCTTCTTTGAATACGGCCTTGCCAGTGTTCACCGCGTATTCCAGGTCCGTGTTCGCGATCTTCTCGAATTTGGGGGCCCCGGCATACTCCACGGTGGTGGTGGCCGTTTTCCGGTCGATGGCCGCGGTCTGGGGGATGGAGTTCTCCAGGACCGCTTCCTTGGCCGCGGTCGTCCCGGCCACGTTTACCAGCACAAAGCCCTTCACCGAATCTTCCGGGATTTTGGCAAAGTCTGTCGGCAACTTATCCGGAGCCACGTAAGCCCAGGGACCCTCGGCCAGAGACTTGGTCTTGAACCAGCGGCCGGAAATAAGGGCATAATAATCCTGGGTGGCGGTGTCCATGAAAATATTGCTCTCAGTATTGCTCACGAATAGGAGGTTGGTCCCCTTAATCGGCGTGTATTGAGGCTCGCCTTCGGTCACCAGCAGTTCCGCAGGCACGGTGCTGACCATAATCGCCGGCATCTTGCCGCCTTTGGCCGTAACCTTCTTGGCCGCACCCTCGCCTTTAGCTTTCTCGACCTTCTGGACCTCCCCCTCTAAGGCTTTCAGGGGTGCCGGCAGGGTTTCTACGTCCTTCCAAGGCCCCACCAGGTCGGCGGCGCTGAGCCAGTCATCCCCGCCCCGTAAATAATAGGTCTTGGCCGCCATATCATAGAGCATGATGAAAGGAGTGTTGGCTACGCGCATCAGCGAGGATTTGGGCACCGGCAAGAGCTTGGGGTCCCCGTCCAGCATTACCAGGACCGTGGGGCGGGTGGCAAAGATAATCTTGGGCGGCTCGTTTTTCAGGCCCCGGTCTCCGGCCTGTTCTTTCTCCAACACCTCCAGGGCCGCCAGCAGCCGGTCCAGGGAGATGGGGAGGCTCCACTCCGCCAATTCGGTATTCAGGAAGGTCTTCAATTTCTCCAATTGCTCCGGCTTGGCGTCGGGAAACTTGGCATCCGTGACCTTGACCTCATCAATGGTGGCCATGCGGGTGTCCCGGTCGGTCAGGACCCGACCCGAGAGCCAGATGGCCCCGAACACCGGAGCCTTCATTTCCTTGGTTTTCACCGACACTGCGGCCCGGCCCGTGAGCTTATCGTCCTTAAAGTCCTCCAATTGCGGCTGGTACATGACCACCGTACCCTTGGGATGCTGGAAACGCTTGGGCCAGGTATCCTGGGCCGCCAGGACCGGCCGTCCGAGAATCAGGGCCCAAGCCAGAATCGTCAGGATGGCCGTTACCATCAATTTACTTGTTGGATGCGTGCTGTTCATGACTAAGCACTCCTTTATACTCGGGTTTGCTCATAGCAGTCAAAGATATGAAATCCCCAAGCCGGCAAGTCCAGTGGTTGGGCGTGAAGTCCACCAAGAGCTTGAGACTTTGTGCCCTTAAGCGCTCTTTCAGATTGATGAGGTCCGCTTCCCGGCCGAAATCTCGGATGCAGGGTGTAACCCAACAGTGCAAAGGGTATGGATACCGTCCTTGGCATAAGGGGCGAGGCGCTCATCCTGGCCCGGGTTTGGAGAAACACCTGCCTCCTGCCATCAGGTGCAGGCTCTAAGGGCTGTCTTGGTGGTTCCCTCAGTTGAAGAATTTCAGCGCGCCGATCCGACTGAGAATCTTGCCGGCCGCGCTGATCCGCTTCAGGTTTTCCCGGCTCATTGAATCGCCTCGGCAATCTCTTGGCTGAGCTTGGCCAACGCCTGGCTCTGAGCCGCAACCAAGGCGGCATAATCCACACCCCCCACCGGCTCGCGAATACTGGACCGATGAGTTTTGAGCAGCTTCTTTTCCGGTCCCCCGAAGATGCTCCAGCGCACCTCCAGCCAGGCGGCGTCCCCCAACCGGCCATCGCAACGAACGACATCCAAGGTAACCTGGTAGTCGATGGGCACGGACATGCGCCAGGGATAGAGATAAATCCGTTCTGTCCCCAGGAGAGAACCGATATTGTCGGCCAGGACATTAATAAAGTTATCCTTGAAGGAGCCGACCCAACGATCGAACTCGGCTTTTACCGCCTGATTGTCGCTGGTGCGGGTGATTATCATGGACTGGTCGAGGTAATCGGCCAACTTGACGGGGCCGATGCCAATAACTGCGTTCTGTGCCGGGCTTTTCCTCTTGGAGGCCGCCAAGTCATCCTGTATCGGGGTAAGGGTATAAAAACGCGGCGACTGACTCCGGCAGCCGCCTAAGAAAATGGCCGCGATGGCCAGGATGACCGGGACGGCGCGAGAAAATGGCACTGCTTTCATATTATTTACCTCCAGATTTATCTCCAGGCTTCCCTTTCCCCCGAATCAGGGCCTCAGGGTGCAGATCAAGATAATTGGCCAACTGACGAATTGACCTACTCATAGCGGCAATCTCTTGCAGCATGGTCTCCAATTCTACCATCAGCGGTGAGTCCTGAGCCAGGACACCTCTGGCCGCGGACATGGTTTTATCTAAACCGGTCGCCACCCCTCCCACCCGGGCGTCGACATTATTAGCCAGCTTGCCGATATCTTTGACGGTTTTTTTCACGTCGTTCGCCAGCGGGTCCACCTGACGATCCACCCTGGCGACGACTTTGCGGGCGTACTGAAGAGTATCTTTCAGGGCCTGAAAGCTAGCGGCCAGGTCCGGGTTATTAACCAGCCGCTCGATACCGGCCAGGCTCGAATTCAAATTCTTTTCTAGCGCCTTGAAATCTAGATCCCCCAAAGCCTGGCCCAGCCGGGCGCTGGTGGATTTACAGGTGGGAATCACGACATAGGCTGCATAGTCTTTGTCGATTTGTGCCGGGGCATAGCAGATATCTGTCTTGGGATAAAAATCCAGCTCGATCATTAACTGGCCGGTAATAAAACTCTGCATAATCAGCTGGGCCCGAAGGCCCATTTCGATGAGCTTTTCTGCAACTTTCCGGTAATTTCTTTCTCCGCTTTCCACCTTCCAGCGGTCCGTCTCGATTTCGATGAAGACGGGGATCTGGGTCTTCATCTTAGTCAGGTCGGCTTGGAGAGTAATGCTGGTCACAGACCCGACGGGAACGCCCTGGAACAGCACCGGTGCGCCCACACTCAACCCCTTGATGGATTCATCGAAATACAAAACATACTTGTTGGTTTTCTTGAAAAATTTGCCTGAACCGAATACGACCAGGCTGGCGGCCATAATGATCACTGCGAGGACTACGAAACCGCCGATCATCATTCTGTTTGCTTGCTTAGCCATCTGTGTTCATCCTATGGGTTAAGATTTCTCGCCCCGGGTTAGAAATAGGCGCAAATTGGGATCCCGGGTTTCGGCCAATAGCTGGTTCGGGTTGCCTGTTGCCGTCATGGTTCGTTTAGATACATCCAGAAATACGGAATTGTTGCCGATCGCAAAGATACTGGCCAACTCATGGGTCACCACCACCATGGTGGTGCCCAGGCTCTCGCGCAGTTCCAGGATCAGGTCATCCAGGCGCCGCGCGCTCACCGGATCCAGCCCGGCGGAAGGTTCATCGAAAAACAGGATTTCCGGATCGAGGGCCATGGCCCGGGCTATCCCGGCCCGTTTCTGCATTCCGCCGCTGATCTCCGAGGGATAAAATTCTTCGAATCCGGCCATCCCCACCAGCGCCAATTTCAGTTTGACCACCTCGCGAATCTGGCCCGGGTTTAAATCCGTATAGGTCTCCAGGGGCAGGGCGATATTCTCCGCCAGGGTCATGGAACTCCAAAGCGCCCCGCTCTGGTACATCACCCCGGCACGGCGAATGATCCGGTCCCGGGTCTGTTGATCACTACCCCAGAAATCGACCTCTCCATAAAAGACCTTACCCTTGGCCGGGGCCTTCAAGCCGATTAAAATGGTCATCATGGTGCTCTTGCCGCAGCCGCTGCCCCCCATGATGATGAAGATGTCCCCCCGGTTGATGGTAAAGGTCAGGTCCCTCATGAGGACAAAGTCGCCATAAGCCATGGTGAGATCGCGCACCGTGATGTGGGCTTCTTTTTCCATCATTTTCACTTTATCCCGACGCGCTGTGGGCCTTACCTCAGATCCCCAGCATATTGCACAAAATGGTGATCACCGCAGTGGAAACGATAATCCCGACAATGGCGGTGACCACCGCGGACGTGGCCGCGTCACCCACTGCCGAGGCGCTGCGGCCGCACTGCATGCCCCGCATGCAGCCGGCCAGGGCCACGATCACGCCGAACACCAGGCCTGAAAAAAGGCCGATGCCCAGATTCCAGAGACCGACCGCTTTCGCCGTCTCGTTATAGTATTCGATAAAGCCGATATTGAGCATCCCAACCCCCACCACCATACCGCCCAGGATGCCCATGATATTGGCGTACAGGCACAGCAGGGGCATCATCACCGCCAGGGCGAGCATCCGGGGCAGCACCAGAAACTCCATGGGGGATATGCCCAGGGTTTTCAGGGCATCGATCTCCTGGTTCACCTGCATGGTCCCCAACTGCGCGGCAAAGGCTCCCCCCGTGCGGCCGGCCATGACGATGCCGGTCATGATCGCCGCCATCAGGCGGACCATGGCAATGCCCACCAAGTCGGCCACATAAATTTGGGCCCCAAAGAGCTTCAGCTGGATGGCGCCGATAAACGCCAGGATCAATCCCACCAAAAAACAGATGAGGGAGACGATGGGCAACGCCTGGGCGCTAACGGCCTGCATGATTAAGCCCAGATCGGTGCGGCGGTACTGGGCCTTGCCGCGCAGCAGTCTGAGAACGGCAATGACCGTATCGCCGAGGAATTCCAGCATGTCACCTGCGGATCGGAAAAAATCGACGGTTTGGTTGCCTAAATAAGCAAGAAACGACGCCCGCCCCTCCGCCGCGCGGGCATCTTTCTTTTCCGGCACCGCCGAGGCCAATTCCAACAGTTTCTTCGCTCCTTGGGGCAGTCCGTCGCGGTTCAGGCGGATTTGTTGCCGGGAGCAGAGAGTGTCCAAGTTTATCAGGAAAGTCAACAGCCCGGTGTCCCAATTCGCCAGCTCCCGGGTATCGAAGACCAGGTTGCGAACCCCCGGTTTGCTTTCGAGCGTTAGTTGCACCTTATCGGCCCCGGGCAGTTCCCCGCCCAGCTTCCAGTGCCCGGATAAAATCACCTTCAGGGTGTCTGCTGCTGGTTGTTCGATGATCATTTCACCATGGGCCGTCATGTGTGTTTTTCTCCATGGTAGCTCTCCAAGCTAATAATTGGGGGCTTTATCCTTCCTCTGGCCTGGCCCGAAGCAGTGCCTCAGGAATAGATTTGAGGTGCACGTCCTGCTGGGGATAGGGCATTTCTATGCCATGGTCCCGGAACCGCTGCCAGATGGCCCAGAAGAGGTCGCTCTTCACTGAAGCGATGCCATTTTGCGGGTCGTTGATCCACATCCGCACTTCCATGTTGACGGCATTATCTCCAAAGCCGGTTATAATGCAGGCAGGTTTAGGATCTTTGATGACTCGCGGGGTATCCGCGGCGGCAGCCAGCATCAGGTCCCGGGCTTTTTCCAAATCGGAGCCGTAGGCCACGCCAACGGGGACCCTTAACCGGACGAGGTTCTGGCTGTAGGACCAGTTGATCACTTCGCCGGTTATCAGGTTTTCATTGGGGATGAGATGCTCGATGCCGTCCCGGGTGACCACGGAGCAATAGCGGCTTCCCAGGAAATTGATCCAGCCGTAGGTGTCTTTTAACTGGATCACATCGCCGGGCTTGATGGACTTATCCCCCAGGAGGATGAACCCGCTCACCAGGTTGGCGAAGATTTTTTGCAGGCCGAAACCGAGCCCCAACCCCAGGGCGCCGCTGAACAGGGCGAAGACCGTGAGATCGAGTCCCAGGTAATGCAAGACTATGACGACACAGGCGGAAAAGAGAAAAATACTGCCCAGCCTGTACAATAGGATTTGGGCTGCGGCAGTCAAGCCTGATTTTGCTGTCACCCAGAAATGGAGAAATATTCGCAGGTTTTTAGACAGCCAGTAAAGAGCCAACAACAGAAAAAAGGCTCGCTGCACATGTAAGAGGGAAAAGTGCACGTGTCCCAGCTGGAAATCAACTCCCTGCAAAAAACGCTGCCAAAAGTCTAGAAAATTGAAAAGACTGAGAAAGGCCAAGATTAAGGCATAAACCCAAATAGCGGTTGCCAGAATTTTGGCCCAGAAGCGGTTTTTCATCTCGTCGGTGAATAATCGCACCAGGGCCAGGGCCACCAACAGCATGGCCACGGCGGACAATTCATTCCGGGGCCAGTTGAAATGGCTCGCAATACCATAGGCAAACGCTACCAGGAGAAAGGCGATAATGGCCTCAATAACCTTGACGAAACCCAGGAGTACGGCCAGATCGGTGCAAGCCTCCGGATGGGTGGCATATTGCGCCTGTTGGCGAGTCAACCAGGAGCGCATGGCCCCGCTGGCTTTACGGGCTAACAGAAGAGCGCAGCCGATGGCCATGATTTGAGCTGCCATGGACCAAGAGAGCACTTGATGAACAAAATAATCCTGGGCCAGGGATCCTAGTCGGTCTAGAGAGGCAAGATTTAAAGGGCTACCCATGATGCTTCTCCTTGCGGAAATCAGCCGATATCGGTGCAATCAAGCCCCGGTGCACTTGTACCATTTCTTTTTGGCTCTCCGCAAGCCGCATAATAAATTCCGCCCAAAAAGCTTGACATGTGCCTCTTGGGTTTTTCTATCTTCCATCGACCAGCTTAGGGACGATAGCTTGCCATCTGGGATACTTATCAGTGGAGAGGGGAAAATTGAAGGTATCGTCTGGATATGGAAGGTTTTTGGCCTGAGGATAAGTTTAGAATCAGAGCAGATATTAACGCATTTTTGTCAATAGGCTATGAGCCAAAGCTCCGCCCTCACCAGTAAAGATGGGGGGGGGGTAAGCCTGGCCCCTGGTTGCAGGCTGCCGTCCAGGACTCGTTCCGCACTGTGGACTATAAGAGCCTGGTCACTATGAACAAAACTTATAACGCCACCATTAAGTCTCTCGCAGACCTCTACCCGCAAGAACTTATCAATGAGTAGGTCAAGGCCAGGGCCATTGAATACGGCACGGATTTCCAACGTGCTTATAACAAGGCCATAGACGCCGCGGATAACAACGACTTCAGTTCACTCCTGGGTCTCAGTAGCCTTGGCCTACCTGCTGGATTTTATCCAGCCTTACCTGGTTAAAGGGTGGAGCTGCAGGGTCACGGGCTTTCTTTGGCGTCCTGCGTTCGTTGAAATGATCGGATAAGTTCCAACTTGCCGTAGCGCTCGATATTAAAAGTTCCTCTTGAGGTCGCTATTTATAAAGCCCATCAAGTTCATCGTTGGTCATGGCAGGTCATTGCCCATCCCCGAAGACCACCAGGGGGGCCCAGAAGAATGGCTGGCGGTATAGATTGCCTTTCTCGCCCCGGAGCAGGGCCAGTTTGATCTGCCGCAGGGCCGAGGCCCGGCCTTGTCCCTGGCTAAGATAACGATACATGCCCACGTTTAATTCCTTGGCGGATTGGGACTCCACCGACCACAGGGTCACCGTGACCGCCGGTGTGCCGGAGTACATAAAGGCCCGGGTTAGGCCCATAACCCCTTCGCCCTTGACTTCTGCGCCCCGGCCGGTGTTGCAAGCCGACAATGAAACCAGGTCGGCGTTTAGCTTAATACCAAAGACGTCCGCCATGGTGAGATAACCTTCTCTTTCCGGATAGGATAGTACCAGGGCGGATTGCACGACCCGGTCCACCTCTCCCGGCAGAATACCGTGACAGGCAAAAACCAGGTAGCGGTAATCCGGCAGCTTGGCAGCCTTATTCAGGCTCAGGACTGTAGTCCGGGAAGCCGCGTCTCGGAGCTGGAGGGGGTTGCTCTGGTCCGGGGCCTGGAGCAATTCCTTAATCTCTCTGGCTTCGGCTTCGGTTTCTGGCAGTGCTTTAAAGGAGCCCCGCAGGATATCAAGATAAGCTCGGGTTTGCAGGACTCGAATCGAGAGGTCATCGCCCGCACCGGCAGAGCCCGTAGTATAACGGGGGTTGGCAAAGGCCAGCAGAGGATAGGGGGGCCGGGTCTGCTTTCGGGCCTGGGCCTCCCGCAGAGTCTTGAGCAGCGAGGCAGAGGACAGGTAAGCGACGGCGTGATCCTCCACCAGGTAGTGGCTGGGCTGACCGGGGGCCTGGGTTTCCAGGGCCTCAAAGGGCAGGGCATATAAGGGACCGGTGGGAATGATATAGACACAGCTGCCGGGGACCAGGGGCGCCTGCATCTTTTCAGGGAAGAGCAGGGGATAGAGTTCGCCGGATTTCGGTGTCCCTGCCTGGCCTTGTCCCGCATCCTTGGTTATCAGCACCGTGTGCCGGAAGGCGGCGATCTTCCGGCTTAGGTCTTGTTCGCCGATATTGAGGGTGTGCATGGCAAAGCTTTCTTTACCGATGACCCAGAGGCAGGTCTTATCCTGCATCACCCCATAGACCAGCATAACCTCCCCGGGCTGAAGGACCTGGGCTTGCAGTTCGCTCAGACTGGCGGGTTGGGGGTATTTTAAGGCGTAGTAGTCCGGGTGGCTGCCGCGGAGCTGTTTTTTCAAGTTCTGGAAAGCGATCTTGGCTTGCTGCAAATCGCTTTCCAGGGTCTGAATCCGGGGGTGGTCAGGGGTGGGTTTGGCGTGTTCATTTACCAGGGCGGCCTGGAGCCGGTCCAGACGATGTTCCAGTTCTGACTCCCGCTCTTTGACCTCCTCCGGCAGCCCGGCAAAATTGCGGGCCCCGCTCTTCCCCATCTCCTCCAAGAATAGGCGAGCCTGCTTGCGCTCGAAGATCTCCCAGGATTTGCGGTCATAGCCTTTCGTGGGGTCCTGCTCATGCCGGGAGCGCAGCAGTTCGATCAGCTCATCATAGATAAAAAATTTATTCTGCATAAAAGAAGACCTGGCCTCTTTCTCCTGCAAGCCCCCGCGCATGGACTCAATGGTGTCTATGGCCTGTTCGTAGTGCTGGATCGCCGGGCTATGCTGCCCCAGTTTCGCCTTCGTCTCTCCCAGGCCGCCTTGGGCCCTCCACAATGATTCCGGTGCCCCCACTTCCTGGGAGATCTGCAGGCTCTGGGTCAAAGCGTCCTTCGCCTTCTCGTACTGGCCTAAGTCGTAATAGACCGAGCCGATCTGAAACAGAGTATAACTCTCGCCATGCCGGTCCTTGATTCCCCTCTCGATGGCCAGGGCCAGTTGGTAGTGGGCTAAGGCTTTATCATACAGCCCCAAGGTGTGATAGAGCGCACCGATTCCGGATAGAGCACAGCCCTCGCCATGGCGGTCCTTGATTTCCCTCATGATAGCCAGGGACTGTTTATAGTGGGCTAAAGCTTTATCATACTGGCCCAACTGGTGATAGAGCGTACTAACAGGGTGTTGAAAAACTAGCAATCGCGATTGGTTATCAATGGTGCTATACTGCCGGACATCAAGCCGGAGGTCGATGTCCATGCGCGGAACC
>QZIZ01000136.1 GCA_003599195.1 Deltaproteobacteria bacterium | reverse complement strand
AATCGGTCTGCTACCACCACCCGGAGGAGATTCCGGACCTGGTGCGTTTCTATCTGCGCCATTCCGAGGCCCGGCGGCAAATCGTCGAGCGGGGCCGGGCCCGGATATTGCAGGAACATACCTACCGCCACCGTCTTCAGGAAATGTTGGTGGTGCTGCGGAGGACTATGTAAAAACAGTTTTCAGTTTTCGGTTAATTAACAAATATATCAGATTGTTAATGGAATGACTGGCAGGATCTGGCAAAATGAACCCGCTTCCGGCTTTAACAGAAACCAGGGAAGGTGTCGGCCCTATTCAGTCCCAACCGGGTTGGTTAGGCGCCTCTTCCCCCAAAAACCTCCTGATCCTGCAACTGGCCCGCCTGGGGGATTTGGTACAGACCTGGCCCCTGCTTACCCGTCTGCGCCAGGCCTATCCCGGGGCCCGCCTCACCCTGCTGACCGATCATCGCCTTCTGCCCTTGCAGGCCGCAGGGCCTAAGGTGGAGGAAGTCCTGGGCTTTGATTTCCTGCGCCTGGGCGCTTTGACCGCGAGGGACTGGCCCGGAGCCTACCGGCTGGTGGCGGAGCTTCTGAAAGATTTGCAGGCCCGGGATTTCGACCTGATGTTCAACCTCAACTTTTCCCGGCTCAGTCTCCTTCTGACCCATCTTTTGGGGGTGCAGGCCAAAGGTTATCTGCCCGCGGCCGGCGGCCGGGAATTTTCCCGGGAGCCCTGGCTGGCCTGGATCTATAGCCTGGTCCATGCCCGGCAGTTCAACCGCTTCCACCTGACGGACGTCTTTCGCCATTTGGCCCCGGAACCGGCCTGGGCTCCCCCCGGGCCGCGGCTGGCGGCCATTCCCCGGAGGGAGCCGGTTATCGCCCTGCAACTGGCTACTCGCCACCAACGGCGCACCTGGCCTCTGGCACACTTTACCCGGCTGGCGGAACATCTGGTTTCCCGGCTGGGGGCCCGGGTCCTGTTGTTGGGCACCGCGTCCGAACGGGGCCTGGGAGAAAAGCTGCGGGCGGCGCTGGCCCCGGCGCTCCGGGAAGGGGTAGTTAATCTCCAGGGCGCCACCGGCCTGGCGGAATTGGCAGGGCAGCTGCAGCAGGCGCATCTCCTGGTCAGCGGCGATACCGGCACCCTGCACCTGGCCGCGGCCCTGGGGGTGCCCACGGCGGCCCTCTTCCTGGGCCCGGCCCTCTGCTTCGAGACCGGCCCCTACGGCTCCGGCCATTATGTCCTCCAGGCCGAGCCTCCCTGCCACCCTTGTACGGAGGCCGCGTCCCCCTGTCCTCCGGAAGGCCCCATCTGCCTGGAGATGCTGCCGCCTCAGACCGTGGCCCGGTTTATTGCGGTTTGGCTGGAGACCGGGACTGCCCCCGGAAATCTGCCCCTGCCCTCGGGCTCCCGCATTTACCGCAGCGGCCAGGATGACTTTGGCGTGCGCTACCAATACCTGGGAGAGGAACCGCCCCGCTTTGTGGACCTGGTGGGCCGGGCTTACCGCCGGGCCGGGGCCTGGCTGGCGGCCCCCTCCCCCAAACCCCCTCCCCCAAACCCATATGAAGAGGGGGATAAATGTCCTTCAGGGGATTTGCCTAGGTTGGAGGTCCTCTTAGCCGTTCTAAACCGAGGGGCGCAGGTACCTCCGGAATTGCCGCAAGTAACAGAAGCTTTAAGACCCCTTCTGGCCTTTCAGGACGAAATGCAGCGTCAGGGACAGCAAGAACTGTTTTTCGGGGTCAAAGAAGTGTTTACCGCCCAACTGGAAAATTGCCTTTCCGTTTCGAGGTGAAAACTATGAGTCTCTGGGCCAAGAATCTGGAAGTTTTGCAGCAGGTAAACCCGGACCTGGCCGCCACCCTGGCCGCCGTCAAGGTGCCCGAGGATCACCAGGCCCGGCCCTCCCGGTCCGGCCCCCCCTATTTGCAGGTGGGCAAGCAGCGCCTGACCTCTTCCTATGATCCGGTTAAAGAAGGCCGGGACTGGGCCCAGGCCCTGGAGGGGGAAGCGGCCGCGCCCCTCATCGTCTTCGGCCTGGGGCTGGGGTACCATCTTCTGCCCCTGTTGGCCGCAGGAAGGCCCTTTTGGGTAATGGAACCCTCGCCGGCGGTGGCCCGCCTGGCCCTGGAGCATCAGGACCTGACCGCGCTTCTGGCTCGAGACGGCCTGCGCCTGGGGTCGGATTTCACCGGCCTGCCCCGGAAGGCCCGCCTGGTGGAGCACACTCCCACCCGCCGGCTGCATCCCGGCCCCCATCGCCGTTTGCTGCGTTTCCTGGCCGGGGAAGACTGCGAACTTGGCCCTCTGCGCATCCTGGTGGTTGGCCCCCTCTATGGCGGCTCCCACCCCATCGCCCGTTACACGGCCCGGGGATTCCGGGAGTTGGGGCACGTCACCGAGTTCCTGGACTTTGCTCCCTTCTTTGCCGGTTACCAGGTCCTGGCCGGGGTCACCCGGGACCAGCGGGCCGAACATAAGTTAAAGCAAGAACTGCTGGGTCTATTGGGGGAGACCATTATCGCCCGGGCGCGGGATTTTAAGCCGGATCTGGTCTTCGCCCTGGCCCAATCCCCGGTGGCCCCGCCCCTGCTCAAGGCCCTGAAAGCGGAAGTCCCCCTGGTGGCCTACTGGTTCGTGGAGGACTTCCAGGTGCTCACTTATTGGCAGGATCTGGCTCCGGAAGTGGATGTCTTCTTCACTCTCCAGAAGGAGCCGTTCTTCTCCGAACTCAAGGCCCGGGGAGTTAAAAATTTTGCCTGCCTGCCCCTGGCCGCCGACCTGGAGGCTTACCATCCCTTGGAGTTAGCCCCGGAAGAAAAACGCCGCTTTGGCTCGGCCCTGTCCTTTGTGGGCGCGGGCTATTACAACCGCCGCCAGTTTTTCCAAGGGCTCACCGACTTCGACTTCAAGATCTGGGGCTCGGAGTGGGAACTCCACTCTCCTCTGGGCCTTTGCATCCAGAACCAGGCGGCCCGGGTCTCCGCAGAGGACTCGGTGAAGATTTTCAATGCCAGCCGCATCAACCTCAATCTCCATTCCTCCCCCTTCCATGCGGGGATCAACCCCCAGGGGGATTATCTCAACCCCAGGGTCTTTGACCTGGCCGCGTGCGGCGCCTTCCAGCTGGTGGATTGGCGGGGGCAATTGGCGGAGTTCTTTACACCTGATCAGGAGCTGGCAACTTTCACCTCCTTAACTGAAGCCCGGGAGAAGATTTCGTATTATCTGGCCCACGAGGATGAGCGGCGGCGCCTGGCTGCGGCCTCCCGGGAAAGGGTCCTCCGGGAGCATACCTATGCCCGGCGCCTGGCCGGGGCCTTGGAGATCATCCAGGACCTCCACCCCCAATCCCTGCCCCCGCGGCAGCCCCAAGAGAGCGCCGCCCTCCAGGTCCAGAGCTCCTTTCCGCCGGATCACCCGGTGCAGGTCCTCCTGGACCGGTTGCCGGAGGGAGTGTCTGCCGACCTCGGGGGTTTGGTGAGTCAAATCAAGGCCGGCAACGATCCCCTTACTGAACCCGAAGCCATTCTCTGGTTTCTCCATGAGTTTCAGCAGAACATGCACGGCCGCGGAGCCAACGGAGGGCGCTGATGCACATTGTGGTGATTAACTTGTTGCGCCTGGGGGATCTGGTCCAGTCCTCACCTGTGCTCCGGGCCTTAAGAGCCCGGCATCCGCAAGCCCGGATTACCCTGGTGGTTCAGGACACCTTCCAGGAAACCGCGGCCCTGCTCCCCGAGGTGGACCGGCTGTTGCCTTTTCCCACCCTCCAACTGGCTCCCTTATTGGACCGGGAAGGGGAATGGCCCGCAAGTTACCGGTTTTTAGCCCAATGGCTGGAGGACCACCTGGTGCCGCCGGACCTGGTGATTAATCTCACCCCCACGGTTATGGGGGCCATACTTTCCTACCTGTGCGGGGGCCGGGAAGTGCGGGGTTTAACCCTGCACTCCGCCCGGCATTTCCTCACCCAGCCTCCCTGGATGAGTTATTTAATGGTGGTTTCCCGGGCCCGGCGGGCCAATGCCTTTAACCTGGTGGACATCTTCCTCAAGGGAGCGGGCCTGGAGCCGGATGGGAGCGGCCTGGAGGTGCGGATTCCCCCGGACGCCCAGGACCAGGCCGGCGCTTTCCTCTCCAGGCTATCCTTGACTCCGGGGACGACGCTGGTGGGTCTGCTCCCCGGCGCGTCCCAGCCCCAGCGCTGCTGGCCCCCGGAAAAATATGCCCAGGTGGCCGCCAAGCTGCTTACGGTCCGGCCCTGCCACTTCTTCATCTTCGGCAGCCGGGGGGAAAGGCCGCTGGGGGAAAAACTCGCTGCCCTGCTGCCGCCGGGAACCGCCACCTTATGCGCCGGGGTGACCTCCATCGCCGGGCTGGCGGCCTTACTTTCCCGGCTGCACCTGATGATTACCAACGATACCGGCCCCATGCATCTGGCCGCGGCGGTTAAGACCCCGGTCCTGGCCTTCTTTTTGGCCGGGGCCCGGGTGCACGACACCGGGCCGGTGGGCGCCGGCCACCTGGCCCTGGAGCCCCGGCTGGACTGCCATCCCTGTCATTACCCGGATTCCTGCTCCCTCTTCAAATGCCATGCCGCCATCTCCCCGGAGGCGGTGGCCGCCTGGGCTCTGCACCTCCTGGAAAAAAGGCCTCTAACCCCCATTCCGGACGCCGCCCGCTGGCGCGATCTGCAAGTCTATCTGTCCACTTTCGACCCCACGGGCCATCATGCCCATCTGCCGCTGATCCGCCGTCCCCTGGACCGGAAACACTTCTGGACCCTGCTGCACCGGGCTGTCTGGTCCCGCTTCCTGGATGGGACCGGAACGTCCGGAGACGGCCTGGACCACTGGCTCCGGGAAGTTATGACCGGCTACTTCCTGCCTCCGGAGGACGACTTGGGATTGGCCGCCGGCCACCAGTTTCTCAATGAGCTGCTGGCGGTCACGGCCCGGGGGGAAAACTTGACTCGCCGGTTCCTGGAACTTCCCCAGGAGAGTCTTTCCCCCTCAATTCTTTGGCACCAGGCGGAGGCCATCCGGGGAATCGATCCGGAATTACACCGCCTGGGCGTGAGTTCTCCGGAGATCGCGGCCTTTATCGAGTTCTTTTTTCAGGAACAACGGGGTTGTGCGGAAACTGACGTCAATCTGTTGGCGCGAGAACTGGCCCAGGCTTACCGGCGCCTGCATCAGACCGGCAAAATTTGCCAGGAGGTAATGGGGCAAATAGTGAGCGATTATATAGAATTACCTCACAATATCATGCTCTTGCCAGAGATGGCACATCTTGTGCAAGGATCATCCCCAAAGAACCACATGCATCAAATTTTCGAGGTGGCCTCATGCAAATAACTATTAACGATCAAAACCTGGCGGTGGATTTTTCTCACCTGCGTAACCTGGAAGAAGCCCTGGTGGAGCTTAACGAAAAATTCATTCCCGAGGGCCAGCAACTCTTCCAGGTGGAGGTAAACGGTGAGTTTTTCACGGAGCGCTACCCCCGGGAATCCCGCTACGTCGGCCTGGGAGAGGTTGCCAGGTTGGATTTAAAAACGGTTTCCGACGCGGACCTGGCCCGCTCCATCCTCGTTGATGCCTCGCAGCAGGTGGAAACCCTGCTCCAAGCCCTGGAAAAGAGCGCGTCGCTCTTCCGCCTGGCCGCCGAAGACGAGGCCAATCACTATTTCGCCCAGGTGCTGGAGGCCCTGCGCTGGATGCTCCAAACCGGGGAAGGGGCCTGTCAGGTCTTGGAGATGGACCTGGGCCGCGTAAGCTCCCCCCAGGACGGCGATGTCACCGGTTTCCTCAAGCGTTTTCAAGACCTTCTGGAAGAGATGCTCCAGGTCTTTGAAGAAGATGATTACATCCTGCTGGCGGATTTAATGGAATACGAACTCTCACCCATGGTGAAACAATGGCAAAATATTCTCTCTCGAATCTCACTCCCTTGACCCGGAGCAGGGTGGCCCTGTTGCAGGACCTCACCCGGGCCATTACCGCCGCGGTTCTCCAGGACGACCTGGAACGGGCCGCCAAACTCCTGGACCAACGCCGTTTGGTGCTGCAGCACCTGGACTGGTCCACAGCCGCCGAAGACCTGGGGGATGACCTGGAGGTACTGAGGAACCTGGATCAATCCCTGATGGACTTCTGCCAGTCCTGGCGGCAAGCCCTGGAGGAACGCCTGCAAACCCTCAATGTTTGCCAGCATCTGCGCCGCTGTTACACCCCGCCTCTTTCCCAAGCCCGGTTTATAGACGTGCGTAAATAACCAGGCGGAGCTTCGGCTCCGCCTTGAGTGACTTCTTATTATTAAAGGAGGCGCCAGGGCC
The DNA here is from genome assembly GCA_003599195.1 of Deltaproteobacteria bacterium. GTDB lineage: Bacteria > Desulfobacterota > Desulfobaccia > Desulfobaccales > 0-14-0-80-60-11 > SURF-52. The sequence goes on along the minus strand of QZIZ01000136.1, from coordinate 3,805 downwards.
TGAACGGCTTAGCTCTGCCTCCTCATGATAATTCACCAGCGAGCGTCAAAGAGATTAGTAATGTTGTACAGCAAACCGCTTTTGGGCCCTTCTTCTCTTTCGGCCATAATTGTTTGACACTTGTCGATATAATCCTTAATCTCACCCTGCTTGGGGAACTCGGGATATTCCTGGGCCACCACCTGGAACCGGTCCAGGGCTGCTTTATAGTGTTTGGTTTTAAAGTAGAATACCGCCACATAAAATTCGTGCTCCGCCAGGTCGTTGCGGCATTTGGCCATATACTTGTCAACGTTGGGGATATATTCGCATTTGGGAAATTTCTGTTTTAAGCGGCGAAATTCCTGAAGAGCCTTAAAAGTATAGGTCTGATCCCGGTCGATGGTAGTGCGCTGGCGGTAATAGCATAATCCCTGGCGGTAGATGGCGTAGGGGACCCCTTTATTGGTGGGGTGCAATTTCTCGAATTCCTTATAAGCCTGCAGGGCCTCATCGTATTTCTTTTTATAAAAATAGGCGTCCGCCACCTTAATTTGCGCCAGCATGGCCTGATCGCTGTAAGGATAGCGATCCCGGACCTTTTCGAAGGTCTCAATGGCGTCATCATATTTTTTCTTTTTCAGTTGCTTGATGCCTTCCTCGGCCATGATGTCAGGCGGCTTTTCCTGTTCCTTTTTGCTAAACCAACCTTTTACGGTGGAGCAACCGCCAAGAAGCGCGATCAGGGCCAGGACCAGTAAGAACTGGAGGGCTTTGTTCCTAGTCATAAGTCTTACCTCTGAAGATGTTCCAGATAACTTTCCGCCGCAAACGCGGCGATGGCGCCGTCGCCCACCGCGGTGGCGATTTGCCGGAGAAGTTTGCTGCGCACATCGCCGGCCGCGTAGATACCCGGGACAGAGGTGGCCATTTCGCCATCGGTGAAGACAAAACCCCATTCATCCAAAGAAACACAGCCCTGGAGCCAGGAGGTGTTGGGGGTGATACCCACAAAGATGAACACCCCGGCCACCGGCAGGCGGGATTCCTCCCCGGTCTTCACGTTCTTCAGCGCCAAGGCCTCCACCGCGTGCCGGCCTTGGATTTCATGAACCACCGAGTCCCAGTGGATCTCCACTTTTCCCTGCTTTTCCTGAGCAAGCACCTGTTCCTGAAGGAACTTTTCCCCCCGGAAAGCGTCGCGGCGATGAATCAGGTGAATTTTTTCGGCAAAGCGGCAGAGGAACAGGGTATCCGTGAGCGCCGTGTCACCTCCGCCCACCACCGCGATGGTCTCGCCCCGGTACAGGGCCCCGTCGCAAGTGGCGCAATAGCTGACCCCTTTCCCGGTGAATTCCTTTTCCCCCGGAGCTCCCAGCTTGCGGTACCCCGCGCCGCTGGCGATGATCAGCGCGCCGGCGCGCAGCTCTTCCCCTTGCAGCCGCACTAGATGGTGCTCCGGCCCGGGTTCGAGCTCCAGGACTTCTCCGGTGCGGAACTCCAGACCGAAGCGTTCGGCCTGCTTCCGCATACGGTCGCTCAACTCAAAGCCGGAGATCCCCTCCGGAAAACCGGGGTAATTCTCCACCAGGTCAGTGGTCATGACCTGGCCGCCGTGAATGAGTTTTTCCAGCAGCAGGGTTTTCAGACGGGCGCGGCCGGCATAAATGCCGGCAGTGAGGCCGGCGGGGCCGGCCCCGACGATGACGATGTCATAGTCCCACGCAGGCATGCCGGTCCAGGGGATTACAGGGCTTTTTTCAGGGCATTCTCGATCAATGAACGGGACACCGCGCCGGTGATCTGCTCCAGCACCTGTCCGCCTTTGAAAATGATCAGGGTGGGGATGGCCCGGATGCCATATCTGGCGGGAGTTTTCGCGTTTTCATCCACATTCATTTTGGCCACTTTCACCTTACCCTGATAGTCCCGGGCCAGTTCTTCCACCACCGGAGCAATGGCCCGGCAAGGGCCGCACCAAGCCGCCCAGAAATCTACCATCGCCGGCATCTCGGATTTCAGGATTTCATCTTCAAAAGTGGCGTCACTTACCTGGAGAGGTTCAGAACCGGACATCGTTCCCTCCTTAGCTTGGATAGGCGCTACGGATTAACAATTTTTAACCGTTTCTCCAATTCTTGTCAATCTCTTTTCCTCAAGGCATTACCGCGCATCCAACCCCAAGGCCCGCCTCTTGCCCTCCACGTGGCTGATGATGAAGGCCGCGGCCTTCGCCGGGTCCGGCTCCACCGCGAATTTGGCCCCCAGGTGGGCCTCCAGGCCGTTCAAGAGCAAATCGGTCACCGCCTTGCTCCCCAAAACCGGGGGCGCCACTCCCAAGACCGTGTAGATACCGCTGGCCACCGCATAACAGGCAATGGCCGCGGCCTTCTCCGAATACCACTCCGGCGCGGCCGCGGCCACCGGCAACTGGTCCAGATCCACCCCCAGGGCTCCGGCCAGGGCCGCGCAAAGGTTGATGATCCGGGTGTTGTCCACGCAGGAGCCCATATGCAGGACCGGCGGGATGCCCAAGGCCTGGCAGACGGCCTTCAGTCCCGGCCCGGCCAGTTCCGCGGCCCGGGGTTCCTTGAGGCCCGCCTTGGCATTGGCCACCGCGGTGCAGCCGGTGTCCAGGACCAGGATATCCGCGGCAATGAGGGCCTTGGTCAGATTAACATGCCCATAATCCTGGGTGATCTTGGGATTGTTGCAGCCCACCACCCCTGCCGCGCCCCGGATCTGCCCGGCTTTGATGGCTTCCAGCAGCGGACCGGGGGTCCCCCCCAGGGCGGCAACGATGGACTCGACGGAAAAACCGCTGACCTGGGCCTGGGGCGCAGCCGGGATGGAGACCCGCTTAGAATCCCGGCGGGCAAAATTCTCCACCGCCTGGGAGACCAGCTCCCGGCCCAGGGCCGCGCCGTTCTCCGGGGAGAATGATAAATGCCGGGCCTTGGGGAACTTGGCCTTGTCGTAGGTGGTGAAAAAGAGGGTATGGTAGCAGGAGGCGAAGTCCGGCACGGAGGGCATGATGCACTGGTAATCCACCACCATGGCCTCCACCGCGCCGGTGACGATGGCCAGTTCCTGGACCAGGTGGTTCCCGGCCATGGGGATGCCTTTGCGCATCAGCACTTCGTTGCCGGTGCAGCACAGGCCCGCCAGGTTGATGCCCTGGGCTCCCAACTCCCGGGCCCGGTTCAGCAGCGCCGGGTCAGCCGCGGCCTGGGCCACCATCTCCGAGACCAGGGGGCTGTGGCCATGGAGGAGGATATTCACCTGGTCCGACTTCAATACGCCGATATTTACCTGGGAGGCCACGGGTTTAGGGGTGCCGAAAAGAATATCCGAGACCTCGGTGGCGATCATGGAGCCGCCCCAGCCGTCGGCGAGCGCGGAACGGAGGGCCTGGAGGAGGATGTTCACCGCGTCGTTGTCGACCCCCATATGGGTGCGATGCAGCATCTCCGAGATCTCCCAATCGATGCCCCGGGGGGCGATCCCCAGCTTGGCCCATTTATCCAGCCTGGCGGCGGGCAGGCGCTTGGTGAACTGGAGATAGCCCTTTCGGATACCGTATTCCTCCATCAGGGCCAGGGCCAGTTCCTTGGCCTGCTCCAGGGGCGGCAAACCCGGGGCCACCCCAAATTCCCCGGCCACCCGGGAGAGCTTCTCCAGGTCCGTGAGCTTATAGCCCGGAGCCTTGCCTTCCGCCACGGCCAAGAGCGTCTCCACCAGGTCCCGGCCATGGTCGGAGTGGGAGGCCGCGCCCGCGGCCACCATGCGGGCCAGGTTCCGGGCCACCATGATGTCCGCGTCCGCG
>QZIZ01000015.1 GCA_003599195.1 Deltaproteobacteria bacterium | reverse complement strand
ATCCGCGGCCTTCTCCGGGTCCCTAAACCACCCGGCCACAATGGGTTTCTTGCCCCCGGCCCGGCCCTCCCAATGCGGCGAGGCCGCCGCCTTCGGCCCGATCAGGCAAATCTCGAACACCCCCCCGGGCGGATGCAAAAACTGGAGCGTCGCCAGGATCTGCTCCCGTGCCTGTTCCTGTACCGGCTGCCCCGGTTTCCCCCCCAAGAAACCTCCAGTGGTGACAGGCTTTTAGCCTGTCACTCCTTCCTCAGCGTTGGCCGCCAGCTCCTCCAGCCGGGTCTGAACCGTCTCCGCATTCACGGACGATAAAATCAAGTGGTTGCTGGCCGTGAGCACCATGCTGCGGACGCGCCGGCCGCAAGTGAAATCCAGCAGCCGCTCTTTCCCCCGGAATTTATCCCTCAGGACCTTGCCCGGTGCCGAATTGGGAATGCAGACGCTGACCACCTGGCTCCGCATGACAAAATTGCCAAACCCCAGGGGCAGCGTCGCGGTCCCCAAATTCACGGGCTTGGTGCCCAGGTCCTGGCGCCGCTGTTTCTGACCGGCCATTACGCCAACCCCTTATATTCCGCCAGCTTCTTAGAGAGGCTGACTTCGATCGTGGCTCCCACGGCGTATTCCCCCTTCTGTAGCGTGAGCGCCCCCTTGGGCAGCCACGGCCGCTTCTCCCCGACCTGCAGCCGGATCGAATGCCGCCGGACCACCAAGACGCGCCCAGTGACTCGCATTTTTTACCTTTTGCCTTTTACCTTTTGCCTTAAAACGAAGCCCCATCTTCAGCACGCCGCTTAACATACCTGGCCGCTTAACCAGGCCCCGGGCGCGGCGGCTTACTCTACTGGGGAGGGGCCGGACCCCGCCTTTCTAAGTGGCCCGGGCCAAATTCCCCCAGGGGAAACCGCAAGGGGGAAACCGGTAGTGCAGGCTTTCCAGCCTGCACTCCTCTTAAAATCTCCGGCAGACACAGCAGACACACCCCCCAGGCCGCGAGGCAACCCGCCCGGGGCACCCGCTCCAGGGCCGCGCCGCAGAAGACACAGCGCACATGCCGCCTGGCCCGGGGCCGCGGTTTCTTCAAATCTTCACCACCTTCTGCCCGCCGCACTCCCGGAGACAAAAGGCCGACTCGCTCACCACTTCACAGCCCCCCCCCGTGGCTGCGGGCGTCTCGCCCGCAATCCGCTGCAACCGTTGCAGCCGGTAAAACTCCTCGCCCGGAGCAAACTCCCGGCCGCACAGGTCGCAACTCTTGAGCAGCGCCAAGGTCAAACTGTCGTCAGGCATGGGCTTTACTCGCTTTCCCGCCCCCCGGCACCGCGCGGTTCCCCTGCAACCGCCGCACTTCCCGCCGGTACCAGGCCAACTCTTCGGCCCCGGCCCCCCGGCAGCACACCGGCCACACGCCGGGCTCCGCACACACGGTGCTGATAATCACCACCAGCAACGCCGGGTCAACCCGGCGTGCGGGCGTCCCCGCCTGCACTCCGCTCACGTCTCCCCTCCTGGAAACCGGACCTGCGCCGGTGGCGGCAGGCTTTTAGCCTGCCGCTCCTCTAATTCCAACTCCTCCGCCAGCTCCCGCAAGGCCCCGGCCAGCGAGCCGTTCTTCCAGACCACCACGCCGCCCAGGTCCCGGACCAGGCGCTTCACCCCGTCCAGGTCTCCGGTGATCTGGATGGTCTCCAGCCACTGCTGCAGGTTGGGGATCCGCTCCCCTTCCTCCAGCTTGTGGATGTAGGACTCGGATACCTCCAGGCCCTCGGCCAGCCGCCTGGCCCTCAGACTCACCTTGCTCAGCCGGTACACCAGGGCCACGTACTCCCGCAGCGGCATCCCCCCAAAATTTTTCGGCATCTTTGTCCGGCCCCTCCCTCAAGTTTGTCCGGTTGAAATTTCTGCAATTACCTACACTTGACAAGTTCCATAATCATTTGTCCGATTTGATTACAAAAAAAAATAACCTCTTGAAAATAGAGGTTATTTTTCGGACTGACATTGCCTTGCCCTTGCCGTTATCCTGGATGCTTATGATTGACTCTTGCTCTTTAATTTCCTTGGCCTTCCTTTGGGATAACAACTCCCTTACCGGCACCTGCCCGTTGGTGGCCTGCTCAATCTTAATGGCCGTGGCCAAGGTGAAACCGTTACCCCTTTTTAGATGCCGACAGATAATGGAAGGGGAAATTCCATGAGCCATAGCCCATGGTCCATATTTGAGCTGATGCGTTTTCAGATATTCCGAAAGCTTCATGCTTCTATAATTGCCGCACGGCAATATTCTTTGTCAAGCTATTTTTGCCAAGCGGCAATCTTTTTCATGCTAACTTCATTTTTATGCACAGGGCTGATATGGAAATTGCCGAAATTTTAAGTTTTATTCGCAACGAGTTGGTTAGGAAGAAACATGCTAATCGCGGGGCATTAAAATTATTTTCAGAATCGGTTGATGTCGGCAGTGATGTACTTTCAAAATTCCAAACCTATGATGAAAGCAGCGACCCCTCCTTTCGCACGGTCTATAAAATCCTACGAGGCCTGCTGAACAGACCTCCCATCTATCTTAATGGCAAAGAAGATTATCTGGCCATCCCCCTGGTTCAGGGCCGGATCGCGGCTCACCCTTCTGGCGAAATCCCGGGTGACGCTATCGAGTCTTGGCTCTGGCTGCCCAAATCCGAACTACACGGGCGCAGGCGTCTGGTTGCCGTCCGGCTGGGGGAAGAGTCCGACTCCATGTTACCGTTGCTATCCCCGGGAGCAACCGTGGTCATTGACCGGGCCGATCGGGAAATCACGCCAGACGGCCTTTTCGCCGTACGCCTTCCAGACCTCGAATCCTGCGCGGTCAAACGCATCCAGCTTGTCCCTGAGAAAAAATCCGTACTTTTGCTTTCCGAGAACAAAGCTTACCCTCCTGAACTGGTGGACTGGCATGAACACCTGCTCATCGGCCGCGTCGTTTGGTCCTTGCTCAACTGGGTCCGGTGAGATGGTTAGAATTTATGGTAGTTGGTATGCTTATAATAAATTTACTGATTATCTTATTTTCTTCTTTTTCTCCATTTCCCCGAGAATATTTATAATCTTAATTTTTTATTGGATAATAAAAGAATGCGGTGAATTTACTACATCTTTTGCTCTTTTAACTTTATTAGGTTCTTCTCTCTTTTATTTCTACCCCCCGCACATTTCTATAGTCACCATGCTAAACAAAACAAATAGCGATATTCATAGCTTAATCCTTTACAAGCTTTTTAAAAATGCAAGACAAGCTGGAGATGGTGTTTTTGAAGTTAACGACTGTTTTCTTATTAAAAGTAAAATCGGCAATCCTATTAGATGCGCAGAAACAATAATGACGTCATTCAATATAAGCGAAGATAATTATATTATCAGCTTTAAAAAATATAGATTAAAAGACATTAAAAATACATATCTATTTTATTTGGAAGAAATAGGGCCAAAGGCTTTGACAGAAATATATGGTATTTTCCCTGCCTATGGACATGATGTTAGACACTATAATTTATGGGAAAACCATTAACGCCTACGAAATCCCAAATTTATAACCCTTAAATCATACCGCACACCTCCCAAAAACAGCCACCGCTATCCCTTTTAATTTAAAATTGCCATGCGGCAAAAAATATCTTGACTTTTTTGCCGCATGGCAATTATTATTTCCCCCAAACAGCGGCGGCAGCCTCCCCGCGGCCCCTTGGCCCGGTCCCCGGCTCCGGGCCTTCTTAACCGGCCTCCTGCCACCCCTGCCGCCGCTGCCCTTGGTAGTGCCGGCTTTCCAGCCTGCACTCCTCTAAAAAAAACCAGGAGGACTCCATGCTTCACAGCCGCGAAGATTACCAGCAGCACATCCAGGACGACCGCACTTCCATGATCGGAAACACCTCCGCTCCCGGCGGCATCCCCCAGGACGAACCTGTCTTCCTCCTCCGGGCCCAGGACGCCGCGGCCGCGGACACGGTGCGCTATTGGGGCAACCGCGTCAAGGAGTTGGGCGGGGACCTGGACCTGGTGGTGGCCGCTCTGCAACAGGCCGACGCCATGGACGCCTGGCCCCGGAAGAAAGTCCCGGACGCACCGCCGCCGGAGGCCTGACATGATCCTCCTGGCCTTTGGGAGTGTCTTTCTCCTGGGCGTCGCCGCCGGCCTGACCATCATGGCCCTGCTGGTCATGGTCCGGGGCCGGGAGAAGGATAAACAACCATGCCCTTAGCCCAATTCCAATGTTTCTGCGGCCTCACCCTCGGCCTGGGGGCCGCGGCCAACGCCTTCAGCCGCCGGGGCAACATCCCCGGCGAGTACACCGCCGCCTGTGCCTGCGGCCTGCACTGGCGGCTCTTTCTCACCCGGCCCCATCCCGCGACCCCGGGACCGCAGCCCGATTGCCCCTGGTGCGTCGGCCAGGTCCAGGGCACCTCCCGCATCTGCGCCCGCCACGAGAAGGAGCTGCGGGAGGAAATAAATTCCATCGACTGGAGCCAACAGCCACCGAGGTAACCATATGGACATGAAAGCTTACGACAACGCCCGGAAAGCTATTCTCAAGGACGCGGCCGGCGCCAAGGGCGTCAAAGGCAAAATCTCCTGCCCCGCCTGCAAAACCGGCACCTTGTTTTACGAGATCATGCGCAACGGCCGCGTCTGTACCCAATGCAACACCACCGGCTGCCTGGCCTGGATGAAATGAGGAGATCACCCATGACCGACTGCCGCTGCCCTGACTGCGCCTCCTGGCGGGACCGCTACTGGTCCCACCCCCTGGACCGCCGCCGCACCCAGAAAACCATCCTGGCGGCCTTGGCCTGCGTGGGAACGGTGATCATCTTGGGCTTTTGCCTGCTATGAACTGCCCCTCGGGGAAAATATGCTTCCCGACAAAGCCCAGCGCCAGAATCGCCATAAAAAGCCTCATGAAGCGACAAGGCAAGCAGGCGCATCGGCGCACTTGGCGGGAATACCGTTGCCCGGACTGCGGCAACTGGCATTTAACTTCAAGTAGGTATAGATAGCCCCCTTAAATCTACCACCCCCAACCCGGGCCGGCACCTGGCCACCCAGGAGCGCACCATGACCATCGACAACACCGTCCATGAAATCCCCCTAATTGAAATCCGCCCCGCTCCCTGGAACCCGCCCTCCCGTCTGAAACCGGAACGGGTCAAGGATCTAGCCGACAGCATCCGGGTTGAGGGCCAGCAATCTCCGGCGCTGCTGCGGCCGGTGGAGGCCGAGGAGCCCATCCGCTATGAGCTGGTCTGGGGCCACCGCCGCTTCGCCGCCCTCCAACTCCTGGCCGGGCAGACTTATGAAGATTTTGCCAAGTATGCGGATTTCGGCCAAGTTGTGCTCAAAGCCTTCATCCGGGAGATGTCCGAAGAAGACGCCATGATCTCCTCCGGCATCGAGAACCTGCAAAGAGAGGGCTTCTCCGACATCGAGGAAGCGGAATTCTTCCAGACCTGCGGCGAGCGTTACGGCCAGGAGGCCGTCAAGATCCTGGCGGAAAAACTCTCCGTCTCCGACCGCTATGTGCGGAAGCGCCTCCGCTTCCTGGAACTCCCGGACCAGGCCCTGGACCTCTGGCGCACCGGCGTCTTCCATGCTGGCCACCTGGAGCAGCTCCTGCGCCTGGGGGACAACGACCGCATCTCTGCCTTCCTGGAAGAGATAGACGAAGATGGCGTCCTCAAAGACCTTCCGGTCTGGCGGTTGCAGGACCTGGTGGACAAACACGCCCTATCCCTGCATTCCGGCCATTTCGACAAAAACGATTGCAAGGCCTGCCGCAAAAATACCGATGTGCAGCGCCGCCTCTTCGGCAGCGCCAAGGAAAAAACCAAATGTTTGGACGCCGCTTGCTTCCAGGCCAAGGAACAGGCCTGGCTGGATCTGTACTGGCCGGATTGCAAGGAGAACAAGTGGGGCACCCAGGCGGCCGTTATCTGCAACGATTACAAGAATTACAACTCTTTTTCTCTTAATTGGGGGACCAAGCCCACCGAGAAATGCCGGACCTGCCCACAGTTCTCCACCATTATGCACCTGGGCGGTTATGAAAAAGACCGGAAGTTCCGGGCCTGGCACGAAATGGTTTGTCTAGGAAAGGCCCAATGCTATGCTGCAGCCGGCCGCCAAACCAAACAAAAGGAGAAAGAAAAAAACAAAAATAGTGGCGCCGGCGTCCCCGCCGGCGCTTCCTCTGACGCTCCCCGGGTCGCCTGGCACGGCGAACACTTTCGCCAGGAGTTTTATAAGCAGGAGATTCCCCGGCTCATTGCCGACCTACCCCTGGATAATCCCCGGCGCCTGCAACTGACCCTGGCCGGCCTGGTCTATTCCTGTGACGAACTGCACCAGTGGTTTTGCGATAAATTCGGATTAACCCTGCCCAAGCCGGATTACCGGGATTTCGGCAGCGCCTCCTTCCCGGTATTACTCAACCTGGTCCGGCAGGTCACCTCTTCGCAGGCTGAGATTTATCTACCCGAGGTCCTGAGCAAGATCGCCCTGCATACCGGCTACGGCAACGGCAACTGGAATTGCCGCCTCACCTTCATCGACTCCGACCGCCAAGCCCTGGCCGAGTTCCTGGATATTGACTGGTCCCGTTATCAGATCACCGCCGAATATCTGGAGAAAAAAACCAAGGCGGAGATTATCGCCTTCATTACCCGGGACTCCGGCTTGGCGGCTGAATCGGCCTTTCTGGAATATTGCCAGGCCCAGGGCTTCCCCACCCTGGAGAAACTGGCCCAGGCCAAGAAGCCCATCCTGGTGGACCTGGTCCTCAACTGCGGCGTAGATCTCTACGGCCGCCTCCCCAAGGAAATCGCCGACCGGCCCCAACTGAACCTTTAACCTTGAACTATGGAACCCCTCCTCACCCCCGAAGACGTCGCCGCCCTCTTGCAAATCTCCGTGAAAACGGTGTATAAACCTCAACACATCAAAGCGCTGGGGGGCTTCTACCCGGGCGGCATCGGCGTGCTACGGTTCCGCCCGGACGTCATCAGGGAGGTCATGCGTGGGCATCTGGCAGGTGAAGGGCAAGGGCTGGAGATACCGCTTCGAAAGTCAGGGAGCGACTCACACGGGCCAATGGTTCGAGACCAAGGCCGCAGCCCGGAGCGCCCGAGAAGAGCACCGCAAACGCCTGAAGAAGCCGCCAGAATCAAAAAACTCGCCGCCGAGCTGGGCTTTCGCGTCCTTGAGCCTGGAGTACCTGGCCGAGGCGCAACGTAAATTCCAGCCCAAGACCTGGAAATACAAGCGTTTCGTCTATCAATCCTTCCAGGAATTCGCCGGCAACCTCTTCCTCGACGACCTCTCGCCCCTCATCGTCGCCCGGTACCTGCGCACCCGGCCTTCCAATTACAATTACAATTTCCACCGCAAGGACCTTTCCGCCCTCTTTCAGTGGGCGGTCAACCGGGGCCTCCTGGCCGCCAACCCTTGCGCCGCCATCGACCCCCTGCCGGAGGAGCTGCCGGCGCTGATCCACATCACCCCGGAGGAATGGTCCCGCTTCCTCCTGGCCGCCGGCCCGGAGCGCCCCTTCTTCCTCACCGTCTTTTACACCCTGGGCCGGGTGGGGGAAATCTACCGACTCACCTGGTCCGACCTGGACTGGCAACGCGGCGAGATCCGGCTGTTCACCCGCAAACGCAAGGGCGGCGAACTGGAGGAGGACTGGCTGCCCCTGGCGCCGGAGCTGCAAGAGACCCTCTGGGGCCTTTATCAGCGCCGGGCCAGTGGTGCAGGCTTTCCAGCCGGCACTCCTTATGTCTTCATCAACCCCCGCACCGGCTCCCCCTACACCCAGCGCCGGAAAATCCTCCGGACTATCTGCCGCCGGGCCGGCATCCGGGAATTCGGATTTCATGCCATCCGCCACCTGGGGGCCGACTGGCTGATGAATCACGGGGAGGACCTGCGCACCATCTCCCGCTACCTGCGGCACAAGTCCCTGGCCACCACCGAAAAGTATCTCCGCCGCCGCCCCGATGAATCCCTGCGGCGGGCGTCCCGAACCCTGCAAAACAAAAAGCCGCTCACGGACCCGCTCATAAAAACGGGACACGAAAACGGCTCACCAACCTAACCTATTGAAATAACTGGTCGGGACGCCCGGATTTGAACCGGGGACCTCCTGCGCCCAAGGCAGGCGCGCTGACCAGGCTGCGCCACGTCCCGAATTTGCTTCAAAGTTTAAGGTTCAAAGTTCAAGGTTTCCGGTTCAAGATTATAATTTTCTCTCTAAATAGTCGTTCCTGGCCCCGCTCCGCCTTAAAAATTTGAAAAGCTTTGCGAGTCACATCTAAACTTTGAACTTTGAACCTTGAACCTTGAACTCTAAAGCCGCAGACCGTCTCTTACAGTTCGTCCTTGAGGTCCACCAGCATCTCCCGCAGCGCCGCCAGGGCCCGGGCCCGGTGGCTGATGCGGTTTTTCACTGCCGGCTCCAGTTCCGCCATGGTGCGGGCGTACTCCGGCACCCGGAAGACCGGGTCATAGCCGAAACCGTGTTCGCCTTTAGGCTCCAGGGCGATGAAGCCGGTGCACTCTCCCCGGGCCGTAAAGACCCGGCCGTCCGGCAGCGCCAGGGCGATTTCGCAGACGAACCGGGCCTCGCGTTCTTCCAAAGGCACCTCGGACATTTCGTCCAGGAGCTTGCGCCAGTTGTCCGCGTCGCCGGGGGCCGCGGGCTGCGTCCGGTCCTGGGCGTAGCGGGCGGAAAAGACGCCGGGCCTTCCCCCCAGGGCCGTTACTTCCAGGCCGGAGTCGTCCGCCAGGGCCGGGAGATGCGTCAGCCGGGCCACCTCCCTGGCCTTGAACCCGGCGTTCTCCGCGAAAGTGGCCCCTTCCTCCGGAATCTCCGGCAGGTCCGGAAAATCAGCCAGGCTCAAAAGCTCGACGCCCAAGCCCTGGAGCAGGTCCTTAAGCTCCCGCACCTTCCCCGCGTTGCGGGTGGCCATCACCAGGGTAGGGGCAGGCATGGGGCCAGCACTTCTTCCTGAATCCGGGCGATTTGCGTCAGACCCTTTTGGGCCAGGGCCAGCATCTCGCTCATCAGGGCCTGGGGGAACGGCCCCTTCTCTCCGGTGGCTTGCACCTCGATGAGGCCCCCTTTGCCGGTGGCCACGAAATTGGCGTCCACCGCGGCCTGGGAGTCTTCCTCATAATCCACGTCCAAAAGCAACCGCCCCCCCACCAGCCCCACGCTCACCGCGGCCACCTGCTCTTTCAAGGGCATGGAGTCTATTACCCCTTGGCGCCGCAAGTTTTCCAGAGCCAGGGCCAGGGCCACCAAAGCCCCGGTAATGGCCGCGGTGCGGGTGCCGCCGTCGGCTTGAAGCACGTCGCAGTCCAGAACTACGGTGCGGGGCCCCAGGGACTGGAGGTCCGTCACCGCCCGGAGCGAGCGGCCGATGAGGCGCTGAATCTCGTAAGTGCGGCCCGAGACCTTGCCCTTCAAGCCTTCCCGCAGTTGCCGGGTGTGGGTGGACCGGGGCAGCATGCCATACTCTCCCGTGACCCAGCCTTTTCCGGTGTATTCCCTAAAAGGCGGCACCTGCTCCAGGACGCTCGCCGCGCACAAGACCCGGGTGCGCCCCCAATTCACCAGCGCGGAACCCTCCGCATACTCCAGGAAGCCGGGAGTGATATTTATAGCCCTTAATTCATCCGGGGCCCGGCCCGCAGCGCGGCGCATGTTTTTCCCCCAGCGAGCAATGAGCAGTAAGCAGTAAAAGGCGAGACCTGACCAACTCTCCTTTTAATGCTCACAGCTCACTGCTAACTGCTTACTTCATAGATTCCCGCAAAGTATCCATCACCGTCTTAAAAGTCTCGGCAAAGGAGGAGGGCGAGACGCGGCCCACCTCGATGAATTTCACCACGATTTCCTTGGCCACCTTCATCAGGAGCTCTTCCCGGGGAGTCAAGGCCGCGGCCTGCTCTTTGTCCCGACCCATAAATCCGCCTCCCATGCCCCAGAAATTTTTGTTATAGTGGAGGAAGGGGTAAGAGCCGGTAAGACCCCCTGCCCCTTCCAAGGAAAAGCCCCGCGGTCAGAAGAAGGCCAATTCGAATGACCGGCGGGGCGGGGAAGAAGAAC
>QZIZ01000161.1 GCA_003599195.1 Deltaproteobacteria bacterium | reverse complement strand
GACGGCTATTTCGTCATTCCTTACACCATGGGCGGCTATTTGGGAGGCACGCGCCTGGATGAGGTAAATACCTCTCACCCGGCCTTCACCGAGGCCGAGGCGGCAGCTAAGGCCCGGACAGAGAAGCTCCTGAGCATCAAAGGCAAACGCACCGCGGCCAGCTTCCACCGGGACCTGGGCAATATTATGTGGGAATACTGCGGTATGGGCCGGAACGACGCGGGCATGACCAAGGCCCTGAAGCTCATCGCCGATCTCCGGGGGGAATTCTGGCAGAACCTGTTAATCCCCGGGTCGGAAAAAGACCTCAACCAGAGCCTGGAGCGGGCCGGCCGGGTGGCCGACTTCCTGGAATTCGCGGAAGTGCTGGTCACCGATGCCCTGGCCCGGAGAGAGTCTTGCGGCAGCCACTTTAACGAGGCCTTTCAGACGGAAGATCACGAAGCTCTCCGGGACGACGAGAACATGTGCCACGCGGCGGTCTGGGAATACGCCGGGGAAGGCAAGGCCCCCATTTTTAATAAAGAACCCCTGGTCTTCGAGAACGTCAAGTTGACGGTGAGGAGCTACAAATGAGCGGCAAAAACATCAACCTTACTCTCAAAATCTGGCGGCAGAACGGCCCCAATGACCGGGGTAGATGGGAAATTTTTCCGGCCAAGGACATTTCTACGGAAGCCTCGTTTCTGGAAATGTTGGATATCATCAATGAGCAACTGGCAGTGTCGGGCAAGGAACCGGTGGCCTTCGACCATGACTGCCGGGAGGGGATCTGCGGCATGTGCGGCTGCGCGGTGAACGGCCGGCCTCACGGCCCGGAGCGGGAGACCACTCTCTGCCAGCTCCATATGCGCCGCTTCCGGGATGGCGACACCCTGGTGATTGAACCCTACCGGGCCCGGGCCTTTCCGGTGATCAAGGATCTGGTGGTGGACCGCAGCGCCTATGACGCAGTGATCCAGGCCGGGGGCTTCATCTCCGCGAATACCGGGCAAGCCCAGGATGCCAACAACCTCCCCGTGCCCCGGAACGACGCGGAAGCGGCCATGGACGCCGCCGCCTGCATCGGCTGCGGCGCCTGTGTGGCGGCCTGTCCCAACGCCTCGGCCATGTTGTTCGTCAGCGCCAAGATCTCGCACCTGGCGCTGTTGCCCCAGGGCCGCCCGGAGGCGGCCCGGCGGGCCCTGTCCATGGTGGCGCAGATGGATGCCGCGGGCTTCGGAAACTGCACCAATCACAAAGAATGCGAAGTGGAATGTCCCAAGGGGATTTCCATCCGCAATATCGCCCGCTTGAACCGGGAATTTATCAAGGCCGCGGTGGCTTCTACCGGGGAGATGCCAGCATCCGGCAGCGCGGAGTAACAGTTTCCTGGGAAAAGGATGGGGAGTATGGGGGAAAGGAGAGTGATGGCCCTGGCAGCCGGAATCCGGCCCCCAACTCCCCAAAATTTTTCGGGTTAATTAAGGCCCTGCCCTGGAAAAATAGTATTATAATGGTTATGTTTAGACATTATGATTGAAGGGAGTGTTGAAATCTATGGATACCCCCCTGCGTCCTTCTTCCATTCTCGCGGAAAAGCTGGCCCAAGGGAATCTCCCCGCCTCCGCCTGTTACCAATGTAAGAAATGCTCCGGCGGCTGTCCTTTGACTTTTGCCATGGACCTTCTGCCCCATCAGGTGATTCTTCTGTCGTTGTTGGGTCAGGAAGATAAGGTTCTGTCCGCCAATACCATTTGGGTCTGCTCGGCGTGCGAGACCTGCACCACCCGCTGTCCCAACGGTATTGATATCGCCGGGGTCATGGATTGGCTCAAGGAAGAGAACTTGAAGCGGGGGAGAACCGTGCCCCAACCGGAGGTGGCCACTTTTCACCGCTACTTTTTGGAGTCCATCAAGGCCGGCGGGGGCCGAGCCTCCGAGGCCACCCTGGTGCGCCGTTTCACTCTGTTTAAGATGCGGCGCAAGTTCGATTTCCAAGAATTGAAAGAGAATATGAAGCTGGGCTGGCGGCTCTTTAAGCGGGGCCGCCTGCGCCTGCTGGGGTCCCATGCTCCCAAGAAGCAGGCGGAAATCAAAGAACTTTTAAGGCTGATAAAATCATGACGCCCATGAAAGTATCCTATTATCCCGGTTGCTCCCTGGAAAACACGGCAGTGGATTACGCTGCGTCCATCGCGGGCATCTCCCCCCTCCTGGACCTGGAGTTGGAGGAGATCGCCGATTGGAATTGTTGTGGGGCTACTGCGGCGCACAGCATTAACCATGAACTGGCCCTGGCCCTGCCGGCCCGGAACTTAATGGCCGCGGAGAAGATGGGCCGGGACGTGGTAGCGCCCTGCGCCTTGTGCTTCAACCGCTTGAAGGTGGCGGAAAAGGCCCTGAAAAACCCGGCAGGGAACCCCTTAGGCCTCTCTTACCAGGGGGCCATCAAGATCTGGGACCTGTTGGCATACCTGACCCAGGAAGACTATTTGCAGGTCCTGGCCCAGAAGGTGGTCAAGCCGTTGAAGGACCTGAAGGCCGTGGGCTATTACGGCTGCGTGGCGGCCCGGCCGCCGGAAATTACGGATAAGAAGGATTACGAAAATCCCCAGAATATGGAGCGCCTGCTGCAAGTCCTGGGGGCCACGCCCCTGGATTGGTCTTTTAAGACCGATTGCTGCGGCGCGGGCCATGCCCTGGCGCGGCCGGATATCATCGACACCCTGGCCCAGCGCCTTTATGAGCGGGCTTATGCCGCGGGCGCGGAATGTTTCGTGGTTTCCTGCCAGATGTGCCAGGCCAACCTGGATCTCACCCAGGAGCGCATCTCCAAGAAGTTCGGTAAGCCTTACTATCTGCCGGTTTTTTATTTCACCGAACTCATCGGCCTGGCCCTGGGCCATCCCCAGGTCAAGGAGTGGCTGGCCAAGCATCTGGTGGACCCGGCGCCCCTGCTCAAGGGAAAAGGAATTATAGATTAGGTTCTGGGTTTTGGGTTTTGGGTTCTGGGAAAAGAAGAATCCGACCGTCCAATAACCAGGAATTATTGTTGATGACAAATGGGGTGAAATCATTTCATGACCTGGTTGCCTGGCAAAAAGCCATGGAACTGGTGAATGAAATCTACAAGGTGAGCCAAAAGTTTCCTAAAGAAGAAATGTTCGGCCTGACTAGCCAAATCAGGAGGGCTAGCGTTTCCATTCCCAGCAATATTGCCGAAGGGCGAGGGAAATCGTCTAAAGGGGAATTCCAACATTTTTTTATATCATGCCAAGGGTTCCCTCGCTGAAGTAGAAACTCAACTCCTAATAACCATAAACCTGGGATTCGTCAAAAAAGAAGAAGTTTCTAATATTATTCAACTTATTGATAGAGTCGGAAGACTCCTGCACGGACTCTTATCCGCAATAAAGAAGACAAAACCATGAATTATAAGCCCCAGAACCCAGAACCCAAAACCCAGAACCTTGCTTCTAAAGTTGGCGCAGTAATGGTAGTGGGCGGCGGCATCGCCGGTATCCAGGCTTCCCTGGATCTGGCCGACGCCGGTTATTATGTCCATCTGGTGGAAAAGGATTCGGCCATCGGCGGGGTGATGCCCCAATTGGACAAGACCTTCCCCACCAATGATTGTTCCATGTGCATCATTTCCCCCAAGTTGGTGGAGTGCGGCCGTCATTTGAATATCGAGATCCGCCCCCTGACCGAAGTGCGGCGCATCAGCGGGGACCCGGGCAACCTCACCGTCACCCTGGAAAATCAACCCCGGTTCATTGACCCCGCCCGGTGCACCGGCTGCGGCGCCTGCGCCGAGGCCTGTCCGGTGAAGCTGCCGGATGAATTCAATCTGGGTCTGGGAGAATCAAAGGCGGTTTACCGCCGCTATCCCCAGGCAGTGCCGGGGACTTACGCCATCCGCAAACTGGACGTCTCCCCCTGCCGTTTGGCCTGCCCGGCCGGGATCAACGCCCAGGCCTTCGTGCAGCTCGTCGGGGCAGGCAAATACCTGGAAGCGGTAGAGAAAATGATGGAACGGGTCCCCTTCCACGGGGTCCTGGGCCGGGTCTGCCCCCATCCTTGCGAAAGCAAGTGCCGCCGTGGGGAAATGGATGAGCCGGTGGCCATCTGCTCCCTGGGCCGGTTCGCTACCGACCGGGTGAACGGTGACGCGGTGCTCTTGTCGCCCGCGGAGCCCCTGCCCGGCAAGATCGCCATTATCGGGGCCGGCCCCGCGGGACTGACCTGCGCTTACCATCTGGCCTTGAAGGGCTACCGGCCCACGGTCCTGGAGGCCCTGCCCCAGGCCGGCGGGATGCTGCGGGTGGGCATTCCGGATTACCGCCTCCCCAAAAAGGTGCTGGACGACGAGATCAACAATATCCTGCACCTGGGGGTGGAACTCAAGCACAACACCGCTCTGGGCCGGGATTTTACCCTGGATGGGCTCTTTGAGGAAGGATATCAGGCCGTCTTCCTGGGCATCGGCTGCCACATGGGCAAATCCTTAGGCGTTGAAGGCGAGGATAACCCGGGAGTGGTGCAGGGCGTGGATTTCTTGAGGCGCCACAACCTGGGCGAGGCGCAAACCGTGGGCCAGCGTCTGGCGGTCATCGGCGGCGGCAATGTGGCCATCGATGTGGCCTGCACCGCCCTGCGCCTGGGCTCAGAGGTGACCATCGTCTACCGTCGCTCCCAGGAAGAGATGCCGGCCTTCGAGCATGAAATCGAACAGGCTTTAGGCGAAGGGGTGAAGATCATTTACCTGGCTGCGCCCTTGAAGGTGCTTACTGATGCCGCCGGCGCGGTTACGGGCCTTCTCTGCCAGAAGATGGAACTGGGGGAAGCCGACGCCTCGGGCCGCCGCAAACCGGTGCCCATCCCGGACGCGGCCTTCGAGTTGCCGGTGGACATGATCATCCCGGCCATTGGCCAGGAGGCGGCCCAGGGGGCCCTTAAAGATTGCGGGCTGACACTCTCCCGCTGGGGCACCATCGAAGTGGACGAGGTGACCTATCAGACCTCCCGGCCCGGGGTTTTTGCCGCGGGCGATGTCCACACCGGCCCCTGGATTGCGGTGGAGGCCATCGGGGGCGGCATCGAGGCCGCGGAGTCCATTGACCGGTATCTTAAGGGGGTGGACCTGAAAGCCGGACGCACCTCGGGCCGGGAAGCCCACGGCCGCTGGCGGGACTTTCCTAAGAATGAAGAGGGGCAGCCCCGGGAAATCATGACCGCCTTGCCCCCGGAATCCAGCTGTTGTTCTTTTGAAGAGATTGTCAAAGGCTACACCGAGGAGCAAGCCCGGCGGGAAGCCTCCCGCTGCCTCAATTGCAGCATCTGCTGCGAGTGCCTGGAGTGCGTCAAGGCCTGCCTCGCCGGGGCGGTGGACCACCACCAGGAACCCCAAAAAGAAGAACTGCACGTGGGCGCGGTCATTCTGGCGCCGGGATTCAAACCCTTCGACGCCCGGGAAAAACCGGAATACGGCTACGGCCGCTATCCCAACGTGGTCACCTCCCTGGAATTCGAACGTCTGCTCTCGGCTACCGGGCCCTGTGCCGGGCATGTACGCCGCCCCAGCGACGGCGCGGACCCCAAAAAAATCGCCTGGATTCAGTGCGTGGGCTCCCGGGACGAGTGCGTCGGCCGGGAATATTGCTCCTCGGTGTGCTGCATGTACGCCACCAAGCAGGCCCTGATCGCCCGGGAGCATGACCGCGGGGTGGAACCCACGGTCTTCTTCATTGATCTGCGGGCCCAGGGGAAGGGGTTTGACCGCTATTACGAGCGGGCCCGGGAGGCGCACGGCGTCCGTTACTTACGCTCCATGGTTTCCCGGGTGACCGAGGACCCCCGGACCCGGAACCTGGAAATCACTTACGTCGCTGAAGATAACACCATCCAAACGGAAACCTTCGACCTGGTGGTCCTGTCCGTGGGTTTGACCGCCCACCCGGCCGCTCGGGAGTTGGCGGAAGTGGCGGGCATTGCCACCAACCGCTGGGGCTTCACGGAAACCCCGCCTTTCGAATTGGTCTCCACCAACCGGGAGGGCATCTTTACCTGCGGCGCGTTCCAGTCTCCCAAGGATATCCCCGACAGCGTGAGCCAGGCTTCGGCCGCGGCCGCCAGCGCGGCCCGGCTCCTGGCCGAGGCCCGGGGCACCATGGTGAAGCAAGCGGAATATCCCCCGGAACGTTCGGTGGCGGGAGAAGAACCCCGCATCGGCGTTTTTGTCTGTCGCTGCGGGATCAATATTGCCGGCGTGGTCAAGGTGCCGGAAGTGGTGGAATTCGCCCGCACCTTGCCGGGGGTGGTCTACGCCGACAATTTTACCTTCACCTGTTCCAGCGATTCCCTGGAAACCATGCGGGAGAAGATCGCGTCGGAAAATCTCAACCGCGTGGTGGTGGCGGCCTGCAGTCCCCGGACCCATGAAGCCTTGTTCATGGACAATCTGCGCCAGGCCGGACTGAATAAATACCTGTTCAAATTCACCAATATCAGGGACCAGGACTCCTGGGTGCATCAGCAACAGCCGGAAGCAGCCACCGCCAAAGCCAAGGAACTGGTGGCCATGTCCGTAGCCCGGGTTATCAACCAGGAAGGCTTGCAAGACTTGCCTTTCCAGGTTACCCAAACGGCCCTGGTCATTGGCGGCGGGCTGGCCGGCCTGACCGCGGCTCTGACTATTGCTGACGCCGGCTTTGACGTGAACCTGGTGGAAAAGGAAGGGCAACTGGGCGGGATGGCCCGGCAGGTGCACTACACCCTGGAAGGCCATGAGATGCAGCCTTTCCTGGAGCACCTCGTCCAGCGGGTAGAAAATCATTCCCGCATTAGAGTCTTTAAGAATACGCAGATTAAGTGTTCTTCCGGCCATCTGGGAAAATTCAACGGCACGCTGGCAGGACCCCAAGGGGAGGAGGATATTTCCTTCGGCGCGGTGGTTGTGGCCACCGGGGGCCTGGAATATAGCCCCACGGAATATCTCTATGGCCGGAATCCCCGGGTGCTGACCCAATTGGAATTGGAAAACCGCCTGGTAACCGCGCCCCAAACCCTGCCGGACAAACCCCGGGTAGTGATGATTCAGTGCGTGGGTTGCCGGGAGCCGGAGCATCCTTACTGCAGCCGCCTGTGCTGCGGCGAGGCGGTGAAGAATGCCATAAAAATTAAGGAGATGCGCCCCGAGGCGGAGATTTTTGTACTGTACCGGGAGATGCGCACCTTTGCCTTTAAAGAACTGTTCTACAAAAAAGCCCGGGAAATGGGGGTCCGGTTCCTCCGGTACGAACCGGAGGCCAAGCCGGAGGTGGTTCCGGCGGCAGGCCGTCTGGAGGTCTCGGTCTGGGAACCTGGCCTCAAGATGCCCCTTTCCTTGGAAGCCGACTTCCTGGTGCTCTCGGCCGCCGTCCGGCCCCATCCGGGAAGCAAGGATATCAGCCGCATTTTCAAACTGCCCCTGGATGGCGACGGCTTTTTCATGGAGGCTCACGCCAAGCTGCGTCCCCTGGATTTTGCCCTGGACGGCGTCTTCCTGTGCGGTCTGGCCCACGGCCCCAAGTACGCCGAAGAAACCGTGTCCCAGGCCAAGGGGGCCGCGGTCCGGGCCTTGAGAGTTCTGAGCCGCGAGGAGATCTCCATAAGCGGCATGGTAAGCCAGGTGATCAAGTGCCGCTGCGCCAAGTGCCTTACCTGCGTGCGTTCCTGCCCCTTTGCGGTGCCGGTGATCGATCCCCGAATCGGGGCGTCCTACATTGATGCGGCCAAGTGCCACGGCTGCGGCATCTGCGCCGCGGAATGCCCCTATAAGGCCATTGAGTTGAGACACAATCAGGATGATCAAATATTGGCTGAAATCGGTGGAGGCATTAACCTCTGAGGAGAGTCTCACTGGGGATCTTTCCTTGACTCATAAGGGATAATCTGTCCTCAAAAAGTCCGGCCTTATGAATAAACAATTAGAAGTGCGTCAGTTGATCGCCGATTTGGAGGTCCTGAAAAGCGAGCGTAAACGGGCTGATGAGGCGGTGCAACATGCCTATAGTGAGTTGGAGCAACGCATTGAGGAGCGGACCGCGGAACTGATGACCGCCAACCGGCTCTTGAAACAGGAGATCGAAGAACGCAAGCGCGCTGAAGAAGAGCTGAAAAGGACCAAAGAGTATTTAGAAAATGTCATCAATAACTCGGTGGACGCCATCGGCATCGTCGACCGCCATGGCCGCTTCCTCCTCTGGAACCGGCGGGCCGAAGAGATTTACGGCTATCAATTTGATGAACTGGCGGGCAAGATTGCCTTTGAGCTATACGCCGATCCCGGAGAATTAGACATAATGCTGGCGCAACTCCGCCAAGAAGGAGTGGTCAGAGAATACGAAATCGGCATGAAAAAAAAGGATGGCTCCATTGTCCCCATGGATATCTCCATCAGCCTGTTGAAGGACGACCAGGGCCGGACCATCGGCAGCGTCTGTGTGGCCCGGGACCTTTCCGGGCGCAAACGGGCGGAGACGGAACTCAAACGGGCCCAGGAGGAGCTGAGCCGCTACTCCAAGGACCTGGAGCGCCAGGTCAAACAGCGGACCAGGGAAATTACCGGCATCCTCAAATATACCCCGGCCGTGGTCTATATCAAAGATAAGAAAGGCTGTTACCGCCTGGTCAATTCCCGCTTCGAGGAATTGTTCCGGATAAAAAATGAGGATATCCGCGGCCAATCCGACCACGACATCTTCCCCAGAGAGGTGGCCGACCAACTCCGGGCCAGTGATCTTCAGGTCCTCCAGGAAGGGCGGCCCCGGCAGGTGGAGGAACCCATCCCCCAGGAAGACGGCATCCATACTTATTTATCAGTAAAATTCCCTATTTATGATGATCAGCGGGTAGCCAACGGTCTGTGCGGCATCGCCACGGATATTACCGAGCTGAAGAAAGCCCAGGACCAATTGCGGCGTCTGTCCGGGAGCATCATGGCCAGGCAGGAAAAAGAGCGCACGGCCATTGCCCGGGAGCTTCACGATGAGTTGGGGCAGGTGCTCACCGCCTTGCGTATGGATGCGGTCTGGCTGGCGGAGCATCTTAAAGGCCAGGACGCCAAGGCCGGGGAGCGGGCTTTAAAGATGCGGGACCTCATCGACACCACCATCGATGAGGTCCGGGGTTTGGCCACCAGGTTGCGGCCGGGGGTCCTGGATCACCTGGGACTCATCGACGCCCTGGAATGGTATGCCGCGGAATTCCGGAAGCGCACCGGCATCGCCTGTAATTTCAAGCCCTGTAACGTCACCCGGGTGGACGATTTCGTGGCCACCGCGGCCTATCGCATCGCCCAGGAGGCCTTGACCAACGTGGCCCGGCATTCCTTTGCCACCCAGGCCCACATCTCCTTAAAAGAAGCCAAGGGGATGTTGACCCTGGAGGTGGTGGATAACGGCCATGGTTTCGATACCGGAAAAATCGAGGACTCGGAGTGCCTGGGCCTGGCGGGCATGCGGGAGCGGGCGGCGCTCATCGGCGGGGCCCTGGAGATTCATTCCAAACCCCATAAGGGGACCCGGGTCTGCTTTAAACTCCCCCTCCAGGCCAGAAGGTGACACGGACCATGATCAGGATCTTACTGGCGGATGATCACAGTATTGTGCGGGCCGGCCTCAGACGCATCATTGAAGACTCCGGGGACATCGAAGTCATTGCCGAAGCCGCGGACGGCCACGAAGCCGTGCAAAAAGCCCATGAGTCCCAACCGGACGTGGCGGTCATCGACATTTCCATGCCCATCATGGACGGCCTGGAGGTCGTCAGCCAATTGCACCACTACTATCCGAAGATGCCCATCCTCATCCTCACCATGCACGAAGAAGAGCAATACGTCTTTAGGGCCATCAGCGCCGGGGCCAGGGGTTACATCACCAAGCGCTCGGCGCCGGAGCAGATGGTGAACGCCATCCGCAAGGTCCACGCCGGGGGACGTTATCTCAGCGATTCCGCGGCCGAGTCTTTAGCGCACCGCCTGGCCAGCGGCGCCCAGGACCGCTCCCCCCTGGACGCCTTATCCAACCGGGAAATCCAGGTGCTCCGGCAACTGGCCCTGGGGAGGACCACCCGGGAGATCGCCGAGGCCTATAACATCAGCGTCAAGACCGTGGACACCTACCGCTTCCGG
>QZIZ01000121.1 GCA_003599195.1 Deltaproteobacteria bacterium | reverse complement strand
AAGAGCGCCCTCCGGCAATTCTTTGGGTTTCCGCATGCCCTTCTCCTTTCAGAGAAAAGCATATCATAAGTTGTCAATAG
Source organism: Deltaproteobacteria bacterium (assembly GCA_003599195.1). Classification (GTDB taxonomy): domain Bacteria; phylum Desulfobacterota; class Desulfobaccia; order Desulfobaccales; family 0-14-0-80-60-11; genus SURF-52. The sequence continues at coordinate 10,122 of QZIZ01000121.1, read as the reverse complement.
ACTGCAACTTGGTATAACATATACTATGCGTCTTGCTTCTGTACCTCTCGAATAGCTTCCTATCTGTTCCTTTGCTATGTCAATATCTTTTACAAGTTTATCGAAAAAACCTTGTTCCAACTTCGGGCAAGGATCATCAGTTCGAATACTATCACTACGAAGGAGCGCTTCAGCTTCGGATATATTAATTGTCTTAACTTCGCATATGACCTTAGCCTGATCGTTTACCCCTGATAAATCAGGAGTCTTTACACCATTTATATTAGAACGAGGAATAAAATGAATATCTGAGCAGCCAATTTCTTTTAAATAGCTATATGCTTTCGCTTGGTTTAATATATTAAATAACTGCTCCTGCCCGCGTAACTTCTTTTTATCCCATCTGGTTAGCCATACAAATGCCTCTTTTTTCAGAAAGTCCCAAGCGGCGGAATCGAGTTCCTCAAGCGCATTTTCAAACGGGCGACATACTATCCTCCATCCTTCGTCTTGCAAACAGATGTCTAAATCTTTCCAAAACCGATTTAGAGTATCATGGTTTTTGATTTGGTCACGAAGCCCGTACATCCTTGGAAATTCTTTACGAAACATAAGAATACTCTCTTTTAATCATTAATAAACAACATTATTATATACAATTAAAACAAAAAGGAAATAATAAGTCAAGAGACAGGCTAATTCTTGCAGTAACCCCTACTCTTCCAACATCACATTATTCGGCACCACGACCACGCCGCCTTCGGTGACCGGGAAGCGGCGGGCGTCCGTCTCGGGGTCCAGGCCGATGGTGAAGTTAGGCGGGACCTTGACCCCGTCTTCGATGATGGCCCGCTGCACCTGGGCGCCCGCGCCGATCTGCACGTTTTCCCAGAGGACGGCCGCGTCCACCCTGGCCCCCTGGCCGATGCGGACGCCGGGGGAGAGCACCGATTCCCGCACCGTGCCTTCCACCGCGCAGCCCGCGGCGATGAGGCAGTCTTCCACGATGATGGCCTTGCCGGAATAGAGATATTTGCTGGGGGGGTAAAGGGAGGGGCGGGCCCGGATGGGCCATTCCCGGTCATAAAGGTCGAAGACCGGCTCATGGCCCAGGAGATCCTGGTGCGCCTGGAAATAGGCGTCGAGCAGCCCGATGTCCCGCCAGTACTGGGGCATGCCGGTGGCGGGATTGTGGAAATTGAAGGCGAAGACCTTTTTCCGGCCCACCATCTGAGGGATGATGTTGGCCCCGAAGTCGTGTTTGCTCTCCACGTTTTTGGCGTCCCGGATGACTTCCTCCACCAATACCTCGGCTTTAAAGAGGTAGACCCCCATGGAGGCCAGGGAATAGTCCGGGTTGCCGGGGATGCCCGGAGGGTCCTTGGGTTTCTCTAGGAAGTTGACGATCCGGGACTCCCCGTCCACGTGCAGGATGCCGAAGGAACTGGCTTCCTTCCTGGGCACCATGACCGCGGCCACGGTAAGGTCCGCGTCCCGGTTTAAGTGAAAATCAAGCATCTCCATATACTTCATCTTATAAACGTGATCCCCGGAAAGGATCAGCACCTGGCGGGGCCGTTCCGCCTGCAGCAGGCTCAGGTTCTGGAAGATGGAGTCCGCGGTGCCCCGGTACCAGCGGTTGACCATGATCTGCTGGGGGGGCATGGAGTAGATGTATTCCCCCAGGTCCGGGCGCATGATGTCCCAGGCCAGCCTAAGGTGCTGGTCCAGGGAGAAACTGCCGTATTGGGTGAGCACGTAGATGCGGCGGATGCCGGAATTGAGGCAGTTGGAGAGGGTAAAATCGATGATTTTGTAGATGCCGCCGAAGGTGATGACCGGCTTGGCCTTGTCCCGGGTCAGGGGATAGAGGCGTTCCCCTTTGCCCCCGGCCATGATGATGGTGGTGAGTCCCTTTAATCGTTCCATTTCAAATTAGTTCTTTGATTTTCTGCTTCAATTCCGCCAGGTCCGAGGACTTCACCACGTAGGCGTCCGCGGCCCAGCTCATGAAACTCTCTTTGTACTGGGAATAGGCGGTGTGCAGGATGACGGGCAGTCCCTCCTTCATCCCCAGGATGCGGGGCAGGGCCTCCAGGCCGTCCATCCCGGGCATGCGGATGTCCAGGATCACCAGGTCCAGGGGCTCGGTTTCCACCATCTTCAAGGCGTCCCGGGCGTTGCTCACGGCCAGGACCCGGTAGCCTTCATCGGTCAGTTCTTCCACAATGAGGTTGCGGATGGCTTCTTCATCGTCCGCCACCAGGATGGTTTTGCCCATACGCGCCCTCCCCCGGAGATTAATCACATCCATAATATATGTCAGTCTCCGGCAGGGAGCAACGGGATAAAGGACAATTCGGGCAAATCTTTCAACTTTTCCAAATTGCCCGGCGATATCCGGCTGGGTAGCGCCATTAAATATTATTGACAAGGAAATTTATGTCCCCTACAGTAGCCATATCTAAAAGTTTACAATCCCTGGATAATTAACCCCAAGGAGGGCTTATGGCGGGAAAAGGAAGTTCGGAGGGAGCGCGTTTTTCCGGCCTTGCAGCTTTGCTCTTACTGGCGGCCTGCTTTAGCTGCCTGTGCCTCCCGGCCGCGGCCTGGGGGGGCGGCGTGGTCCAGGAGTGGGAACGGCGCTACAACATGCTCGAACCCGGGTCGTGGGATAAACCCACAGCCATGGCTGTAGACACTGCCGGGAATGTCTATGTTACAGGATGGTCGCAACGGCATGGAACCAATTGGGATTTCGATTACGCGACCATCAAATATAGCCCCGCGGGGGAAGAACTTTGGGTGCGCCGTTACATTGGTCCTGTAAATGGCGATAATTATGCTTCGGCCATCGCCGTAGACCTGCAAGGCAATGTCTATGTCACTGGAAGATCGGATGGACCCGGAAACCGCATTGATTATACCACCATTAAGTATGCCGTGGATGGCCAGCAACTCTGGGTCCGTCGCTATCATACCTCAGAAAACGGCAGTCATTTCCCCCGCGCCATGGTTGTGGACAGCCAGGGCAATGTGTATGTCACAGGAGCGTCAAACTCATGGGAGTCGGGGACCGGTTTTGATTTTGCCACTATTAAATACGACACAAACGGAAAACGCCTCTGGGTCAGGCGTTATGATGGACCGGGAAACGGCTCGGATTGGCCTAATGCCATGGCCGTGGACCACCGAGGCAACGTTTATATCACCGGAGAGTCAGAAGGTTTGGGAACCGGATATGATTATGCCACCATCATGTACGATTCCAAAGGCCGGGAAATTTGGGTAAGCCGCTACCAGGGACCGGGGATTGCAACACTTTACAACGATGATTATGCCAGGGCCATCGCCGTGGACGGCCAGGGGAATGTCTATGTTACCGGGGCCTCATCAGAGAAGTGGGGTGATTATCACTGCTTCACCACCATCAAGTACAGCCAAAGGGGTAAAGAACTTTGGGTGCGCCGCCACCAGTCACCCGGTTTCGGGGCTACAGGTATTGCGCTTGATAGTCAGGGCAATGCCTATGTCACTGGATATGTAAACGGATCATGGAACGGATGGCTCGCTTTAAGAAATCTTACAATTAAATATGACAAAAACGGTCGGAAACTTTGGGCCAGGTGTGCCAAGGGATGGACAGCCTACTCCAGTACCTACAATTATGATGTTGCTCCCGCCATTGCCGTGGACAGCCAGGGGAATGCCTACATCACCGACAACTCAGCTGTAGAAGGGAATCCATGGGGCTCTGTCGGTAACTTGCGCACCCTGAAATATGACACTAACGGCAAGCTCCAATGGGAGGAACGTTATCAGAATTATTCCATTGCCAGGGCCATCGCCTTGGATGGCCAGGGCCATATCTATGTGAACTGTGAAGGTTATGGTGGCGGCGGCGGTGATCAAACCGGTTATGACTATCTTACTATCAAGTACACCCAAAATCCAGAGGCCAGCCGGTAAGTCTTCCCAAAGCTTTGGACTACGTTCGTTGCAGGGGAAAGGGCTTCGGCCTTTCCCCCTTTTTCCTTGATCCAGGCAGGTCCGGGTTAGGAGTCTGGAAGGCTGAAAAACCTGGGAGCTACCGTCTCCCGCCCCCACATAATCCCTCCCCTTCTCACTGCTCACTTCACTCCTCCGGCGGCTGCCACTTTTCCCCCATGAATAAAGGCAGTTCCCCGGCGCAGATGGGTCCGGCGACGATGTCCCAGCCGGTGAGATACGCGGCCGACTCCTCCTTAAGCGGCGCCAGGACCCCGGGGATGACGAGGCGGCGGTGGGTCACTTTTGCCGCCAGCTTGTGGGCCTCCAGGGCCTGGTCCAGGCGCTGGGGGGTGAAGCTGCGGTAGATCATGGCCATGTCCGCGGTGTCCCCCCGGCAATCCACCAGGAGCAGGTAAAAGGGGCTGACGGTGAGGGCCAAAAGGCCGGTGAGCACCATCAGGGTGAACTCGCTGTTGGCGGTGGCCAACACCGGGGACGCCGCATCCGGCTCGTTGATTTCGTAAAGCTCCGCAGGCACGGGCCGGGGCAGCTCCAGGGACTGGACCGGGGGCAGGATTTCTCCGGCCCGCAAAGCCAAAGACAGGGCGTAACGCTTAGCCGGGCTTAGAGAAGGGCAATCCTCCGGTTTGAGCCGGCCCTCTTTCAAAGCCGCGAGGAATTCCCGGCAATCCGGGAAGCCCGCGGCCCGGCAGTCCCCGGGGGTGAAGTACGGGGCCAGGTCGATCTTATCCACGTAGAGATTGGCCAGGAGCATGGAAGCCGCCTTTTTTGAGACCTCTGCGGAAGTCCATCTTGTCATTCTGAACGGAGCGAAGCGGAGTGAAGAATCTCGTATTTTCAGGCACATAGGAGATTCCTCGGTAGCTCCGCTCCCTCGGAATGACAAAAGGGGAGACTTTCGCAGAGGTCTCTTTTTAGGAATGTGCGCCAGCCTAACACGAAATCTTAGGTGTGGTCAATGGCCTCCGGGGCCGGAAAAATAAAGCGTGCGGGGCCGGGAGGCCTCCACACGCTTTTTAGTAGGATCAATTCAGCCCGGGTCAGGGAACGATGGCCACCGGCGCGGTCTCCGACCCGCCCACGGAAGAGGTCACCTGGATCCGGGGCGGCGCCGCATTGATGGTCACGGGCGCCGACAGGGAGTAGATTCCGGTTAAGGGATCGAGGGTCATGGGTCCGTATCCGGTAACCGTCAAGACCGGCGGATTGATGGGGTTGTTAAAGAAATCGCTGGAAGTCGCCTGGACCGTCAGAATCCGGCTGGCCAGACTGTAGCTGGGCTGGATGATGTTAAGGTAATCGATCACATTAGTCGTGGCCGAGGTAGGCGTAAAGGCCCCCAGGGGATCGGTGACCGTCACGGTGATGGTCTTTGCCGTGCCGGGGAAGCTGCGGAAATAGGTGCCCCTCGGAGCAGTCACCGTCCCGGTGGCCAGGACTGCGCCAAGGGGGTCGGTGACCTGAATGGCCGCGCCCTGCTTGGAAGTGAGCCACAGATCGATATTTTCCACCCCGCCGACAAACGAGCAGGTGACCCGGTCCAGGCTCAGGGGCAGCGGAGTCGTAAGAGTGGCCGGAATGTGGCCGGAGATGACCATGATGCTAGTCTCGATAAAGTTGTTGCCCTTGCCGTCCAGGTCGATCCCCGCCGGACCTTCCAGCCTGAACTTGTTGTGGCCGATGGGGCTGCCCGTAAAGGTGGAGTTGCTCACGCCGTCGCCGATCCAGCCGGCCGGCGGCGGAGGAGCAACGGCTCTAATAAAGGTGGACATAGTGTTGCCGGGCTGCAAGACGCTATGGAAGCCCAAAGGAGCGGCCACCGCAGTCCAGCCGCCGGCACCGTCCGAGACCCACCCAGGGGTCAAACCGACGTCCTTGGTAAAGTTGATACCCTTAGCTTTACTGGCGATGTCGGCTGCGGTAACCGGGATGGACTCGGAGCCCCAGGGATGGAAAAAGGTATAGGTGCCGGGCACCCCCACTGCGGCCCTGATGCGGATGCGGCTGAAAACCACCTGGTCCCCGGCCGCGGGGACGCCGCTGGCATAGGAAGCTTCCAGGCCGACAGTGATGGTGACCCTGCCGTATTTGGTTTGGAAAGATCGGGGATTCCTGGCCATAAAGTAAAAAGCTTCCCCGTCAAAGCCGGCCGCCTGGGCCACCGCGTTGGAAGTGGCGGTCAACGGGGCATAGATCATGGTGGGCGCGGCAACTCCATCTCCCGCAGGCGGAATGGGCAGATCCACCGACACCCCGTTGGCGTCCGTATACCACTGGGGGAAACCGTTGCCCGGAGGGGCCACGGGATTAAAAGGTCCCACTGCGGATAAACCGGCGAAGGCCGCCGGCGTCATGGCCATGATGAAACACATGGCCAACAGGAATCTGCTTGTCCTTCTCATAACTTATCCTCCTGGTCTTAATCTGGGAGCCGCCATTCAGAGGCCGGGAAATTCGCAGGGATGGTCGCTGCCCCTCATTTTTTCTTAGAATAGAATCAGAATTAATATGAGGCAATGGGCATAATTACTCATTTTTAACTAGGTATATTTGCCTAGTATTATCGTAGTCAATAGTCATGTTATTTATTATCTCCATCAATTAACATCTAACTCCGGGGGGAAAGAAATAGAGAAAGGGAAAAATCCGGAACCCGGGAGAGTTAATTAATGGAAAATTGAGCCTGGACTTCAATGGCCCAGGACCCCTAAGACACCCGGCGCGAAAACCCTTGCTTTTCTTCCGATTATGAGGTATACATATTTGTAATCGAAGGGCGCGGGCGAGCGGCAATCACGTCTAACTGGTTGGCTTCACTAAAAATAAATATATTATAGGAAAGCCGCTCCCGCCGCGGCTTAGGGCCGCGGGGAAGGGAGCAGCGTTTTGGCTTTTTGACGACACCACCTTTAAAACCAACAACCGTCGACACTTCCATATCTTTTCCGGAATCCGTTTCCGGCCCTGATAAATCCGCTGCGGGTATTTCCATGACTCCTGCCGGGATCAACGCCCTGGTGCAGCCGCATCTCGCCCGAATCACGCCTTACCAGGCCGGCAAACCCCTGGAGGAACTGGCCCGGGAGATGGGGCTGACCGACGCCATCAAGCTGGCCTCCAACGAAAATCCCCTGGGGCCGTCGCCTTTGGCGGTGGCTGCGATCCAGGAAAATTTAAGCACCCTGCACCGCTATCCGGATAGCCACGCCTATTACCTCAAGGAAGACTTGAGCCGCCATCTGGGGCTGAATCCCAGCCAACTGATCCTGGGGAACGGCTCCGACGAAGTGCTGGATTTCCTGGTCCGGGCCCTGGTGCCCCCAGGCGGCGAGGTGCTCAGCACCAACCACACTTTTCTGATGTACGGCCTGCTGACCCAGGCCGTGGGGGGAGTCTTTAAGGAAGTGCCTTTAGGGGACCTGCGGGTGGACCTCCCGGCCCTGTCCCGGGCCGTGACCAATCAGACCCGGCTCATCCTCATCAATAATCCCAACAATCCCACCGGCACCGCGTTTTTGCGGCATGAGTGGGAGGACTTCCTCGCGGCAGTGCCGCCGCACGTGGCCGTGGTGCTGGATGAGGCCTATATCGATTTTGCGGACGACCCCAAAGTGCCCCAAAGCCTGGACTATATCGCCGAGGACCGGCTCCTGGTGGGCCTGCGCACCTTTTCCAAGGCCTACGGCCTGGCCGGGCTGCGCATCGGCTACGGTTTCGGCCCCAGTTTGCTGATGGATTACCTGAACCGGCTGCGGCTGCCCTTCAACGTCAACCGCTTGGCCCAGGTCGCGGCCCGGGCGGCCCTGACGGACCGGTCGTTTCTGGAGCGCACCAAAGCGGTGGTGTTCGAGGGCCGGGCTTACATCTCCCGGGAGCTGGAGCGCCTCGGTTTGAGTTATACGCCGTCCCAGACCAATTATATCCTCATCCGGGTGGACCGCCCGGCTAAGGCGGTCTACCAGGCCATGTTGAGGGAAGGGGTGATTATCCGGGCCATGGAGGAATACGGCTTTCCCGAACATGTCCGGGTGAACGTGGGCTTGCCCGCAGAGAACCAGCGGTTTATCGATTCCCTGGCCAGGGTCATGGGGTTGAATGGCTGAGCCCCGGGTGATCATCACCATCGACGGCCCGGCCGGCGCGGGCAAGAGCACGGTGGCCAGACTCCTGGCTGCGGCCCTGGGTTATCTTTACGTGGACAGCGGCGCGCTCTACCGGTTGGTGGGGTGGCAGGCCGCCGAGAATAACCTGAGCCTCGACGACGCCCAGGCTTTGAGCGCCTTTCTGGAAAGGCTGCAGCCGGAAGTGGCCGCGGATACCCAAGGATTCCACCTGTTTTTAAACGGCCGGGAAATCTCCCAGGTCCTCCGGGAACCCCGGGTGAGCCGGGAGGCCTCCCGGGTGGCGGTGCTGCCGCCGGTGCGGGAGTGGGTCACCTCCAGGCTGCGGCATCTGGCCGCAAACGGCGGGGTGGTGGCCGAGGGCCGGGACCTGGGGACCGTGGTCTTTCCCCGGGCCAAGGCAAAATTTTACCTGGACGCCTCCCTGGAGGCCCGGGCCGTAAGAAGGCGCCAGGACTGGCAGAACGAAGACGCCTCGACGGAGAAAGTGGCCAGGGAACTGGCCGAGCGGGACCGGCGGGACTCGAGTAGGGCTGCGGCCCCCATGCGGGTGCCGGCCGACGCCCTGGTCATAGACACTACCAATCTCAACCCACAAGAAGTGGCAAGGCAATGCCTGGCCAGGATCAGGGAGGTCTTCCCTGAAATTGCCGGGCTGGAAATGAAAACTGGTTAATGGGGGTTTACTACAATGGACGGTATGGAAAAGACAGAACTGGAAATCAACCACACCCAGCCGGAAGAAGAAATCCGGCCCGGAGCTGAAGAAGCTCCGACTGAAGAGGCCATGGCCACGGCCGCGTCCTCAGAGCCGTTGGCGGAGTCTACTCCTGAAGAGGCGGAAATGGAGACCATGTCCGAACTCTACGAGGAGAGCCTGCGCCGCGTCCAGGAAGGGGAAGTGGTAAAGGGCCGCATCGTCTCCATCGCCAAGGATTTTGTCATGGTGGACATCGGCTACAAATCCGAAGGCCAGATTCCCATCCACGAATTCACCAACGCGGAGGGGGAAATTACGGCCCAGGTGGGGGACACGGTGGAAGCCTTGCTGGAAAGCCGGGAGGACGAGGAAGGCGCCCTCATGCTCTCCAAAAACAAGGCCTCGAAGATCAAGGTGTGGGAAGAGATCAGTTACGCCTACCACCATGACGGCATGGTGGAAGGCACAGTGGTGGCCAAGGTCAAGGGCGGCCTGTCCGTAGACCTGGGAGGGATCATCGGTTTCCTGCCCGGTTCCCAGGTGGACCTGAACCCCATGCGCCATACCGACCATCTCATCGGCCAGAAGTATACCTTCAAGGTGCTGAAATTTAACCGCAAGCGCCGCAATGTGGTGCTCTCCCGGCGTCACCTCCTGGAAAAGGCCAAAACCGAGGCCAAGGCCACCCTGCTGGCCACCCTGGAAGAAGAAAAGGTCCTGGAAGGCGTGGTGAAAAACATCACCGACTACGGCATCTTCGTGGACCTGGGCGGGCTGGACGGCCTGCTGCACATCACCGACCTCTCTTACGGCCGGGTGCGCCATCCCGCGGACCTCTTCAAGGTGGGCGACACCATCAGCGTCAAGGTCCTCAGCTTCGACCGGGAAAAGGAGCGCATCTCCCTGGGCCTGAAACAACTCACGGCCGATCCCTGGTCCACCGTGGGGGAAAAATATCCCCTGGGCTCCCGGGTCACCGGTAAGGTGGTGAGCCTCACCGATTACGGCGCGTTCGTGGAGCTGGAGCCCGGCGTAGAGGGCCTGATCCATATCTCGGAGATGTCCTGGACCCGGAAGATCCGCCATCCCTCCCAGATTCTCACCGTCGGCGACGTGGTGGAATCCACCGTCCTGGAGCTGGAGCCCACGCGCAAGCGCATTTCCCTGAGCCTGAAGCAGGTGGAGCCCAACCCCTGGGAAGTGATCGGCGAGAAATATCCCGTGGGTTCGGTGATCGAAGGCAAAATCAAGAACATCACCGACTTCGGCATCTTCATCGGCATTGACGAAGGCATCGACGGTCTGGTGCAC
>QZIZ01000085.1 GCA_003599195.1 Deltaproteobacteria bacterium | reverse complement strand
ATGAAATTTCAACCTGTTAGCCGTATTTTTTGGGAATTATCGTGTCTTACGATTTGCGGCACGGAAACTGCAATTTCTTCAACAAGCGTTTTTCACTTCTTGGGTCGAAGAGCGTATCAGCCAGGAACAGAAGGCTTTGAAGAGGCTTAAAACAGGTAGAGGGAAGAACTTTTTAGAAAACTATCAATCACGAGGAGAATTCGATGAAACGGGTAAAAACAGCAGCATTTTTAAGAATGAGAAAGAAAGAGATTACTGTAGAGCCTCTTGCAAAATTCAGCAGAATTGTTGGTTATTGTAAATCTGTCGATCATATTTTTTTAGTTTTATTCATACCCCGAACAGATGAAACCAAGCAGGGGCCCGGCCATTGCCGTGCCCCTGCCTATATTTCTGGCATCTTTGCGCCTTGGCGTCTTGGCGTGAGATTTCTTTTATTTTTCCAACAGCCGCGGCAGCAAATCCGCGGCCTGCTCCAGGAGCAGCCCCGCTTCCCGGGCGTCGTTTTCGGTGTAGAACTGGAGCTGGTCGCCCCGTTTGCGGGAATCAAACAGCACGAAGGGCACCGGCTCCGGGGTGTGGGTGCGCTTGACGATGGGAGTATAGTGGTCGCAGAGCACCAGGATTCGATGGTCCCCCAACTCGTTCAGGCCGACCGTGAGCGGCCCCACCACTTTGGCGTCGAAATCCTCGACGGCCTGCATCTTCAGCTTCAATTCCCCGCTGTGCCCCGCTTCGTCCGGGGCCTCCACGTGGATGAAGACCAGGTCCATGGTCTTCAGCGCCTCTAAAGCCGCGGCCACCTTCCCGGCGTAATTGGTGTCCAGATACCCCGTGGCCCCGGGCACCAGGATGGGCTTCAGGCCCGCGTACAGGCCGATGCCCCGGATCAGGTCCACCGCGGAGATCACCGCGCCCGTCAGGCCGTAGCGCTCTTGCAGCGTGGGCAGTTGCGGCGGCCGCCCCTGGCCCCAGAGCCAGATGGAGGTGGCGGGCCTTTTGCCTTGGCCCAAGCGGCGGCGGTTGACCTCCTGGTCTTTGAGCACCGCCCAGGACTCCCGGATGAGCTCCCACAAAGGCCGCTCCGGGCCGTCCCACTCCATCAGCTGGGTGACGTCATGCCCGCTCCAGTCGTGGGGCGGATAGGTGCGCCAGGATGCCCGGCCCTCCCGCCAGACCAGCAGGTGCCGGTAGCTCACCCCCGGGTAGAAGCGGCGGCCGTCTTGGCCCAGGGCCTGATCCAGGGAGGTGATGAGTTCCTTGGCCTCTTCGCTGCTGATGTGCCCGGCTGAGTAATCCTCCATGACCAGGCCCGTTTCCTCCTGGCGCAGGGTCACAAGGTTGCAGCGGAAGGCCACGTCCTCCGGCCCCAGGGCCACGCCCAAGGCCGCGGCCTCCAGGGGCGCGCGGCCCGTGTGGTAGCGGGCCGGGTCATAGCCGATAATGGAGAGGTTGGCAATATCGCTGCCCGGGTCCATGCCTTTAGGGATGGTGCGGGCGCAGCCCAATTCCCCCTGCCGGGCCAGTTCGTCCATATGGGGCGTGGCCGCGGCCTCCAGTACCGTGCGCCCTCCCAATTCGGCGATGGGGTAATCCCCCATGCCGTCGCCCACGAGAATGATGTATTTCATATCAAGTTTCTTCCTAATTCTCTTCCTGCAAATCCTGGTTTTCCTTCCCCAGGGTCTCGGCCAGGAAACGGTCGTATTTCTCTTTTTTATCAGACAACCGTCTTTTTAGCAAAATGGTATCGATGTTCCAGGTCCGGGATTTGGAAAGCCCGAAAAAGATGCGGCCATCCGCGGAGAAGCGGTACTCCCACAAAGGCCCCCCGAAATGCTCCAATTCCTGGGTGGCGAACCGGGCCAGGGTCTTCGGGGGCAGGCTGCCTCCGGACAATAAAGTCTCCACGCTCATTTTATTGATTTTGGCCAGGCCGTCCGGCAAAGACGGGAAAATATCGGGTACGTCCTGAACTTCCGTAAGATTTCCCATGGCCCGGGGCGAAAAAGACAGATTTTTATAATAGGAAGCCAGCCAGAAGGCGTTGAGCCGGAGTTTGCCCTTGGCCTTGTTGATTCTCTGGAGATAAAGGGAGGCCTGGGCCAATTTCTCCGCCTCCTCCAGGCGGGAGAGAATATCCGACTTCTCCGCGGCGATTTTTTGCCGGTCCCGATTAATAGAGCGGAGCTTGGTCAAGGCCCGGCTTTCCTGGAGCTGGGCCTTTTCCAGCTCGCCTTGCAGCTCTTCATTGCGGTCGGACTCCGATTGCAGCTTTTCTTCCAGGTTTCTGACGTTATCCTGGGCTTCCTGGGCCGCGGTCCGGGCCCGGGCCTGATTCTGTTCCAGCAATTTCATTTTCAGGTCCAGGGCGTTGCGGTTGATTTCCAGCATCTGGATGTGCAGATTCCGGGCTTCGATTTCCACCTTAAACTGCTCGTCCTGAGCGCGGCGGAAGTGATTCTGATAAATGGCGGTGATTATACAGATGGCCCCGAAACCCACTACAAACATCAGATAACTGAGGATGGTGTAGACATAACCGGCATAGGCGGCGCTTTGCCAGTCCTTGAGCAAGGAACGCTTCGTCCACAGATTGTCCAGAAAAGACTGCAATTCGGGCTTTTCCCGAGAAAAATTACTCAACCCCGAATCATCGTCCTCCGCAAACAGGGAGAAGGATAACGCCGTCAACCCGGACTCAGGACTCAAGAATTGCCGGTACTCGGGGAAAAATTGCGGGCTGGGCCGGGTTTCTCCGGAGAAACCGAACTGTTGGGCAAACGTTCCGGAAGGGTGATGATAACTTAACAACCTCTCTTTCGCCAAGTTGCTTTGCCAATTCATCTTATTGATTTGCAGCGTAATTAACAACATTACTAAACAGATAAACACCCAAATGGCGAACCAGATAACAAATGGGTGGTAGAATTTATTCTTTAGTGTATTAACCATAGAATTATTCTTACATTACTGATACATATCTGAATAAAGCCATAACAGCATCCAGGGCTTCTTCTTGAGAAAAGAGAATGCTGCAATTGCAGGACCCGAGGATCAGGGATCACTCAGCCAACTGTTCTCTTATCGCCTGCCCCAGTCGATTAATGCCAATGTTTATCGTTTCTTCATCCACACAGGAATAATTTAACCTCAAAGTATTAACTTCCCTTCTATCGATATAAAAAGGATGTCCAGGAACAAACGCCACCTTATCAATAATAGCTTTCTCAAAGAGCTTCATTGAAGAGACGTGCTCCGGCAGGGTAACCCAAAGGAACATTCCACCCTCAGGGCTGGTATGCCCGATTCCTGGAGGGAAATATTGCCTGATGCTCTCAATCATGGCATTTCTCTGGCTGCCATAAACGGAGATAATTTTGCTGATATGCCGGTCGAAATCATTGTCTGTAATATACCGATGGATCACGCATTGGGCAAAATTGTTCGTATGCAAATCGGCGGCCTGTTTGGCAATGATCAGTTTCTCCATGATGCGGTCTGGCGCCGCAATCCAGCCAAGCCGGAACGAAGGCACGATGGTTTTGGAAAAAGATCCCAACAGCACGGTATTATCCGGAATCAACTTCTTAAAGGAGGTTTTTTCCACGCCTTCAAACCGCAAATCTCCATAGGGATCGTCTTCTATCAGCAGGGTATTTGAATCTCTGACCAGTTCGGCCACCGCCTGACGATTGGCTTCGGAGTAGGAAATGCCGGAAGGATTCTGAAAGTTCGGAACCGCATAAATCAATTTGGGCGATTTGGCGGACATGATTGTCTGCAACCGCCCGATATCCATGCCTTCCTCGGAGACCGGCACCGGATTAAAAGTGGCTCTATAGACCGAAAATGCCTGAATGGCTCCCAGATATCCCGGCTCCTCTATCACCACGTCATCGGTTCGATTCAGCAAGATCTTTCCCACCAGATCCAACCCTTGCTGTGAGCCGTTGGTTATCAAAATATTTTCAACGCCTAGATCTAGACGGTGCTTATCTTTATATCTTTGGGAAAGGTATTCCCTCAGTTCCTGGTGCCCTTCGGTTTTACTGTATTGCAGGGCTTCGCGGCCGTATTCTTCCAAAACGCGGATTGCGGCTTGTTTTATTTCTTCAACCGGAAACAATTCCCGGTTCGGCAAGCCGCCGGCAAAGGAAATCACCGAAGGATCGACGGCAATCTTGAGTATTTCCCGGATGAAAGATTTGGGAACGTCGGTAATACGATCGGAAAAGATGCTGTTCATGCCCAGGCCGTCAGGAGATATTCCCAGGCCCGCATTCCGCCGTCCGGCCAGGATTGGGGCGCCTGTAATCTTCCTCACCGATATGATGTTTTGCAGCGTTTAATAACTTGCGTCTACTTGCCCGCGGACAGAATAATCACCGTCACTTCCCGGATGTCCTGATATTGGGGAGCGGAGCCCGTCATTTTTACCCCGCCGACAAAAGGGCGCTGCACTTTGGCCCAATTCCGTGAAGTCACCAGGTCTTTAGCGCCATCAAAGATAAAGTAGGCTTCCTTAAGCTCCCGGCCGCCGGGAAGTTTTTGGGGGCCCCGGCCGGCCTGGCCGGGAATTTTATACTCCCGGCCCAAACCCCGGTAGAAGGCCGCGACCTTCTCAAAGGGGGCGTCGGTCAGATAGATGGTGGGCACCATCCCCGGGGGGTGCAAGGGGCTCTGGGCTGCGGCCTGGCGGGCTTCCCGGGTGACGACCTCGTCCACCCTGGCGCCGGGGTAGGGTTTAAAGTCCGCAGCCGGGGTCGCGGCGGTCCAGGCCAACATCAGCCCCGCCCAAACTGTAAATATTCTCCTTGCCAGTATCATCGACATTCCGGTTCTTTCTGATTAGAAAAGCTTCTCCTGCTTGGGGGTCCGCCGCTCTTCCAGGGCATGCTTGATTTCAGTGAGAGTCTCATTGATCCGGAAGAAGATGATCAGAATCTCGCAATAAATCCTCACGGCGATAGGTCCCAAAAACAGCAGGAGCACTCCTTTCACCACGTTGGGGCCGCCGGTGTATTGCCCCACGCCCATGAGAATATAGAACATCCCGGCGATCACACAGAGCGCCACCCCCACCCAGAAGACGGCTTGAATGATGATGGGAGTAAGCATGGTGCGGAAGGCCAGAAAGTCTTTCATGGTTCCTCCTTGATGAGTAGCCAGTTGCCAGTAGGTAGTCAGTAATCGGCGGTAATCGGTTGTCCTTCTCTGGCTACTGGCCACTGGCTACTATCAAATCTGCGCCGCGTGGAGGTGCGGGTCCTCGATGCGGTAAAAGACCGCGGGCGGGGAGACGATGGGCAACCGGTCGATTTCCATCAGGGCCTGTTTGGCGTTGGCCTCTTTGGCTTCGTGGGTGATCATGACGATGGGCACCGCGCCCTTGACCTCCCGGCCCTTCTGGATCACCGCGGCGATGCTGATGTCGTGTTTTCCCAGGATGCCGGAGATTTGGGAGAGAACCCCGGGGCGGTCCAGGGCCGCGAAGCGGAAGTAGTAGTTGGTCACCACCTCATCCAGGGGCTTGATATTGCGGGGAGATTCCAGGGCCCCGTCGCAGCCCAAAGGCGGCACCCGGCGCCTCACCCCCCGGATCAGGTTCCGGGCCAGGTCCAGGATGTCGCTCACCACCGCGGAGGCCGTGGGCATCATCCCCGCGCCCTGGCCATAGAGCAAAATGGGCCCCACCGCGTCGCCGGTAAGGTAAACCGCGTTGAACGCGCCGTTGACGTTGGCCAGCATGTGGTCCCGGGGGATGAGGGTGGGATGCACCCGGGCCTCGATGGTCTCCCCGTCGTTTCTGGTGATGGCCAAAAGTTTCACGGCGTAGCCGAATTCCCGGGCGAACTGCAAGTCCAGGGGGTCCAAGTTGCTGATGCCGGAGACCGAGATGGGGTCCAGGCTCAGGGGCGCACAGTAGGCCAGGCTCACCAGGATGGCCAGCTTGTGCGCGGTGTCGATCCCCTCCACGTCCAGGGTGGGGTCGGCTTCGGCATAGCCCCGGGCCTGGGCTTCGGCCAGGGCCTGGGCGTAGGACATGCCGTCTTGGGACATGCGGGTGAGGATGTAGTTGCAGGTGCCATTCAAAATCCCGAACATCTCCTGGATGCGGTTGGCCGCCAGCCCCTGGCGCAGGGCCAGGATCAGGGGGACCCCGCCGCAGACAGCGGCCTCGAAGGCCACTTCAACGCCTTGCTGCGCCGCGGCGGCCAGGATCTCATTGCCGTGGTGGGCCAGCAGGGCCTTGTTGGCCGTGACCACGTGGCGGTCCCGGGAGACGGCCTCCAAGATCAGGTCCCGGGCCGTCGTGGTGCCGCCGATGAGCTCCACCACGATGTCGATATCCGGGTCATCCAGGATGTCTTGGGCATTGGCAGTAAGACGCGCCGCCTCCAGGGGCGCGGCCTGCCGCCGCTCCGGGTCGAGGTCCGCGGCCCTTTTCAGGACCAGCTCCGTGCCCAGGCGCCGGGCCAGCAAATCCCGGCGCCCGGTAAGGATCCGAGCCACCCCGGTGCCCACGGTGCCCAGGCCGATGAGTCCGACGTTGACCAAAAGGCTATCCCTTTTTCTGGTATTTTTGGGTGATGACTTCAATTTCTTCGGGGCTCATGCGCATCACCTTTCTGAACCCCCGGATGGCCTGGTTGGTGCGGTGCACGTTTTCCACCAGGGCGAAGCGCACGTATTCGTCGCCGAACTCGCCGAAGCCCAAGCCCGGGGCTACCGCGGCCTTGGCCTCTTCGATGAGCATCATGGAGAAATTGATGGAGCCCAGGTGCCGGAACTTTTTGGGGATGCGGGCCCAGACGAACATGGTGCCCTTGGGCGGCTCCACCCGCCAGCCGATGTTGTGCAGCCCCCGGCACAGGGCGTCCCGGCGCTCCTTATACACCGAGACGATCTGCTCCACGCAGTCGTACGGGCCGTTTAGGGCGATGATGGAGGCGATCTGGATGGGCTGGAAGACCCCGTAGTCCAGGTAGCTCTTGATGCGGGTCAAAGCGTGCACCAGGCGCTGGTTGCCCACCACGAAGCCCATGCGCCAGCCGGGCATGTTGTAGCTCTTGGACAGCGAAAAAAGCTCCACCCCTACTTCTTTGGCCCCGGGCACCTCCAGGAAACTGGGGGCCTTATAGCCGTCGAAGACCAAATCCGCATACGCGAAATCGTGGATGATATAGACGCCGTACTTGTTGGCGTAATCCACGATTTTCTTAAAGAAATCCAGGTCCACGCACCTGGTGGTGGGGTTGTGGGGAAAGGAGATGATGAGCATCTTGGGCCGGGGCCTGATCAACTCGGTGATGTTGTACAGGTCTTCAAAAAAATCCCGGTCGTGGGTCAAAGGAATGCTTACCAGCTGGCCCCCGGAGATGACCACCGAGGCCGCGTGGATGGGGTACGTCGGGTTGGGGACCAACACCACGTCGCCTGACTCCACCGTGGCCAGCACCAGGTGGGAGAGCCCCTCCTTGGCGCCGATGGTGGCGATGGCCTCGGTCTCCGGATCGATATCCACGTCGAAGCGGCGCTTGTACCAGTCGGAGATGGCCACCCGCAGCTTGGTGATCCCCCGGGACGCAGAGTAGCGGTGGTTGGCCGCTTTGCCCGCGGCTTCCACCAGTTTCTCCACGATATGGGGCGGGGTGGGCATGTCCGGGTTGCCCATGCCTAAGTCGATAATGTCCTCACCGCGGCGCCGGGCCATCATCTTCAGGGCGTTGACGGTGGCGAAGACATAGGGGGGCAAGCGCTTCATCCGGGGAAATTCTTCAATGGCCATGGCATCTCCTTAAGGCTAAACGGTCGATATTTCCAACAAATGATTATCCCAAAAGAGCGGGGTTTGTCAAAGGTTTTGGATGAGTGATATTTCTTGAATTCCCCGCTGGTCTAGGAGTATAAAATGATTATTTAATTTCCATCAGGATCGGCCGCCTCCGGGGCGGCGCAGAGATAGCAATTTTTAACCTGCCCAGGTCGGCAGATGGCAAAGGAGGGTCGAACATGGCGAAGGTGGCGATTAATGGTATGGGGCGCATCGGCAGGGCCGCGTTCAAGGTCATTCTGGAGACCCCGGAATTCGAACTGATGGCGGTCAATGATCTGATGGACCTGGACAACCTGGCCTATTTGCTCAAGTATGACACCGTGTACGGCAGGTACGACAAAAGGGTGGAGGTGAGCGGCAAGGCCCTGGTAGTGGACGGCAAAACCTATCCGGTCTTCAGTGAAAAAGACCCGGCCCAGCTCCCCTGGGGGAAGATGGGGGTGGACGTGGTCTTCGAGTGCACCGGCGTCTTTACCAACAATGAGGGCCTGAGCAAGCATATCCAGGCCGGGGCCAAACTGGTCTACCTGTCCGCGCCCCCCAAGGGCGAGGACGTCTGCTGCATCGTCCACGGGGTGACCAAGCCGGACGGCGGGGTGAACGTCGTCTCCTGCGCGTCCTGCACCACCAACTGCATCACCCCGGTGGTGGAGGTCATGGACCGGCGCATCGGCGTGAAAAAAGCCATCATGACCACCATCCACGCCTACACCTCCAGCCAGGCCATTGTCGACGGACCGGCCAAGAAATGGCGCCGGGGCCGGGCCGGGGCCGCCAATTTCGTGCCCACCTCTACGGGCGCGGCCATAGCCACCACCAAGTGCCTGCCCAAATTCAAGGGCAAATTTGACGGCGTGGGGGTGCGGGGCCCGGTGCCCTCCGGCTCCATGGCGGATTTGGTCTTTGTCACCGAGCGGCCCACCAGCGTGGAAGAGATCAAGCGCATCTTCCAGGAAGAGGCCGCCAGTCCCCGTTATGCCGGCATCCTGGGCGTGGCCGAAGCCCCCCTGGTGTCCTCCGATGTTATCAGGGATTCCCGGGCTTCCATCGTAGACCTGGAGATGACCCAGGTAGTGGACGGGGACCTGGTGAAGATCATGAGCTGGTACGACAACGAATGGGGTTACACCAACCAGATGATCAAGGAAGCTGTGCGCGCGGTGAAGGAGGCGAAGCTGTAATTGTCTTTCACTCCGGGGGAGGGGCCGTGTCGTGCGCCAGCCCCTCCCTTACCCTCCACTGCCCTAATTCTCCAATATTTAATCCGCGTCTTTCTTTGCGCCTTTGCGTCTTTGCGTGAGCACAAATGAACCAACCCAAGCCCCTACACCTCCGCCGCCTCACCTCCGGCGGCCTGATCACCAACTATTACTGCACCTCCAGGTGCCGCCATTGCCTGTACGCCTGCGGCCCCCGCTGGGAAAAGCGCTATATCGAGGCGGAGACGGCCGCGGCCAATTTCCGCAAGATCAGGCAGTTGGGGTGCCACTCGGTCCATATCGGCGGCGGCGAGCCCCTGCTTAATCCCGAGGGCCTGGCCGCGGTGCTGGCCGCAGCCCGAGACGCGGGGGTGGGGGTGGAGTACGTGGAGACCAATTCCTCCTGGTTCATCGATCCGGAGGAAGCCGCGGCCCTGCTCACCAGCCTGAAGAAACTGGGGCTGGCCGCCCTGCTCATCTCCATCAGCCCCTTTCATAATGAGTACATCCCCTTTAAGCGAGTCAAGAGTGTCATCGCCGCCTGCCGGGCCGCAGAGATTCAGGCCTTTCCCTGGATCAACGAATTTTACCGGGAAATCGATTCTTTTAATGACGGGATAACCCATGGACTGGAAGAATACGCCGCCAAATTCGGGGCCGATTATCTAAAGCGCCTCCCCTCGCGCTACTGGATTCACCTGGGGGGCCGGGCGGTGAAGACCTTTCAGCAGGCATTCCCCGCCCGCAGCCTGGAGGCCGTCTGCGCCGACAGCCGGGCAGGCTGCCGGGAACTCCTGGACACCCGCCACTTCCACCTGGACCTGTTCGGCAACTATATCCCCGGCCTTTGCTCCGGCCTGGCCGTCAAGGCGGAGGACTTGGGGGGGCCCCTGGACGCGGAAGCCTATCCCCTTCTGACCGCCCTTTTTAACACCGGGGTCGCCGGTTTGCTGGACTATGCCGCCTCCCAGGGGTTCGAACCGACAGAGGCATACGTCTCCAAGTGCCATCTCTGCCTGGAGATCAGAAGTTATCTGGCGCTGGAAAAACAGATCGGCTCTGCGGAATTGCAGCCGCTGGCCTTTTATGAAAATTTGGGGAGTTGAGGGATAAAAAAACTCTGCGCCCTCTGCGTCTCTGCGGAAAATTTATTCACCGCAGAGACGCAG
>QZIZ01000093.1 GCA_003599195.1 Deltaproteobacteria bacterium | reverse complement strand
GGAAGCAGATCCGCCACGACGACATCTCCCTGGAAGTGGACATCAACCGCCGGGGCGACGGCCGCCCCCAGGTGACCGTGGGGGTGCCCTGGTACGGCGGCGGCATGTCCTTCGGCTCGGTGTCCATCAACACCATCATTTCCCGGGTCCAGGCCGCCAAGACCTTCAACACCCTGGTCTCCACCGGCGAAGGGGGTTATCCCGAAGAGCTGTATCCCTTTGATGAGCACATCGTCACCCAGGTGGCCACCGGCCTTTTCGGCGTCCGTGAGGACACCTTGCAACGGGTGCGGATGATCGAATTCAAATACGCCCAGGGCGCTAAACCCGGTCTGGGCGGCCATCTCCTGGGGGATAAGGTCACCCCCGCGGTGGCCCGCATGCGGGAATCCGTCACCGGCAGCGCCCTGTTTTCGCCGTTTCCCTTCCATAGCGTCTATTCCGTGGAAGACCACAAGAAACATATCGACTGGATGAAGGAGATCAACCCCCGGGCCCTGATCTCGGTGAAGGTCTCCACCCCCACGGACGTGGACATGGTGGCGGTAGGCAGCTACTACGCGGGGGCCCATGTGGTGCAGCTCGACGGCAGCTACGGCGGCACCGGCGCCGCGCCGGACATCGCCAAGAAGAACATCGCCATGCCCATCGAGTACGCCATTCCCAAGGTGCACCAGTTCCTCAAGGCCGAAGGCATCCGGGAGGAAGTCACCCTGGTGGCCTCCGGCGGCATCCGCTCCGCATTCGACGTGGCCAAGGCCATCGCCCTGGGCGCGGACCTGGTGCAGATCGGCACTGCCGACCTGGTGGCTCTGGAATGTCTGCGCTGCCACAACTGCGAGTCCGGCCGGGGCTGCGCCCGGGGCATCGCCACCACCGACCCGGAATTGGTGGACCTGATGACCATCCAGTGGGGCTCCACCCGCATCTCCAATATGTACTACGCCTGGAGCTGGCAGATCAAAGAAATCCTGCGCCTCATGGGCCTCAGAAGCATCCGGGAACTGGTGGGTAGGACGGATTTGTTGATGCATCTGGATTATTTCGACAAAGCGGTGGATGACGATATCCGGCAGCGATAAAAATAGTTCAAGGTTCAAAGTTCAAGGTTCAAAGTTGGGTCTTGGCTGCTAAACGCCACATTGAACTTTGAACCTTAAGCTTTGAATTTGTTTTTGATAAATGGCTAAAATTGAACGCTTTGAGGATATTGACGCATGGCAAAAAGGACGAGAGCTAACCAAAATTATTTATAAACTTACCGCTCAAGGGGATATCGCGAAGGACTTTGCTCTCAAAGACCAACTGCGAAGGGCGTCAATTTCCATCATGGCCAATATTGCGGAAGGCTTTGAACGGGAAGGGAATAAGGAATTCAAGCAATTTCTGGCCATGGCCAAGGGGTCCGTCGGGGAACTGAAATCTCATTTATATGTGGCATTGGACTCCAGCAGGATGTCTCAACAGGATTTCAACCAACTTATGGGCCTGGCTAATGAGACATCTCGCCTTATCGCTGGCTTTCTACGATATCTAAAGGACTCTGATCACAAAGGCAGCAAATTCAAATAAGCATCCTGGATGACGTTTAGCTTTTAACCTTGAACCTTGAACCTTGAACCTTGAACTTTGAACTTTGAACTTTGAACTATAACTCGGTGAATCTTATGGAAAAACACAGCAATCATAATCATGATGGCCTGAGACTCTGGGAAACCCGCAAAGAATTTAAGCCCATTTATCCCCCCGACCGCGTAATTAAAGGCGAAGACGAAGGCGGCTGCGGGGTCACCGGGTTTGCGTCAAGCGTGCCGGTATCCGGCAAGCATATCTTCCAGCCTTCCATCCAGATGCACAACCGGGGCAACGGCAAAGGCGGCGGCATCGCCGCGGTGGGCCTGGACCCCCAGACCCTGGGCGTCACCCAGCAGATCCTGGACGATGATTATCTGATTCAGATCGCTTATCTGGACAGCGACTCCCGGGCCGCGGTGGAGGCCCAGTTCATCACCCCGGTCTTTAAAGTGGACCATGCCCAGCGCATCCCCGCCATGGACAACTGGCGGGACCTGAAGGGCCTGGAGGTCTGCCCCCCGGAGGTCTGGCGCTATTTCGTGCGGGTCAAGGCGGATGTCTTGCAGCATTTTATTCAGACCAACAAACTCTACGGCATCCCCACCCGCAAGGTGGAAGACGAGTTCGTGGCCCAGAACTGCTACCGCCTCAATCAAGCGTATTACGCCTCCCTGGGCGAGAAGAAGGCCTTTGTCCTCTCCCAGGGCCGCAACATCATGATCTTAAAGATCGTGGGCTACGCCGAGGAAGCGGCGCTTTACTATCAGCTCCTGGATTTCAAGGCCCACATCTGGATCGCACACCAGCGCTATCCCACCCGGGGCCGGGTCTGGCACCCCGGGGGCGCGCACCCCTTTGCCGCGCTCAACGTGGCCCTCGTGCATAACGGCGACTTCGCCAATTACTTTGCGGTGAGCGAATACCTGAGCCAGCGCCATTTTTATCCCCAGTTCCTGACGGACACGGAAGTGGCGGTCCTCACCTTCGACCTCTGGAACCGTCTCTACGGCTATCCCCTGGAATACGTCATCGAATCCATGGCGCCCACCACCGAACGGGACTTCGATCTGCTGCCGGAGGAAAAGCAGCGGGTCTACCGCCAGCTCCAGACCGCCAATATCCACGGCTCCCCGGACGGCCCCTGGTTCTTCATCATCGCCCGGACCGAGCCGGAGAACAATAAATTCGAACTCATCGGCATCACCGACACCTCCATGCTCCGGCCCCAGGTCTTCGCGCTCCAGGACGGGGAAGTGCAGATCGGCCTGGTGTGCTCGGAGAAACAGGCCATCGACGCCACCCTGGCTTCCCTGGCCGAAGAGGACCCCCGTTTCTGCCCGGTGGCCGACCTCTACTGGAACGCCCGGGGCGGCAGCGCCACCGACGGCGGGGCTTTTATCTTCTCTCTGGAGCCGCACAACGGCCAGCGGGTGCTCACCTGCAAGGATAAATTCGGGACTCCCAAGGTGGTGCCCTGGTATCAGCGGCCCTGGGACGCGGCCGCTCCGGAGATCGGCCGCGGCCCCGACGAGGAACTGAGCCGGCAAGCGGCCGCGCTCCTCAAAGACTTGAGCGGACAGGAATTCTATCAGTGGGTCAAGGCCGCGGTGCCCCAATGGTCTTACGTCACTTTCCGTGAGCTTTTGCAGAACGTGATGTCCCAGGCCCGCAAGGGCGACAAGCTCAAGGCCGCGGCCATCAACGGCCTCACCCTGCTCATGGACCGGCGTTACGATCCCGGGGATAAGAAACGCAGCCACCTGCTGCGCCTGGTGATGGACGCACTGACCGCCATCTTCCAGGACATACCCACAATAGGCAAATCCCGGACCGGCCGTTACCACCGGGTGGGTTGGGACACCCGGGACAAACTGGCGGCGCCGAACAAGCCGGACCATGTACTGGTCCTGGACGCCGCGGGTTTTCCCCCGGAAGGGGACGACTGCGACGCCCGTTTCCTGTGCGAGGCCTACGAGCTGGGGTGGCGGCAATTCATCTGTTTCGGCTATCGGGGCCAGCGCTTTTTGGGCTGCGGTTTCGGCCTGAACACGGATGAAGTGCGCATCGACGCCTACGGCAGCACCGGCGACTACGTGGCCTCCGGCATCGACGGCATGACCATCCAGATCCACGGCAACGCCCAGGACCAACTGGGGCAGATCATGAAGCGAGGCAAGCTGGTGATCCACGGCGACGTGGGCCAGACCTTCATGTACGGGGCCAAGGGCGGCGAGGTCTATATCCTGGGGAACGCCGCGGGCCGGCCTTTGATCAACGCGGTGGGCCGCCCCCGGGTGGTCATCAACGGCACCGCCCTGGACTTCCTGGCGGAGTCCTTCATGGCCGGCGATCCCTTTGCCGGCGGCGGCTTTGTCGTCGTCAACGGCCTGGAGTACGACGCCCGGGGCCATATCCGCCCCCAGGGCACCCCATACCCCGGCTCCAACCTCTTTTCTCTGGCCTCCGGCGGCGCCATTTACATCCGGGACCCCTATCACCAACTGGTGGACGAACAGTTGAACGGCGGTGAACTGGTGCCTTTGAGCGACGCCGACTGGAACTTGATCCTCCCTTATCTCCAGGAGAACGAGCGGCTCTTCGATATCTCCATCGACAAGGACCTCCTCACCGTGGACGGCGAAGTCCGGCCCCCGGCCGAGGTCTACCGCAAGGTTCGTCCCGTCAAACTGGCCATCCTCACCAAGATAGAGGAATCCTGGGAGTAGAGAAGAACCTCGCGCCAAGACGCAAAAAGGGGCGGCCCGCCGGACCGCCCCTTTTATTTCAAAGAATTCTTTCAACAGAAAACAGAAAACGGAAAACAGTCCTAGTCGTCATGGGGCTTAAACATTTTTCGATGATGTTTAAAGTATTTCATATGCGGCCAACCGTGCTTACGCCCCTGGTTCATCAGGATTAGATTATATTGGTCCAGGTTGTCCGGGGTTAGATCGATTTGCTGGGCGGTGCCCCGGAAATTATTAGAAACCGCGGCGTTGTCCGCGATAACAATCGAATCAGGGTCATCGCGGGTATCGGTCATCTCGAATGCCGCCACATCCACCACGTCAGGGGTGTCGCTGACCAAAGCCACCTTATTTTTCAAGACCCGGTTATGGGTCAGGGATTGGGTTCCCAACCGGCCCCAACGGAAATCGGCATACAGCACGATGCCCGAGCCGTTATATCCTCCCCCGTCATTAGCGGCGACATGGAGCGTTCCCGAGATGTGATTGTGCAATACCACGTTGTCTTGAACGGTCCCCCCATTATAATCGCCGATAAGGATGCCGATGCCGCCGCCGTTCCAGGTCCTGAGATCGATGATCTTATTATGGCTGATATCCCAACCGCTTCCCCGCCAATTGGAGACCGCCTGGATGGCGTTAAGAAAGACGCAATGCCTGACGGTCACATTATCCTGGGCCCCCCCGTTCATAATGGCCAGATCCACAGTGAATTTCAGGTTTTTAATACTTGCTCCTCCGCCTCCGGCCATGATTCTGAATCCCTGAACCAGCCCCGCAGGATGTAGCGGGCCGCTGGCAATGGCGGCCCCGTCCTCACCTTTAATCTCCACCGCCTTGGTGACCAGCGCGCCGGCATGTTCTCCGGCTCCCACCTTAATGCGGTCACCGGTGACAACATTGGGGGAATCGATCGCCTCTTGAATGGCCGCAAAATCGCCGGGAACATTCCATTCTGCGGCAACCGCCCCTGAAACCAGGAAAAGCATAAAAAAGGCCGATGTCAAAAGAATCATTTTCTTTTTCATGACGCTTCTCCTTTTTTCAAACAGGTTAAAGGAAGAGAAATTATAGGCCCGGAATTGAATTAAATGGACCTGGATCTTTAAATAAAGGAAGCCTTTGGAGAAATGGCGACGTCCGGGAAAGGGGATTGACCGGCTCCAGCCGGTTCAGATCCGTGATGGTTCGTGAGACCCTCCATGTCTCTTTGTGGGGTGGATTTTATTAATTAATTAAGGGCCTTGTAGCAAGCATTCAGGCCGAAGTCAAGATTTTTTTCCGAAGCCGGACGGTAGCCGGGGGGAGAAATAACAGGGGGCGGCCCGCCGGGGCGCCTTTTTCTTCCTTACCCCTGATAAATTTTCAGCATTTTTATCCGGGGTCACCCGCTCCGGTGTCCATTCCTTATTAATCTCTGTATAGAATAATTATAAGAAATAATCTGCCAGATGATTAACAACAGAATCACCGCGGTGCTGGAGACGGGCAGGCCGGTGTAGGACAGGATATCCGTTTTCTGTACGGCTTCATCCGGCGGAGCGGGTTTGGAGCCTGCCAACAGGTTGAAGCCGAATCCCAAGGTAACCACCCCGGTTTTGCCGTCAACGGCTTTTTCCGGGGGCACCCGGTAAATGGAAACCTGAAAGCAGGAAAGACAAAACAGGAAAATCAGGATGGCCAGCGAAGTCAGGAAGGTGGTTCTGGTCGCCTTCCCGGTCAGCATCACTTCGCGTTCGTCACTTTCCCTGATGAAGGTGAGCCTGGCCAATACCTTATTTCTGAAGGAGCCGGAAAACATCAACCGGACGCTCAGATAAATCGAGAGCAGCATCCATAAGGCAAAGACGAGCCCCGCACAGTTATATATCAGCTTAAAATTGCCGGCGGTTTGGTTAATGGTTCCCAGGCTGTAAAAGTATGCAAAAACGGCCAGGATAATCACCAAAGGAAGACCGTACAGGAAAACTTTTAACAGTATTGAGTCCAACCTGCTCATTTCTCCTCCTCCTCGATGGCAAAAATCGCATTTATGTCGGCCTGAAAATAACGCGCCAGGCGAAACGCCAGCTCCAAAGAAGGATTGTAGCCCCCCCCTTCGATGGCCACGATGGTGGCCCGGGTTACGCCTATTTCTTTGGCAAGCTGCTCCTGGGTCAGGCGGTGTTCCGCCCGCCAGACATGCAGGCGATTGATAATTTTAAGGCGTGGTTGGCACTTAGACATTTATGTGGCCATTCCCGGAACTCATCGGTAAACCTCTCAGACCAGAGAGGTATAAAATTACTATACTATTTGTCAAGTTTATTTGTCATTTTAATCCCATAAAAAAGGGGCGTCCCGCCAGGGCCGCCCCTTGTTTTCCTTAGGTTTGCGCCTCAACCCCTGAACCGGATTTTGCGGGAACCGGCCCGGTTGAGGGCCGAGGTTACCGGGATGTCCCGGCGCTGCCGTGCCCCATCTGGCTATGGTCCATGGAACCCGTTGATCCCATGTGCCCGGACGCGCTGCCGGCGCCAGTCCCTCCCGAGGCGCTCCAGGAACCGGCCGGGGCGCCGGAGCCCCCCATCATTCCCTGGCTCATCATACCCTGGCCCATATGCCCGGAAGAGCCCATCGTGCCCTCCCCAGTCGTCGTGCAGGAGGAATCCGTGCCCATGCTGCCGTGACCACTCATGCCGCCGCCGCCCCCGCCACCGCAGGCAAGAGCTTCCAGGGACGGAGCGACAGCCAAGGCCGCGGCCAGAACCAGGGCCGGGAGCCATTTCTTTATCTTTTTCATGTGTTAGATCCTTTTAGTTGTATTCTAGCCTGGTTGAATTCGTGAGTAATCAGACCAGGCGATGAATCTCCGGGGGACAGAGATACCTATCCCCAGCCAAACTTGAGTATTGCTCAAGTTGTCAGAGCGTGGCGCGGAAACCGGATGTACGGTGTTCCGGATATTAGCCGCGGCTCACCCGGAGAACAGTCGATTACTGCCGTTTGTTAGAGGAATTCAGATTGAGCGGAGTTCGGATTTGGGGGGATGGAAGATATCCGCGCTAAAGGCCTTGAAAACGGGGGTAATCAATTCAAGGCGGTGCTGCGTGGCTTGTCGATTTTGAATTACGGTTTTGCCGGGTGAGAGGAAAGGCATGAAGCCGTTGCCGCAGTTACAGCCCCGCATATGGGACGCGGTGTGTTGGCAGCAGTCGCACCGGTAATCAGGCATGTCGCATTTAAGGGCGCAACCGGAGCCTTCCTGTTGGATGGCGCGCGTCTCCCCGAAAGCCGTCAACGGCAACAGCAAGGAACAGAGAAGCGCAATCCAGATCATCGGCCCCAGACCCTCAATCTATATGGCTTATATATATATGCGGCAAATTCCTCAAAGTCAAGAAGGATTCGATATCTGCTTTGCTGAAAAAATTATGATTCGACTCTCTTATTTGTATTGACAAAAATCCCGCTAAGGAATTAATATTGCGAAAAAATTCACAAGAGATGAGTTATGCTCTTTCCTGTATCCGGCGTAGAGGTCAACCCGCTCATCCCGCCTCTCGTGGCCCTGGTGGTCTCCACTTTCACCTCCATGGGCGGGGTCTCCGGCGCCTTTCTCCTATTGCCTTTCCAGGTAAGCGCCCTCGGTTTCTGCACTCCCGCGGTGAGTCCCACCAACCTGGTTTTCAACATCATGGCCATCCCCAGCGGGGTCTATCGCTATCTCCGGGAAGGCCGCATGAATTGGCCGGTGGCTGTGGTCACCATCCTCGGGACGCTGCCCGGCCTCTGGTTCGGAGCCGTGATCCGTTGCGACTGGCTGCCGGACCCGAAACACTTCAAGCTGTTTATCGGTTGTGTGCTGCTGTATATCGGCCTGCGCCTCCTCTACGACCAGACGCCCTGGGCCAAACGCAAGAAGGCGAAAATCCTGGAGTTCGAAGCCCAGGTGCAGGCCAGATTGGCACAGGTCTTAAAAGAAAGCGGCGTCACCGCCGGGCAGGCCCTGCCGACCGCGGCCCGGGTCAAGACCGCAGCCTGGAACCTCAAGAGCGTCTCCTATGAATTCTTGGGGGAGATCTTCACCTTTAACACGCCAGCCCTCTTTCTCTTGTCTCTGGTGGTGGGCCTCATCGGCGGCACCTACGGCATCGGGGGCGGGTCCATCATCGCCCCCTTCCTCGCCGCCATCTTTAAGCTGCCCATGTACACCATTGCCGGGGCCGCTCTTCTGGGCACCCTGGTCACCTCCGTGGCCGGGGTGGGAATTTATTACGCCATGGGCATCAACCCGGACCTGGCCCTGGGTGCGCTCTTCGGAATCGGCGGTTTCATCGGCATGTACATCGGCGCCCGCCTGCAAAAGTACATCTCCGGCAAGGTCATCCGCATCGGCTTGGGGGTCGTTATCTCCTCCCTGGCCTTGCGCTATATAATCGGGTACTTTTTCTGAAGAGAAAATTACACCACAAAGACACAAAGGACACAAAGATACACCAAGAAATGAGAAAATTAGTTTTGGCAAAGCCAAAACTAATTTTTTCTATTATTTTCTTTGTGATTCTTGGTGTCCTTTGTGCCTTTGTGGTGAAAAAAGGCAGGCTTCCCATGATCCTGGAATTTTCCGAAAAAGGCATCGTCTTCTTCCCCGACCCCACGCTCATCGGCACTCCGGCAGACTACGGGATGGCATACGAAGAGGTCTGGTTCGCCGCCGCGGACGGGGTGAAGCTCCACGGCTGGTGGGTGCCCAAAAAAGACGCGCCCGTATTCTTATGGTTCCACGGCAACGGCGGCAACATCAGCCACCGCCTGGAAAACATCAAGCTGCTGCTGGATGAGGCGGAGGTCTCGGTCTTCATCTTCGATTACCGGGAATACGGCAGGTCCGAAGGCCGCATTTCCCGGGAAGGGACCTACCTGGACGCGGCCGCGGCCTACCGGTATGTGGCGGAGGGCCGGAAGGTGGCGGGCGCCGACATCGTCCTCTTCGGCCGTTCCCTGGGCACGGCCCTGGCCACGGATCTGGCCCTGAAAGTCCCCTGCCGCTCCCTGATCCTGGAATCCGCCTACACCGACTCCCAGGAGATGGCTCGGCTCTATCTGCCTTTTCTCTTCGACTGGCGGCCCAAGGTGCCCTACGACAACATCGGCAAAATCGGGGGAGTCCGGGTGCCGGTCATGGTCATCCATGGCGAGGACGATGAAATCATCCCCCTGGACATGGGCCGCCGGGTCTTCGAGGCCGCGGCGGAACCCAAGGAATTTTATCTGATCCCCGGAGCCCACCATAACGACACCTACCTGGTGGGCGGCAAGGCCTATTTCGAGCGCCTGCGCAACTTTATTCACAGAGGCAGGGATTAGGGGCCAGGGGTTATACCTAGCGACATAAATAATTGCGCATTATCATCTTTGCGCTCTCTGCGCCTCTGCGAGAAACCCTTTTTTCTCGCAGAGGCGCAGAGTCCGCAGAGAATGCCAAGCGCGGCTAATTAAGTTGCTCAGAATGATGGTGCGCAAGACGCATCCTACTCTCTCAACCCCGCGTAAGCCAAAGGCAGCAGCGCCAGACTGATGCCCCCGGAGATCACCAGGGGCCAGGCGTAGCCGTAGGCCGCGCCCAAAGGGCCGAACATCAGGGAGCCGGCAAAGACCCCCAGGGTGGTGACCAGGGAAATGAGGCTGGAATTGCCGCCGATGCGGTCCACGTGGAAGAGGCGGGCGATGGTGGTGTAGGATTCCATGAGGATGAGGCCGTCGCCGAAACCGTGGATGGCCCGCCAGGAAAAGGACCAGGGCAGCGATGGGTAGACCATCAGGATATGCCCGATCCCGGAGGCGAGCAGCGCCAGGGAGAGAAAATGCAGCGGTTTTAAGCGTCCGGCCCAAAAGCGGCCGTAGAGGTAGGCGGTGAGCCCCACCACTGCGAATTCCCCGGCCATA
>QZIZ01000146.1 GCA_003599195.1 Deltaproteobacteria bacterium | reverse complement strand
CCGGCCGGCGTCTGCCAGGCCCTGCTGGTTTATACCATCAATGCCGAGACATGTACCGGCTGCGGCGCCTGCGCCCGGGCCTGCCCGGCCGGGGCCATTGCCGGCGAGAAGAAACAGCCGCATACCATCGACCTGGAAAAGTGCATCAAGTGCGGCAGTTGTATCCAGAAGTGCAAATTCGGCGCTGTTGAGCGGGCATAAGGGAGGGGAAGCAAATTGGCCGATGTAAATCTGACTATCAACGGCATGGCAATAAGTGTCCCGGCCGGTACCAGTATCCTTGACGCGGCCGCGGCCGCCGGCGTCTTTATTCCCACTCTCTGCCACGACCGGGAAAACCCCGGTTTCGGCGCCTGCCGCCTGTGCGTGGTGGAAGTTAAAGGGGCGCGCAACCTGCCGGCTTCCTGTGTCACCGAAGCGGTCGGGGGGATGGTGGTGGAGACCGGGTCTCCGGCGGTGGTGGAAGCCCGCCGGACGATCCTGGAACTTTTGCTGGCCAACCACCCGGCCGACTGCCTGACCTGTGAGAAAAACGGGGACTGCCGTTTGCAGGATTACGCCTACCGCTACGATGTGCGGGAACCCGGCTTTAAAGGGGAAAAGCATGATTACCCCGTAGACGACACCAACCCGTATATTAGCCGGGATATGAATAAATGCATCCTGTGCGGCAAGTGCGTCCGGACCTGCGCCGCAGTGGAAGGGCGGGCGGTGCTCGATTTTGCCTACCGGGGGTTTAATACTAAAGTGGCGCCGGCCATGGACGTGCCCCTGGCCGAATCGGACTGTGTTTACTGCGCCCGCTGCGTGGCGGTTTGCCCGGTTGGCGCGCTTGCTTATAAGAACCTGGCTGGCCGGGGCCGCGCCTGGGAGATTGAAAAGAAACCGGTTACCTGTACTTTTTGTGAGGCTGGTTGTACCTTTGACTTAAACATAAAAACCGGCAGGGTGGTGGGAGTTACCGCCGCCGCTCCCGGAGCCGGGCGCCCCTTGTGCCTCAAGGGCAGGCTGGGACTGGAACTGCTTTACACGGACCGGCCCGCGCAGCCTCAGCTCAAGAAGGACGGGCAGTTTGTGGAAGTATCATGGGCCGAGGCGTTGGGGCTGGATGCTGTGATAGAGAAGATTAAGGCTTTGGAGAAATAGTACCTCGGGAGGTTTCAATGGAATCTTACGGAGAGGAGGTTCTTTTTTGTGGAAAATGTCACCCTGACCATAGACGGCCGGGAAGTTACCGTGCCAAAGGGTTCTACGGTGCTGGAGGCGGCGCAGAAAGCCGGCATCTTTATTCCCACTTTATGCCATGACCCCGAGTTGAGCAGTCCGGGAGCGTGCCGCATCTGTGTGGTGGAGATTGCCGGCATGCGCAACCTGCCGGCGTCTTGTGTCACCGAGGCGACCAGCGGCATGGTGGTCTATACCGATTCTTCAGCGGTCATCGAGGCCAGGAAAACCATCCTGGAACTGCTGCTGGCCAACCACCCCGAGGACTGCCTGACCTGCGCCAAAAACGGGGAGTGCCGGCTGCAGGATTACGCTTATTATTACGGCGTGTGGGCCGGTAATTTTGCCGGCGAGCGGCACGTTTACCCCGTTGAGACGGACAACCCCTTTATCGTGCGGGATATGAACAAGTGCATCATGTGCGGCAAGTGCATCCGGATGTGCGCCGAAGTGCAGGGCAATAATATTGTGGACTTTGCTTACCGGGGCTTCAATACGAAGGTGGCGCCGGCCATGGATACTTCGCTCGGGCGGTCCGATTGTGTTTTTTGCGGCAACTGCGTGGCGGTTTGCCCGGTCGGCGCGCTGACGGAAAAAGCGATGCTGGGCAAAGGACGCCGCTGGGAAATGAAAAAAGTGAGGACTACCTGCCCGTACTGCGGCACCGGCTGCACCTTTGACCTGAACGTTAAGGACGGCAAGGTGGTGGGTGTTACCTCCACCGACGGCGAGGTGAACGGCCGCGCCCTGTGCGTGAAAGGCCGCTTCGGTTATGGCTTTATCCACCACCCCGACCGGCTCAAAAAGCCGCTGATCAGGAAAGACGGAAAGCTGGTGGAAGCATCCTGGTCCGAGGCAATCAAGCTGGTGGCGGAAAAACTGGGGGCTGTGAAAGAAAAGCACGGCCCGGATGCCGTTGCGGTCCTGTCTTCCGCCCGCTGCACCAACGAAGAAAACTATTTGATGAATAAACTGGCCCGCGCCGTGATCGGCACCAACAACATCGATCACTGCGCCCGCCTCTGACACGCTCCTACTGTCGCCAGTTTGGCGGCAGCATTCGGCAGCGGCGCCATGACCAATACCATCCGGGAGATTGCCGATACGGACTTTATCCTGGCTGCCGGCACCAATACCACCGAGTCCCATCCGATTATCAGCATCCAGGTAAAAAAGGCGGTCCGCAAGGGGGCCGTCCTGGCGGTGATCGATCCCCGCAAGACCGAGGTGGCCGGGTTGGCCAAATATCACCTGCGGATTAAGTCCGGCACCGACATTGCCCTCTTCAACGGCCTGGCCAACGTGATCATTGAAGAAGGCATCTGGAATGAGAATTTTGTCAAGGAGCGCACCGAGGAGTTTGAAGCTTTCAGGGAAACTGTGGCCCGGTACACGCCCGAACGTGTATCGGAAATTACCGGCGTGCCGGCCGATGTGATCCGGGAGGTGGCCCGGGGCTACGCCAAAGCGAAAAATTCCACTATCTTGTACACTATGGGCATTACCCAGCACATCTGCGGCACCCACAACGTGTTTTCCATCGCCAACCTGGCCATGCTGACCGGCCATATCGGGAAGCCTTCCAGCGGGGTCAACCCCCTGCGGGGCCAGAACAACGTCCAGGGCGCCTGCGACATGGGCGCGCTGCCGAATGTATTCACCGGCTACCAGCCTGTAACGGTCGAGGAGAACCGGGTCAGGTTTGCCGCCGCCTGGGGGGTAAAAGACCTCCCGGCCAAACCTGGCCTGACCGTCGGCGAGATGATGGACGGCGCCGGAGAAGGGCGGATCAGGGGCATGTATATCATGGGCGAGAACCCGGCGCTGTCCGATCCCGACGCCAACCACGTGGTTCACGCCCTGGAAAAGCTGGACTTCCTGGTGGTGCAGGACATTTTCCTGACCGAGACGGCCCAGCTGGCCGACGTGGTTTTGCCCGCCGCCAGCTTCGCCGAGAAGGACGGCACCTTCAGCAATACCGAGCGCCGCGTTCAGCGGGTGCGCAAGGCCGTCGAGCCTGTCGGGGACGCCAGGGCCGACTGGGAAATTATCTGCCTGGTGGCCGCCGCCATGGGCTATCCCATGAGCTACGGTTCCCCTGAAGAGATCATGAAGGAGATCGCCGCCGTGACTCCCTCGTATTGCGGGATTTCCTACGAACGCCTGGAGAAAGGCGGCCTGCAGTGGCCCTGCCCGGCCCC
This sequence comes from Deltaproteobacteria bacterium, assembly GCA_003599195.1. Lineage (GTDB taxonomy): Bacteria > Desulfobacterota > Desulfobaccia > Desulfobaccales > 0-14-0-80-60-11 > SURF-52. The sequence continues at coordinate 6,904 of QZIZ01000146.1, read as the reverse complement.
CGGCCATCCCGGCACCGGATTCCTGCATGCGGGGAAATTCAGCCGCGGCCTGGGCCGGTTCCATCCAGTGGAACATGTCCCGCCGGACGAGCTGCCCGATGAAGAGTACCCGCTGATCCTGAACACCGGCCGGCGTTTGTACCACTACCATACTGGCACCATGACCCTGCGTACCGGCGCCCTGGAAGTGGCCTACCCGGAAGAATACCTGGAGATAAACTGTGCCGACGCCGGGAAGCTGGGCATTTGCGACGGAGACAGGGTGAAGGTGTCCTCCCGCCGGGGCGGCGTGGAAGTGGCTGTCCGGGTTACCGAAATGGTGACCCCGGGGCTGGTCTTTGCCTCCTTCCACTACCCGGAAGTGGCCATCAACCGGTTGACCAACCCGGCGCGGGATCCTATTGCCAAGATTCCGGAGTTTAAAGTATGTGCCGTCAAAATAGAGAAAGTTTCCTGACATTCATGACGTGGGGAGGGATTAGCATGACAAAGGTACGGTGGGTTTTCTTTCCGGCTCTGCTGGTTTTTCTGGCAACTCTGGCCGCCGGTTGCGGCGGGAAGCAGGACGTCATTCTGGCTACGACGACAAGTACGGTTGACAGCGGTCTTTTGGATGTCCTGGTGCCGGAATTTGAAAAGCAGACCGGTTACAACGTCAAGACCATTTCCGCCGGTACCGGCCAGGCGCTGGAAATGGGCAAGAGGGGAGAAGCCGATGTGCTTCTGGTGCACGCGCCGGCTGCAGAGAAAGAGCTGGTAGACAGCGGTGTGGGAATTAATTATCAACTGGTGATGCATAATGATTTTATTATTGCCGGGCCGGCAGACGACCCGGCCGGTATTAAAGGGCTGACCGGCAGCGCCGGGGCGCTGCGGGAAATTGCCCGGAAGGGAAGTGTCTTTATCTCGAGGGGTGACGATTCCGGCACCCACAAGAAGGAGTTGAGCCTCTGGAAAGAGGCCGGCGTCAAGCCTTCTGGCTCCTGGTACCAGGAATCGGGCACAGGAATGGGCCAGACCCTCCAGATAGCTTCGGAAAGAAAAGGCTATACGCTTACCGACCGGGCTACCTACTTGAGTCAGAAACAAAACTTGAAGCTGGTTGTTTTGCTGGAGAATGATGCGCCGCTTTTAAATATTTATCACGTTATGCAGGTTAACCCGGAGAAGTTCAGCCGGGTAAATGCGGCAGGGGCAAAAGCTTTTGTTGATTTCATGATATCCCCGGAAACCCAGAATGCGATTGGTGAATTCAAGAAGGAGAAATTCGGCCAGCCCCTTTTTGTGCCCGACGCCGGCAAGAAGATGGAGGAGCTTTGAGCACAATCGGCCAGGGATTAATTGAGGCGGTAAGACTTATTGCGAGCGCCGACCCCGAGGTAAGAGAGATTACCCTGCGCACCCTGCAGGTATCGGGGATCAGCACCCTAGTCAGCGTGCTGATCGGGGTGCCGGCCGGTACGGCGCTGGCCTTGACGAAATTTTCAGGGCGCCGTCTGGTGATCACTGTGGTAAACTTCGGCATGGGCCTGCCGCCGGTGGTGGTCGGCCTGGCGACCTGGTTGCTTTTAAACCGCTACGGTCCTCTCGGCTTTACTGGAATCCTTTATACTCCCTGGGCCATGATCGTAGCCCAGGCTGTTATTGCTTCCCCGATTGTGACGGGTTTTACCGTTGCGGCCATTCAGTCCCTGCATCCGAAAATCCGCCTGCAGATACTGGCTCTCGGCGCTTCCCGCCTGCAGATGCTGCTGCTGCTTTTACGGGAGGCGCGGCTGGGTCTGCTGGCGGCGGTGATTGCCGGCTTCGGAGGGGTTGTCTCGGAAGTGGGAGCTTCCATGATGGTCGGCGGTAACGTGCGCGGGGAAACCAGGGTGCTTACCACGGCGGCGGTTTTGGAAGTCTCCAAGGGTAATTTTGAGATTGCCGCTGCTTTGAGTATTATTCTGCTGCTGCTTTCTTTTACCATTGTTGCTCTGTTGACCTTGCTCCAGCAGGGGGGGAAATCATGAATTGCGTTTTGGAAGCCAGGAACCTGCATCTGCTCAGAGGCGGGCGGGAAATTTTTGCCGTGGAAAATTTCGGTTTGGTTAAAGGCGGGGTGCTGGCCCTGATCGGGCCCAACGGCGCCGGAAAAACCAGCCTTTTATTGACCCTGGCTTTGTTGGAACGCCCTTCGGGAGGAACCCTGTTGTTTAGCGGTGAAAAGGTTACGCCGGGCCGGTTGATTTCCCTGCGGCGCCGGATGGCCGTGGTTTTCCAGGAGCCTCTTTTGCTGGATACGACGGTGGAAAAAAATATTGCCGTCGGGCTCAAGATCAGGAAAGTGCCGGATAAGGAAGCCCGGCAAAGAACTGCTTTGTGGATGGAACGCCTGGACATCGGTCATCTGGCCTTGCGCCGGGCCCGTCATCTTTCCGGCGGGGAGGCCCAGCGTACCAGCCTGGCGCGCGCGCTGGTGCTGGAACCGGAGGTTTTGTTTTTGGACGAGCCGTTTGCCGCTCTCGATTTCCCCACAAGAAACGCTCTTTTAAATGATCTGGGCGCGATTTTGAGAGATACGGAAGTCAGCACCCTCTTTGTCACCCATGACTACACGGAGATTCCTTTTTTAACGGCGAATGTGGCGGTGATGTTTAAGGGAAGAATTATTAAAAGCGGCCTCCTGCGGGAAGTGTTCGGCGCGGAAATCCAAAGGAGGGAAAACCTTGTCCCCTGGGGGGCGGAACAGGCTGAATTGAATGCATAATAATTTAGTAAAAATCCGGTGTATTATAGAGAAAGAGGGGGGAGTACGTGGCGGAGCTGAAGCCTGAGATCCTGGAGGCGGTCAGGCGGGCGGCAAAAGAGGGGCGGATTACCTGTACGGCGGCCAGGAAACTAGCTGTTGAACTGGGTGTGGCGCCGCGTTTGATCGGGCAGGCCGCCGACGTTTTAAAAATAAGAATCAGGGAATGTGAACTGGGGTGTTTCTAGGAACGGAGAGGGGACCTTGATGGAACTTTTTAAAGCTGTTTCGGTGCGGGAAGCGAGAGAGATGCTGGGCTCTTATTCCGGGAAAGGGCAGCCGCGGGAAGAAGTGCCCCTGCTGGAGAGCCTGGGCCGCCGCCTGGCTGAAGATATTCGGGCTGTTGATAATGTGCCCGGCTTTGACCGCTCTACCATGGACGGTTTTGCGGTGCGGGCGCAGGATACCTACGGGGCGTCCGACGGGTTGCCGGCTTATCTGGAAATTGCCGGTGAGGTGCTGATGGGCCGGGAAGCTGAGGGCGGGACGGCTGCCGGACGGGCCTGGCGGATTGCTACCGGCGGGATGCTGCCGCCGGGGGCCGATGCGGTGGTGATGGTGGAGTATACCGAAGAACTGGACGGGCTTAACATCGGCGTAACCCGCCCGGTAGCGCCGGGTGAAAACGTAATCCGGCGCGGTGAGGATGTGGCGGCTGATACCGTTATTTTGCGTGCTGGGCACTGCATCCGGCCGCAGGACCTGGGTCTGCTGGCTGCTGCCGGTGTGAGCCGGGCGGCTGTTTTTTCGCCTGCGCGGGTTGCCATTATTTCGACCGGGGACGAACTGGTGGCGCCGGATGCGGCGCCCCGGCCGGGCCAGGTGCGGGACATCAACACCTATACGCTGTACGGAGCGGTGGTTGCTGCCGGCGGCCGGCCCGGTTTGTACGGAATTGTGCGGGATGATTTTGCGGAATTGAAAAGTGTTCTGGAAAGAGCGCTGGACGAAAACGACATGGCGCTGGTTTCCGGCGGCAGTTCGGTCGGCGCCAGGGACGTGGCTGCCGGGGTGATCAATACTCTGGGCAAACCCGGTGTTTTGTTTCATGGCATAGCGGTGAAGCCGGGCAAGCCTACCGTCGGAGCGGTGGTGGGGAGCAAACCGGTTTTCGGCCTGCCCGGGCATCCGGCCTCGGCGCTGGTTGTTTTTGAATTGCTGGTGGCGCCGCTGTTGCGGGCCGGCAGGTACCCGCAAAACGAGCTGGAATTTCCCCTGCGGGCGAGACTGACCCGCAACGTGCGCTCGGCAGCCGGGCGGGAGGACTATGTGCGGGTGCGGCTCGGCGTCCGGGACGGTGAGTTGGTCGCCGAGCCGGTGCCGGGTAAATCCGGGTTGATTACCACCGTGGCCTATGCCGACGGCCTCGCCCGCATTCCGGCCGGGAAGGAAGGGGTGGAAGCGGGCGAAGCGGTGGCGGTGAAACTTTTCGGGGCTTGAAAGACTGCCCTGGGGTTTTGTTGCGGGGCTGCCGGAGTCGGCCGGGGCAGTTTCAAGATAAGGGATTGTTTCGCCTTAAGGCTCGCAGTGACACGGCAAAGGGGTTAGATTGCAGGAAGGAGTTGTAAGCAAATGAAACGGGATGTCTATCTGGATGACATGCCGTGGGAAGAGGCCCTGGAACGCTACCTGGGGTACCTGGCAGAAATTGGCGCCTGCGCGCCGGGGCCGCCGGAAAAAATACCGGTGGAAGAAGCCGCCGGGCGGGTTACGGCCGCGCCAGTTTATGCCGTAATTTCTTCTCCCCACTACCATGCGGCGGCCATGGATGGTTTTGCCGTGCCGGCGGTGAAGACATACGGCGCTTCGGAAACTTCTCCTGTGAGGTTGAAAGTGGGCGGGGAAGCTGTGCCGGTTGATACCGGTGACCCGCTGCCTGACGGATGTGATGCCGTTATCATGATTGAGGACGTTCATTATGTGGAGCCCGGTTTAATCGAGATCTCTCATGCCGCGTACCCCTGGCAGCATGTCCGGGTTATTGGGGAGGATATAGTGGCTACCGAAATGATCCTGCCGGCAAATCACTACGTCCGTCCTTTCGACCTGGGCGGGATGATAGCCGGCGGGGTGGGAGAGGTAATGGCGCACCCCCGTCCGCGGGTGTTTCTCCTGGCTACCGGCAATGAGGTGGTGGAACCGGGCGCTGTTCTGAGGCCGGGCGATGTGATCGACTACAATACCCGGGTACAAAAGGCGGCGATGGAGCAGTGGGGCGCTGCCGTCCGGCGGGTGGGGATTGTGGCCGACGATGTGGGCGGTTTGAAGGAAGCGGTTTTAGAAGCAGTGCGTTGTTCCGACCTGGTTTTGATTAACGCCGGCTCATCGGCCGGCAGTGAGGACTATACGGCAGGGGTAATCCGCTTGCTGGGCACGGTGCTGGTGCACGGCGCGGCCATCCGTCCGGGCAAGCCGGTGGTGCTGGGAGCGGTGGACGGCACGCCGGTTGTCGGCGTGCCGGGCTACCCGGTTTCGGCCTACCTCTGCCTGGAGCTTTTCGTGCGGCCCCTAGTTTATAAGATGCTGGGCAGGCTTGTGCCGGAAAGAGAGAGGGTGACGGCTGACGTCTCCCGCAAGATTGTTTCCGCTCTTGGTGTGGAGGAGTTTGTGCGGGTCAAGCTGGGCCAGGTGGGCGGGCGGATGGTGGCCACGCCCGTGGCCCGGGGAGCAGGTTTAATCACTTCTTTGATCCGGGCGGACGGGATCGTCCGGGTGCCGCGCCTGTCGGAAGGCTACCGGGCCGGCGATACGGCGGTTGTGGAGCTGTTCCGGCCCCTTTCGGAAATCAGGGAAACTACTGTGATTATCGGCAGCCACGATATAGCTCTGGATGTTCTGGCCAATTACCTGCGTTTGCATTATCCCGCCGCTACTCTTTCATCTGCTCACGTAGGCAGCCTGGGCGGCCTTTCCGCCTTGCAGAGGGGGGAAGCCCACTGCGCCGGGGTGCATCTGCTGGATGAGGAGTCGGGGGAATATAACGTGCCTTATATTAAAAAAATGTTGCCCGGCCGGGGCGTGGTGCTGGTCAACCTGGCATACCGCGAACAGGGGCTGATGGTGGCCCGGGGCAACCCAAGGGGAATAAAAGACGTGGCCGGCCTGGCCCGTTCCGGTACCCGCTTTGTAAACCGGCAGCGAGGGGCGGGCACCCGCATTCTGCTGGACTACCGGCTGAAGGAGTCGGGCGTCGATCCGGCTGAGATAAACGGCTACGACCGGGAGGAGTATACCCACATGGCAGTGGCCGCCGCTGTGGCGTCGGGCTCTGCCGATGCCGGGCTGGGCATCCGCGCTGCGGCCAAAGCCCTGGACCTGGACTTCATCGGCATGGTGGAGGAAAGGTATGACCTCTGTATTCTGCGGGAGTACTGGGAAACGCCTTATATCCGGAGGCTGCTTGAAGCAATGGGCGACCCCGCTTTCCAGGAAGCGGTGCGCTCGCTGGGCGGCTACGACTTGCGCCACTGCGGCCGGGTGATGTGGGAGAACTGACCGTGGTGGTGATTAAGGAAGTGGTTGCCCGGGCCGGCCCGGATCATCATTACCCTGCTTTACGAAATGGCCCGGCGCAACCTGCGGCGTGGTCTGGCCACCCTGTGCATCGGAGGCGGCATGGGCATGACCATGATCGTGGAGAGGGAGAAGAACTGAGAAATTGGCGCCATAAATCAGACTCATGAAGCTTCCTACAGGCAAGTTTGTTACAGATACAGGTCGAAAATGGGGGGGTAAGCTGTGAACTTGGAGCACTTGGTGAAACAGGCTATCCGGGATGGTTTCGCTTCTCTTTCGGAATTTGAATCCAAAAGACTCCTGGCTTCTTACGGAATACCGGTTTGCCGGGAGAAGCTGGCGGACCCTTTTTCGCCGGCCGAGATCAGCCGGGCGGCGCGGGAAATCGGCTATCCGGTGGTTTTAAAAGCCAACGGGCGGAAAATCACCCACAAGACCGAGAGAGGGCTGGTTTACCTGGGGATCCGGGACGAGGAGCAACTGCTTGCCGCGGCCGGTGAACTGCGCTCTAAGACAGACGGTCTTGACTGTGATGGTTTTTTGGTGCAGGAAATGCTGGCGGCCAAAAGAGAGTTGCTTTGCGGGCTGATCCGTGACCCG
>QZIZ01000179.1 GCA_003599195.1 Deltaproteobacteria bacterium | reverse complement strand
CTCTGGCCAACGTGGCCCAGATCAACGCCTGGCTGCCCCAGGTGCGTTACGGGGAAGAGCGCCTTATCGGGCTGCTTCCCTTCTCCCATTCCTTCGGCCTCACCGTCTGCCTCAACTGGCCCATTTCCCAGGGCGCACAGATCATTGTCCTGCCCCGCTTCGAGCTCGGCATGTTTCTCAAGGCCCTGAAGAAACACCGGCCCACCATGCTGCCGGGGGTGCCCACCCTCTTTGTGGCCCTGATCAACCATCCGGAGATCACCCGCTACGATTTCACCTCCCTGTGGGCCTGCATCAGCGGTTCCGCGCCCCTGCCCCTGGAGGTCCGGGACCGGTTCGAGGCCCTCACCGATTGCCGCATTCTGGAAGGCTACGGCCTGACCGAGGCCGGGCCGGTAACGCATATCAACCCCATTGAGGGCAGAAGGCCTCCGGGGTCCATCGGCCTGCCCCTGCCCACCACTGCTGTCAAGATTTTGGACCAACAAACGGGCGCCCGGGAACTCCCCGTGGGCGAAGTGGGGGAACTGGTCCTGAGAGGCCCCCAGGTCATGCAGGGCTACTGGCAAAGGAGCGAGGAAACCGAGTTGGCCCTCCGGGACGGCTGGCTCTATACCGGGGACCTGGCCCGGATGGAAGCGGACGGCTATTTTTATATCGTGGAAAGAAAAAAGGACATGATCATTTCCGGGGGCTACAACATCTATCCCCGGGAGGTGGAGGAGGTCCTGTACCAGCACCCCGGGGTGAAGGAGGCGGTGGCCCTGGGATGGCCGGATGATTACCGGGGGGAAGTGGTGAAGGTGGTGATCGTGCCCCAGGACGGCGCCCCCCCGAGCGCCGAGGAACTCCAGGACTTCTGCCGGCCCCAATTGGCCGCCTACAAAGTTCCTAAAATCATCGAATTCCGCCCGGAACTGCCCAAAAGCCAGGTAGGCAAGGTGCTGCGCCGGGTGCTCCGGGAAGAATGGACCCCCCCGCTTCCGGCTACGGGGAAATCATGAGCTTTAAGCGCATCATCCGCTACCAATGGCTGAAATTCAGGCGCCTCCAGGGCGACCCCCGGAGGCTGGCCTGGGGCATGGCCTTTGGGGTCTTCGTGGGCGTAACTCCCACGTTCCCTTTTCACACGATTACGGTCCTCGCCCTGGCTCCCATTTTGCGCGTCTCCCCGGTAACCGCCTACCTGGGCATCTGGATCATGAACCCGGTGACCATGGCCCCCCTCTACCTGTTCGCCTATAAGGTAGGGGAACATTTGCTCTTCCCCTGCGGCCCTTTGCACCTGCCCGCGGCATGGGATTGGGACTCTGCCCTGGACCTTTTATGGCGGGGCGGCCTGGCCCTGCAGGCGGGGGGATTGCTCATCGCCGTTCCCCCGGCCATTGTCTCCTATTTTCTCACCCTCTGGGCCGTAAAGCGCTACAGGCAGCAAAAGGCCCGAAAGGCCGCCGGTGGCTTTCACCTCCCCCAAGACCCTGCTCCGTCGCCTGGGCCTGAGGCCTAGGAAGGCCTGGGGCCAGCACTTTCTCTTGTACCCGCACCAGGCCCGGCGCATCGTCGCCGCCCTGGACCTGCACGGGGAGGAGACGGTGGTGGAAATCGGCCCCGGCCTGGGGGCCCTCACCGTTTTCCTGGCCCAGGAAGCCGCAAAAGTAGTGGCCCTGGAGCGGGACCCGGCCCTGGCGAGATTCCTGGAGGAAGAGCTTTTCCTGGAGAACCCCCGGGTGCGGATTCTTTGCCGGGACGCCCTGGCCTTTGATTTCCGAGAATGTAGCCAAAACTCAACGCAACCCCTGACCCTGGCGGGGAATCTGCCGTATCAGATCACTTCGCCTTTGCTCTTCAAACTGGTAGAGGCCAAAGCGGCCGTGGGCCAGGCGGTCTTTATGGTGCAGGAGGAAGTGGGGGACCGCCTTATGTCCCCTCCCGGGACCAAAGATTACGGCGTGCTTTCGGTGTTGATGCAGTACCACTTTGCCCTGGAGCGGATTTTTTCCCTGAGTCCGGCCAACTTCTATCCGGCGCCTCAGGTGGATTCGGTGGTGCTGCGCCTGACCCCCCGGCAGACCGCGCCGCCGGCCAACGACGAGGCCTTGCTCAGCCGGGTGGTGAAGGCCGCGTTCGCCCACCGGCGCAAGACCATGAACAATACCCTGGTGAGCCGGGCCGCAGATTTCGGCTTGACTCCGGACAAGCTGCGCGCCATTTTCACAGCCCTGGAGATCGACCCGGGGAGGCGGGGGGAGACGTTGAGTGTGGCGCAATTTGTAGCGTTGAGTAATGCAATAGAGGAAGGGCAGTTGAAGTAATCAGTGATCAGTAATCAGTAATCGGTAATCGGTGTGGCCTGGCTTTTTTTACTGATCACTGATTACTGATTACTGATCACTTATCCCTCAACAAAACCTTTAAAATTCTCGAAAGGATCAGCCTTGGGCATAGGCACATGGCTCCTCTTCGGCCTGGCCGCGGCCATCGGGGACGCGGGTGCGGATGCGGTGACCAAACGGCATCTGACCCATCTGTCCCCGTATGCCATGGGATTGGCCCGCCTTCTCTTTACTCTGCCTTTCCTGGCCCTGGTGGGGTTGGGCCTCACCCGGCCGGCGCTGGACGCCGCTTTTTGGTGGACGGTGGCGGCCATGGTGCCCCTGGAGTTGGCCGCCATGCTGATGTACATGCAAGCCCTGCGGGTCTGCCATCTGTCCCTGTGCATCCCTTTTCTGGCCTTCACCCCGGTATTCATGATCCTCACCGGGCAGGTGATTTTAGGCGAGGGCCTGAACCGCTGGGGGCTGCTGGGGGTGGCGGCCATCGCCGGGGGAAGTTATATCTTGAGTATGGGGTCCGAATGGACCGGGTTCTGGGCGCCTTTTAAGGCCCTGATCCGGGAACGGGGCCCCGGGTTGATGCTGGGGGTGGCCCTGCTCTATTCTTTAACCGCGGCGATGTTTAAAAAGGCGGTGCTGCACTCGGACCCGGCTTTTTTCGGGGTCTTTTATCCCATGCTGCTGGGCGGGATTATGCTGGGCGGGTATCCCCTGGTCCGGGAGCCCAGGGGCTTGACTCTCAAGTTCATTTGGGGGTGGGGCCTGCTTATGGGATTTTTCGTGGCCCTCAGCATCTTGAGCGTGGCCCGGGGCTTCACCCTGGCTCCCGCGGCCTATATGATCTCGGTAAAACGACTCAGCCTGTTATTCAGCGTTCTGCTGGGGGGCATGTGGCTTAAGGAGCGGCCATTTCTGCCCCGGCTGCTAGGCGTCATCTTGATGTGCGGCGGGGTGATTATCATCGCCTTGAAGGGCGCTCTTTTTTAAAATGTTCTCTCAGCGCCCTCTGCGTCTCTACGGTTAAAAAAATTCACCGCAGAGACGCAGAGGGCGCAGAGAAAAAACCGAGGCAAAGTTAATGGCCTACGAACCCCGCACTTACCGCACCCGCATGGCCCGGGAAGGATTAACGGGTTTCCGGGTGGCGGTGAAGGAAACCGACCTCTGGGTCCTGGCGGTCCGGGATTTCACCCCGGAGGTACGCCAGACGATCCTCCAGGAACGGCAACAGTTGGAGAGCTACCTCGCCGGACATCCCGGCTTCCTGGAGGCCCTGGCCCCCTGGCCTCAAGACCCCTTTGCCCCGGCCGTGGCCCGGGAAATGATTAGCGCCGCGGCCAAAACCGGAGTCGGCCCCATGGCCGCGGTGGCCGGGGCGTTGGCGGAAAGGGTGGGCCGGGCCCTGGCTCCCTTGAGCGGCGAAGTGATCGTGGAAAACGGGGGCGATATTTTTCTTAATATAAAAAATCCGGCTACCATCGGCCTCTTTGCCGGGAAATCACCGTTAAGCGGCCGGGTGGGGCTGAAGATCGACCCGGGCTGGGGACCTTTGGGGGTCTGCACCTCCTCGGGCACCGTGGGGCATTCCTTAAGCTTCGGCAAGGCGGACGCGGCCTGCGTCATCGCGGAGAACACCGCCCTGGCGGACGCCGCAGCCACGGCCCTGGGCAACCGGGTGCCGGACGCGGCAGCCATCAATACCGCCCTGGAGTGGGCCGGGACCGTCCCGGAGATCCTGGGCGCGGTGGTCATCGTGGGGGATAAATTGGGCGTCTGGGGAAGAGTGGAGTTGGCCCCCTTGTCATGAACAGCTAAAGAGAATTCCGGAAAAGTCACCAATATGCCGTTTTTTAAAGAGCGCAGGGAAACATCGCAGAAAAACGAGATTAAGCCCTAGGAAGCCTGATGATTGATTATTTTGATCCTGATTATCTTCGGAAACATTATAACGAGATGGCGGCCCAGTACACTCAAAACCGTGGCCGGTTCAACAATGACCGGCAACTGCAGAAGTTGGCCGGGTTGCTCGGTCACCAGGAGCGGGTCTTGGATCTTGGATGCGGGGACGGGGTGCCGGTCTGCCGGTTTTTTGCGGAAAGGGGCCACAAGGTCATCGGCATCGATTTTTCGGAGCGCATGATTGATCTGGCCAGAAAGAGAGTGCCCCATGCTCGGTTTCTGAAAATGAATATTATGGCCGTTGATTTTCCCTCGGACTCCTTTGATCTGATAACCTCCTTTTATACCCTGTTTCACCTTCATAAGCAGGATCAAACGAAAGTTTTTCGGAAAATTTACCAGTTGCTTAAACCTGGCGGCCATACTTACGTTACCTTAGCCTCCAAAGAGTACACCGGCAAAGATGAATTTGAGGGAACCATCACCTTTGAGAACCACCGGCTGCCCTATTGCCATTATTCTCAGGCGCAATATCAGGAAGTTCTGACCTGGATTGGTTTTTCCGGCTTGGCTTTGGAAAACCTGACCATCGGCGGCGAAACCATGCTGTGGGCGCTGGGGGGCAAACCGGCTTGAAATATCTTAACCCCTGGGAATTGGCGATTTTTCCTTAAACTGATATTATTAACGGTCAAGGAAAATTTCTGGAAGAGGAAAAAATATGCCACACCACGAACCCGAAAAAATCACCCTGAACCCGGACGGCTCCCTTAAGGTTTCGGAGCATCCGGTGGTTCTGTTCATCGAAGGGGACGGCACCGGGCCGGACATCTGGCGGGCCACGCAGCCGGTCCTGGACGCGGCCGTGGCCAAGGCCTACGGCAAGAAGCGCGGCATTGCCTGGCAGGAAGTCCTGGCCGGGGAGAAGGCCTATAAACGCACGGGCAGCTACCTGCCGGTGGAGACGCTGAACGATCTCCGGGAATACCGGGTGGCCCTAAAAGGCCCCCTCACCACCCCCATCGGCGGCGGCTTCCGGTCCTTGAACGTCACCCTGCGCCAGGTCCTGGACCTTTATGCCTGCATCAGGCCGGTGCGCTACTACAAAGGCGTGCCCAGCCCCATGAAGGAGCCCCAGAAGATCGACATGGTGATCTTTAGGGAAAACACCGAGGACGTCTACGCCGGGGTGGAATGGCAGGCCAACAGCGACGAAGCCCGCCGCCTCATCAATTTTCTCAACCAGGAACTGGGCTGCTCCATCGATCAGGGCGCGGCCATCGGCATCAAGCCCATGACCGAGCGGTGCAGCAAGCGCCTGATCCGCATGGGTTTAAAATACTCCCTGGAACATCAGCGCGCCAGCCTCACCCTGATGCACAAGGGCAATATCATGAAATATACCGAAGGCGCATTCCAGAACTGGGGCTACGAAGTGGCCCTGGAATTCGGCGACCGGGTGGTGTCCGAGGCCGAACTCTGGAGCCGCCACCAGGGCCAGGCCCCGGCCGGCAAGGTGGTCCTCAAGGACCGGCTGGCGGACAACCTGTTTCAGCAGGTCCTGCTGCGCCCCGAGGAATACGCGGTGATCGCCACCCCGAATTTGAACGGCGACTACATGTCCGACGCGTTGGCGGCCCAGGTGGGGGGACTGGGGATGGCCCCGGGAGCCAACGTCGGCGACGGCTGCGCCATCTTCGAGGCCACCCACGGCAGCGCCCCTAAATACGCGGGCATGGACAAGGTCAATCCCGGCTCCCTCATCCTCTCCGGGGCCATGCTCCTGGAATATTTAGGCTGGAACGAAGCCGCGCAGCTCATCCACCAGGCCTTGCCCAAGGTATTGGCCGCAGGCGTGGCCACCTACGACCTGGCCCGGCAACTGCCGGGGGCCAAAGAGGTGTCCTGCTCGGAATTCGGTCAGAATCTGATTAAGCACATGTAGTACAAAGGGGCGGCCACCAGGTTCGCCCCAGAAAAAACTTTTGGATACGACTCTAAATATTTGCGCTTTGCTTTGCATCTTGGCGTGAGGCTACCTTTCCACGTCACTCTCTGGTCCGGGTCCGCCGGGCATTAAGGGATGCGCCCCCCACATTGGAATAATTGATGACATAGTGGTGGACGTCTCCCGGTTGGATCATGATGGTAAACAGAAGGTCGGCGTGGCTCATATCCCGGTCATAGCCCTTCATGGACAGGGCATACTGGCCGTAATCTGTGCCGATGACCCGCAGGCTGTAGGCGCCGCCGACCGCATTATCGATATATAACACCGTCTCCTCGATACTGGGGTAGCCGTTGACCACCATCCTTTTATAAGTGCCCCCGGGAATTTCCTGGTAGGTATAGTTGTAGCGGGGGTCGAATCCTGCGCTTTCTCCCGCGGGGTTATTGAGGACCATTTCCGCCGGCGGATTCAATTTTCCCTCCCCGGATCTGAGGCGGATATCCAACGCCCCGCGGAACCCCGGCGCTGCCGGTGCCTCCTCCTGGCCTTCCTCATATTGGGGAGGCACTGCCGGCCCCTGGGCTCTCCCCGGCTGAGCCAGAGCCGTCCCGTAAAGCCCCGCCAGCCCGGCGGCCAGCAACAACAAGAGCGGCAGCCAGGTTGATATTTTGCGCATTCTCTTCATGGCTCCCCCAGACAAGGTGGTTTTTTAAGATAATAAGCATCCCCGCCCTGATTATCCACCCCAAGCAGGACATGTTGGGTCGAACCTTGTGTTCGCCCCGAACGCTGCCGGGCGAACGCAAGGTTCGCTACAACAAAATCGTTTGATGTCGAATTATACAGAGCGGCATAATTAATTGCAGAAAATCATTCTCTGGGTCTCTTTGCCTCTGTGTCTCTGTGGCGAATCGTTATTTCTTTTGCCGCTTCCCGGTCCACCAGCCAATAGAGTTCGCCTTGGTCCGGGTTAATCACTTGCGCGGGCAGGCGTAAGGGACCCCGGGGGCCTTGCAGCACCTCCCTGAGCGCGCCGGCCTTGGCCGCGCCCGCCGCCAGAAAGGCCACTGCCGCGGCCCGGTTGATTAAGACCGGGGTGAGAGTGACCCTATGGATATCCTCGCCAGGGACCTGCACGGTTGCAGTCCAGCGCTCCCGCTCTCGAAGCGCGGGGTTATCAGGGAAGAGGGAAGCGGTATGGCCGTCTTTCCCCAGCCCCAGCAAGACCAGGTCCAGGCAGGGCGGCGAACTCCCGAAGAAATCCCGGAGAAGCGACTCGTATTCCCGGGCCCCAGCTCCGGGGTCGAGTTGGCAGGAGATGGGATGGATTTGGGTTTGAGGCACAGGCACCTGATCGAGCCAGGCTTTCCGAGCCATAAGAGTGTTGCTTCTGGGGTCGGATGGCGGCACACAGCGCTCGTCTCCCCAGAATACATGAATGCGGTTCCAGGGCACTTCCTCCCGGAAAGGGGGTTGGGCCAGGATTTCATAAGTCCGGCGGGGAGTGCTCCCCCCGGAGAGGGCCACGCTGAAGCGCCCCCGGGATTTAACCGCCACCGCGGCCAGGCGGGCAAAGAGCGCGGCTGCGGCTTGGCTTAAAGCTTCCAGGTTGGAGAAGGTTTGGAGGATCACTTAGCCATCTTGTCGTGGAGCCTTTTACGGTTTTCGGTTTGCGGTTGGATTGACAATCAATTGCCGGAAATGGCGCAGCAAACGGCCGGCACTCTCAGGGAGGGGAAGAGGTTTAATTCGCCGCACATCGGTTATCTTTCTGCACCAGGGAGTATAACATGCCTTTGATTTTCTCGAATTGGCCGTTTTCTACCTTGCTGGCGGCCGTATACCTGACGATGCCCTGCTTGTCGATAATGATAAAATTGCTTTCACCGGGTTTAAGACTATAGTCCGCCAGCATCTGCTTGTTCCAATCGCCGTAAATGGTGAAGCCCTCCTTCCGGGAGTTCTCCACCAGCCGGTCTTTCCAGATGGGGGTGATGGGCCAGTAAGCTTCGGAACAATCGATCACTACCAGCCGGAAAATATCCTTTTGGACGTCGGCGGGTTGCGACCGGTACAATTGCTTCAATTCATTTTTTAGTTCGATATTCTTTTTGGTGACCTTCCGGTCTTCATAAAAGAGAACAACCACCTTCCCCCGGAGCATATCCAGGGTGAGTTTCTTGTTGTCCCCCGATTCCACCAGAAAATTGGGAGCCGGTGTTCCCGACGCAGGCCCGGAACCCCAAGAGTCGGAGGGCATGGCGTTAAGTGCCGAGATTACCAGGATTAGCGGAGCTATCTTTTTCAACCATTCCATTTGTTGCATCCCCACAGAACTTGCTGGTTGTTTTGTTAGTTTAACAAAATTCAAAAACCCTGAAAACAAGATAATGTCTGCTTCAGCTATGACGAAGGCGCCATGGTGACCCGGCAGACCGCGATATCCTCCTGGCATTGCAGGAAGGTGGGCATCGCCCAGCTCCGGCCGTCTTGGGCCAGCAGATTGTCCGCGGCTTCCGGCCCCCAGGTGCCGGCCTGGTAGTTGGGAAAATCCGTGGGCCGTATGCCCCCCCAGGCCTCCAGGACCGGGGCCACCACCGCCCAGGCGGCCTCCGCCTGGTCGGCCCGCATGAAGAGGGTCGCGTCCCCCCGCACCACGTCCAACAACAGGGTTTCATAGGCCTCAGGCGGCACGATGCGAAAGGCCTCCCGGTAGTAGAATTGCATGATTACCGGAGAGAGACGCATGGCGGGACCCGGGTATTTGGCCTCAAAGCGCAGCAAAATGCCCTCCTCCGGTTGAATGGCGATGATCAGCCGGTTGGGGCGCCAGTCCAACATCGCGGAGGCCGGAAAGGTGTGGTGGGGCACCGGCCGAAACTGGATGGAGACCTCGGAGATGCGGGCCTGGAGGCTCTTGCCGGTGCGCAGGTAAAAGGGCACCCCCTGCCAGCGCCAGTTGTCCACCAGGAGTTTGACCGCGGCATAGGTTTCCGTGGGGGAATCCGGGGCCACGTTGGGCTCCGCCCGGTAGCCGGGAATATGCTGGCCCTCGATCCAACCCGCGCCGTACTGCCCCCGCACCGCGTAATGCTGCACCTGTTCCGGGAGGATGGGGCGGATAGCCCTGAGCACGTCCACCTTCTTGTTGCGCACCTCATCGGCGTTGAAGGAAACGGGCGGCTCCATGGCAATGAGGCAAAGAATCTGCAAGAGATGGTTTTGGATCATGTCCCGCAGCGCCCCGGCGGCGTCGTAGTAGCGGCCCCGGTTCTCCACCCCCACCCGTTCGGCCACGGTGATTTGCACGTGATCGATATAACGCCGGTTCCACACCGGCTCAAAGAGGGTGTTGGCGAAGCGGAAGGCCAGGATGTTCTGCACCGTCTCTTTGCCCAGGTAGTGGTCGATGCGGAAGATTTGGGATTCGTCAAAGGCATTGGTAAGCGTGCGGTTCAGCTCCCGGGCCGAGGCCAGGTCCTGGCCGAAGGGTTTTTCCAAGACGATGCGGGATCGCTTACGGTCCAGGTTGAGACGGGCCTTGGCCAGCTCCCGGACCACGACCTCGGTCGTGGCCGGCGGCGACGCCAGATAGAAGATCCGGTTGGCCCGGACGTTCCATTCCTTATCCTTGGCGGCCAGTTCTTTGGCGAGCCGGGCGTAAGATTGGGAGTCGTCCAATTCCGAGGCAATGAAGGCGAGATGGGAGGCAAAAAGGTCCCAGGCGGCGTCCTCGGATTTGCCCCGGCGGGAGAATTTATCCACCCCCTGGCGCAGGTGCTGGCGGAAATCCGCGTCACTCCTGCGGCTGTGGCCCTGGCCCAGGATCCAGAACTTCTCCGGCAGCCATTTATCCAGAAACAGGTTGTAGAGCGCGGGAATCAGTTTGCGCCAGGCCAGGTCGCCGCCGGCTCCGAAAATCACGAAAACCGCGGGCTCCGCCATAAAGCCTCCTCAATCCTTCTTCCAGTCGGTGTGGAACGCTCCGGGAGCATCCAGCCGTTCATAACCGTGGGCGCCGAAGTAGTCCCTCTGGGCCTGAATCAGGTTCGCCGGCAGCCGGGCGCTGCGAAAGGCGTCGTAATAGGCCAGGGAGATCATCAA
Source organism: Deltaproteobacteria bacterium (assembly GCA_003599195.1). Taxonomy (GTDB): domain Bacteria; phylum Desulfobacterota; class Desulfobaccia; order Desulfobaccales; family 0-14-0-80-60-11; genus SURF-52. The sequence goes on along the minus strand of QZIZ01000179.1, from coordinate 186 downwards.
CACCGGCGCGGGGATGCCTAAATCCGCGGCGGCTTTGACCACGGCCCGGAGGTCCGGGACCCGCTCGATGACCCCCCGGCCCAGGTGAGGCCCCAGCAGCAGGTGCCGCAGCTTGGGGTGGGCCCGGTAGGCCATGCGAATATCCTCCAGAAGGGCGGCGCGGATGATGCAGCCCCCCCGCCAGAT
>QZIZ01000127.1 GCA_003599195.1 Deltaproteobacteria bacterium | reverse complement strand
GCACTTCCTGGGCCAGGGGCGCCAAAAGATCCGGGGATAATTTCTTCAATTCCCGGGGGCTGCTGATGGTGTCCAACAACCGCCGGGGACTGGATCCCGGAGGGGGACCCTGATGTTTATCCATGGTTATCATTCCTCCAATCAGGAGCGGCGCACCAGCAGGTAGCGCGCGATTTCCCGGAGCGGCTCGGCAGCCGGCCCGAAACCCTCCAGGTCGGCAACGGCCGCGGCCACCAGACGCTGCGCCCATTCCCTGGCATCGTCTTTTCCCAGCAAACCCGGGTAAGTGGCCTTGCGCCGCGCCGCGTCCATCCCCGTGGCCTTACCCATTTCCGCGGCCTCCCCTTCCACGTCCAGGAGGTCGTCGGTGACCTGGAAGGCCAACCCAAATTTCTCCCCGTAACCGGTCAAAGCAGTGACTTCCGCCCGGGTTCCCCCGGCCATCACGGCGCCGGAGCGCACCGCGGCGGTGAGCAGGGCCCCGGTCTTCATCCGGTGAATCGTCTCCAATTCCTTCAACGTAACTTTCCGGCCCTCGGCCTGGAGGTCCAGCATCTGGCCGCCCACCATGCCCGGGTAACCCGCGGCCGCGGCGATGAGCTGGATTACCGCCAGCAAATCGGCCTCCCGGCCCTCATAACGGCCGGCCGCGTCCGCCATGATTTGAAAGGCCGCGGTGAGCAGGCCGTCTCCGGCTAAGATAGCCGTGGCTTCATCAAACTTTTTGTGGCAGGTGGGCTGCCCCCGGCGCAGGTCGTCGTCGTCCATGGCCGGCAGATCGTCGTGGATCAAGGAATAGGTATGGATCATCTCCATGGCGCAGGCCACGGGCAGGACCTCGCCGGGTTCGCCCCCCACAGCCTCCGCGGCGGCCAGGCAGAGAATCGGCCGGAGCCTTTTGCCCCCGGCGAAGAGGCTGTAATGCATGGCCTGGACCACCCGGAACGCGGGCCCCCGCACCGCGGGCAGATAGGCCTCCAGGGAGCGGTTGACCAGGCCCCGGCGTTCTTCTAAATAGGCTTTGAGGTCCATAGTGATTTTAAAAGATTTTACCACAGAGGCACAGAGGACACAGAGATTCACAGAGAAAGAATTTTATTTTTGGCGCTAAAGCGCCAAAAATAAAAAGTCTTTTCTCTGTGGCCCTCTGTGCCTTTGTGGTGAATCTTTTCAATTTCCTTCCGCCTCTTCCTCAGGGAAGGGCCGGGTGATAAAGCGGCCCGCGTCGTCCTTGAGGAGCAGTTCCACCCGTCTTTCCACCTCATCCAGCTTCTGCTGGCAGAATCTCACCAGGCGCACCCCTTCCTCGAACGCGGCCAGGGACTCTTCCAGGGCCAGGTCCCCGTGCTCCAGGGAATCCAGGACCCCCTCCAGGCGTTTCAGGGCCGCCTCGAAGGTGGGCTGCGGCTGTTGTTCTTTTTTGGCCATTTTAAGACAGTTTTTAGTTTTGGCTTTTGGCTTTTGGCTTTTCGCTTTTCGCTTTGATAATTAAAATGACTGCCTCAAAACTCGCCCACTTCCCTAACTTCGCAGTCCATCCGACCCCTGGCGACTCTGACCCGGACCGCGGAGCCCACCGGCGCTTGTCTGGCGTCCCGGATGATCGTCCCTTCCGGCAGTTTCAGGGCCACTGCGTAGCCCCGATCCAGGATGGCCAGGGGACTGAGCTGCTGAAGGTGGCTTTGGAAGTAATCCAGATGCCGCCGCTGTTCCTTTATTTTTAGATGCCAGCGCTGCCCCAGAGTTAAGCCGGCCTGCTCCACCTTTTGGCGGGCCAGGGTGACGCTCTTCCGGGGGCTGAGCAAAACCAACCGGGAATGGGCGAGCCGCGTCTGCTGACGGCGCCCCTCAAGACGCCGTGCGGTGCGCCGGGCCAGAGTCTCGGCCTTCTCATCCACCTTGAGGCGCAAATCCGTGAGCACCCGGCGCAGGTCCGGGAGCAGCCGGGAAGTCATCTGCAGGTGGCGCCGGGCCGCTTCCAGCCGGCGTCTCCAACCCAGCCTGAGGGCTGTCTCCAAGCGTGCCAACCGCCTCTGTAATTCCGCCTTATCCGGAACCACCAGCTCCACTGCGGCCGACGGCGTGGACGCCCGCAGGTCCGCGACAAAATCGGCGATGGTATAATCCACTTCGTGGCCCACCGCGGAGACCACCGGGACCGGGCAGCGGTGGATGGCCCGGGCTACGATCTCTTCGTTGAAGGGCCACAGGTCTTCCAGGGAGCCGCCGCCCCGGGCCAGGACGATGGCGTCGATCTCCGGGTAACGGCCCAGATCATCCAGGGCTGCGGCGATTTCTCCGGCCGCGGCCGGGCCCTGGACCTTCACCGGATAGATCAGGACCTCAACATCGGCGAAACGCTGCCGTAAGAGACGCAGAAAATCCCGGACCACCGCGCCCGTGGGGGAGGTGACCAGGGCCAGGCGCCGGGGCAGGAAAGGCAGCGGCTGCTTCTGCTCCGCCGCAAACAGCCCCTCGGCCTGGAGCCGGGCCTTCAGGGCCTCGAAGGCCTGGGCCAGCGCGCCCCAGCCCAGGGGCTCCAGGTAGTCCAAAATCAGTTGATATTCCCCCCGGGGCTCGTAGACCGTGAGCCGCCCCCGGCAGAGGACCTGCCCCCCTTCCTGGGGCTTGAAGCGCAAGTGGATATGGTTTCCCTTGAAAAATACCGTGCGGAGTTGCGCCCCTTCATCCTTGAGGGTGAAATAATAATGGCCGGAGGAGGGCTGGCGCAGGTTGGAGATCTCGCCGCTGACCCACACCAGGGGGAAGCCGGTCTCCAGGCGCTGCCGGATTTCCCGGGTCAGGGCGCTCACCGTATAGATGTGGGGGAATTCCTGATCCTGCATGATTATTTGAAAAGTATAGCATATTCCGGGAGAGGGCACCAAAGGATTCTTGAACCTTTGCATCACCCTTATTGTTAAAAGATAAACCTCACGCAAAGGCGCAAAGACGCAAAGCAAGACGCAGATATTTTTTAATAAAATTGAAAATGGTTTTAATTTTTTTAATAAACCTGCCGTTATATTCTGTTAGAAGTTTCTGATACTCGTCACCTTTATCATCGCGTTGCCAAGGAACCTTGAACTTTGAACCTTGAACCCGAGACCTCTGTGTGAAAGTCTCCCTACTTGTCATTCTGAGGAAGCGAAGCGACGAAGAATCTCGTTTTTGGCGGCAGGGTTTTCCCCGGGGGGGCCGATGACTATACGCATATTGGAAGTCATGGTCGTCCGAAAACCAGATTCTTCACTCCGCTTCGCTCCGTTCAGAATGACAAAGGAGGGCCTTTTACATAGTTATCGCCTTTAAATGCTTTATGGATTATCCCAGCGGTTTACCAGCATTGCTACGTTCCCGGAAACGGCCCGGCCCGCCCCGGCGGGTCTGGTTTTTCCGGCAGCATTTTTTCCTGGAGGAGGAATGTATCCGGGCCTGCCGCAAGTTGGGCCTGGAGGTCCGGGAATGGGACTTGGGGGCAGGATGGGACGCAGCGAGTTTTTCCTCCTTTTTGTCGGGTCTGCTGGAGTTTCAACCGGATTTTCTGTTCTGCATCAACCATATCGGGTTTGACAAAGAAGGCCGGATCACGGAGTTCTTAAGGAATAGCGAAATCCCCGCGGCCGTCTGGTACGTGGACAACCCGGACTTTATCATCAAGGCCTTTCCCGGAAACGTTTCCCCCTGGGTGCACCTCTTTGTCTGGGACAAACACTACCTGAAGGACCTGGAGGCCATGGGTTTTTCCCGCGTGGCCTACCTGCCTTTGGCCACCGACCCGCAGCTTTTCCGGCCCTACCGCACTCCCCCTTCCTGGAAATTCGGAGAACTGCCCGCGGCCTTTGTGGGCTCGAGTTGGACCCAACGGGTCCGGCAGCAACTGGCCCGGTTTCAGGGGGAGCCGGAGAGGCTGGCGCTCATCGAGGCCGCGGCCCGGCAGTTTATGGCCAGCCCGGCTTATAAGGCCGAGGAGGACCTGGCCGCGCTCTTTCCGGGATTTTCGAGCCTTCCCCTACAGGAACAGATCGATCTCGAGGCCGCGGCCCTGTGGCGCGCTTCCCAACAGCACCGGGTGGAGAGCATCGCGGCCTTAACGCAAACGGGGCTGCAAGTTTACGGCGACGAGGCCTGGCAGGAGTTCCTTCCCGACCCGCGGGCTTATGGGGGCCGCATCGGCTACAACCGGGAGCTTCCGGCTTTTTATCAGTGCGTGGACGTGAACCTGAACGTCACCAGCCTGCAGATGAAAGACGGGCTGAATCAGCGGGTCTTCGACGCGCCGGCCGCGGGCGGTTTCCTGCTCACGGATTTCAAGGAGTCTCTCCTGGATTTATTTAAGGAGCAGGAAGTGGCCTGCTTCCACGACCCGGAGGAAGCCCGGGCCAAGCTGCAATATTTCATGGGGCGCCCGGAAGAACGCCGGGCCGTAACCGCCCGGGCCCGGGAACGGGTTTTGGCCCAACATACCGTGGCGCACCGGATGCAAACGGTGTTGGAGAAACTAAGCGCGGCCTTTTTTTGAGAGTTCCCGGTTCCGGGTTCCGGGTTACGAGTTACGAGTTACGGGTTACGGGTTAAGACTCTTCAAAGGTCTCCCTGTTTGTCATTCTGAGGGAGCGGAGCGACCGAAGAATCTCGTTTTTGGCGGCAAGCTTTTCCTGGCGGCGCCGATCATAGTCCCCAAAATACGAGATTCTTCACTCCGCTTCGCTCCGTTCAGAATGACAAAAGAGTGACTTTCACAGAAGTTTCAAGTTTGGCTGTTGTTTCTGGTAATTTATGGAACCAGGCAGAAGTTTTTTGGATTTGAACCGATATATCTTTAGGAAGAAAATGAAAGACGAAGAGAAATCCCGTGCTCAGCTCATAGAGGAACTAGCCGGCCTGCGCCGTCAATTGGACGACGTGCAGGCCTATGCCGACCCGGAGTGGCGGCGGCTGGAGAAGTGGCGCCGGAGTTTCCGGCGGCTGCAAGACCTGCTGGCGGGAGTGGTGGTCCTCCTGGAAGAACGGGACCCCCATCTGGTGGAGCACCAGCGCCGGGTCTGCAGCCTGGCCTGCGCCATTGCCGAAGAGATGGGCCTGCCTCCGGAGCAGGTCGAGACCCTGAGCGCGGCTGCCATGCTCCATGACATCGGCTTGGTCTTTATTCCCCCGGAAATCCTGCACAAGACCGACTCCCTGACCCCCTTGGAGACGGCCCTGATCCAGGCCCATCCCCGGGCCGGGTTCAATATCCTGGAGAACCTGGAATCCTTTCAGCCGATAGCCCGGATCGTGTTGCAGCACCACGAAAGATTGGACGGTTCCGGTTATCCGGCCGGACTCGCGGGGGAGGAGATTCTGCTGGAGGCCAGAATCCTGGCGGTGCCGGACGTGGTGGAGGCCATGGCCTACGCCCGGCCCTACCGGCTGAACCTGGGGATCAACCAGGCCTTGCAGGAAATCTCCCAAAAACGGGGCACCCTTTACGACCCGGAAGTGGTGGACGCCTGCCTGCGGCTGTTTGATAAGGGGTTTGATTTTTTATAAAAAATAAAAGACTTACCGCAGAGGCGCAGAGGACGCAGAGATTCACAGAGAAATAATTTTTATTTTTGGCGCTTCAGCGCCAAAAATAAAAAAATATTTTCTCTGCGGTCCTCTGCGCTCTCTGCGTCTCTGCGGTGAATCTTTTTTTTAATTCACCCACCCCGCATACAGCGCCAGGCCCAGCCAGGCCCAGTTGTTGGCGTAGTAATTGTCCGGGTCCACAAAAAACGCCCGGTCCTTTTCCTGCCGGTAAAAAGTTAAGATTTTTGCCGCCATTTGCCGGGCAAAGGTTTGGTCCCTGGCAGCCAGGGCCGCAGCCAGGACCCCGGTATAGAGAACCGGACTTTCGTAATTCACCAGAGGCTCGCCTGCATAACCGTAAAGGGCCACAAGTCTGCCTTTGGTCTCCCATTCTTTTTGAAAAAAGGGAAGAAAGCGTTGCTGCAAAAGACCGGTAGCCTGCTCCTCCCGGAACCAGAGGCCGTCCAGGGCCAGACGCCAGGGGAGGCGCACCGCCTCCCAGCCGAAATGGCTGTCCCGCGCCGGCGCGGGTTCGGGCCGCCCCTGATCATCCACCCGGCACCAATCCGGAAAGAGGCCCACTCCTTTAAGGCCCCCCATCCCTGAGGCCAGCCGCGGCAGAAGAGCATAGACCGCGTCCCGCAGCCGTTCCCACCCGGCATGGGGCTGGATTTCAGCAAAAACCCGGTATGCGGCCGGGGAATAATACGAAGGATTGACCAGGAAGGGAGGCCGGTCCTCGTGCCAGTTCCCAGGGGTCAGGAGTAGTTCGCCTCCGGGCAGGCGCACCGTCTCCAGGGCGAGAATATCCTTTAAGACTTGCCGGGCCTCCGTCAGGTATTCCGGGGCTCCCGGGGGCGGCCGCCAGCCCCTTTTTGCGGCCAGGACCAGGGCCAGGGCATAATCCAGGTCCCCGTCCGTGGCCGTATTCCAGTCCAGCACCTTTTCGGAACCGTCTTTATCCCGGCCCCAGTGCCAGGCCAGGAGGGCGTCGCTCCGGGCTTGTCGTCGCGAGAGGTTATTCCAGGTCCAGTGAAATATCCGGGCAAAAGTAGCCGGATCATCGGCCCAAAGAGCCCGCAGCAAGGCATAGGCCTGACCCTCGGAAATGGAGCCGCCGGCCCTTTCGGGAATCACCACCCGTCCTTCCGGAGAGATATAATGGCGCACGTAGCTATGCCAGGAAGCTGTCAGGACCCTTTCAACTTCCGCCTGGGATACTTCCCCTTCCCCGGCGCAGCCCAGGGTTAGGACCAGGGCCGGGAGGACCAGGGCGAGAATGCGCTTGACTCTCAAGAGGAAAGGCGCCATCTTCTTTGATCCCGGCATTAAGTGGTTCAAGGTTCAAGGTTCAAAGTTGAGACCTCTGCGAAAATATCCTCAACCGTCATTCTGAGGGAGCGGAGCAACTGAAGAATCTCATTTTCGGCGGCAAGGCATTTCCCGGCGATGCCGATGATTACAAGAAGAATTACAAGCAGATTGGAAGTTCTGGTCGCCCCTAAAGACAGATTCTTCACTCCGCTTCGCTCCGTTCAGAATGCCAAAAAAGTGACTTTCGCAGAGATCTCAAGTTGGATTTGGCGCGTTCTACGCACCATACGCACCAGAGGATGAGGGCGGGCGGGACGCCCCCCTTTCGGTTTTTCATAATTTACGGCTTATCCGACGGTGATGACGATTTCAGGCAAAATCCCATTTACTGTCCGCTGATGCAAGGAAAATTTCTCAGCCCGAAATTTATTCCTTCCCGCATTTGCACTATAGTCTCGGATGCTTAGTTTCTATTAATATTATCAAAAAAATATCTTAATCTTTTAACCGATAACCGAAGACCGAAGAACATTTCTATACTGAGCGACTTAATTAACCGCGGTTGACATTCTCTGCGGCCTCTGCGGCCTCTGCGCCTCTGCGAGAAACCTGTTTATCTCGCAGATACTCAGAGAGCGCAGTGATTAATCATGCGCAATTATTTATGTCGCCATCTATAAAATCCGGAGGGCTATATGATGAAAGTCTTTATGACCGGCGGCAGCGGTTTTGTGGGCTCTTATCTCTCCCGGGAGCTGGCCCGGCAGGGTTATGAAATCACCATCCTCACCCGCAAAGAGACTCCCCCAAAAGCTGAAGATCCCCGCATCGGCTTTCTCACGGGCGATCCCACCCGGGAAGGGCCCTGGATGGCCGCGGTGCCGGAGCACGACTGGATCATCAACCTGGCCGGGGCCTCCATCTTCGCCCGCTGGAGCGACGCCTACAAAAAGGAGCTCCATGACAGCCGCATCCTGATCACCCGCAACCTGGTCACGGCCCTGGAGAAAGGAGACCGGCGGCAACTATTATGCAGCACCTCGGCTGTCGGCTATTACGGTTCCCGCGGCGATGAGGAACTCACCGAAGAGTCCCCGCCGGGAGACGATTTTCTGGCCCGGCTCTGCCTGGATTGGGAGGCGGAAGCGCTCAAGGCCCGGGATTTGGGGATCCGGGTGGTCATCACCCGTTTCGGCATTGTCCTGGGGAAGGGGGGAGGCGCGCTGCAGCAAATGGCCCGGGCCTTCCGGATGTTCGTGGGGGGCAGGCTCGGGTCCGGCTCCCAATGGTTCTCCTGGATGCACCAGGAGGACCATGCCCGGGCCTTCCTGTTCGTCAAGGACCATCCGGAAATTGTCGGACCAGTGGACTTCACCGCGCCCAACCCGGTGCGCAACCTGGAGCTCACGAGGGCCCTGGGGCGGGTTTTGGGCCGCCCCACGTTTATGCCCGCGCCGGCCTTTATGGTCCGCCTGGTCCTGGGAGAATTGGGGGAAGTCTTCCTTTCCGGCCAGAAAGTCGTGCCCCGGAAGCTGTTGGCGGCAGGATTCGAGTTTCGCTACCCCTTGATTGACCAGGCATTGGAAGACTTATTGAGATAAAATTTCATCGGCAGTCTATCGGCGTGCATCAGCGGCAATATTTAACCGCCGATGCACGCCGATAGACGCCGATTTACTCGGAATCCGGCTTCCCGGCTGCTTCTCCGCCCTCCCAGGGCCATTTGCCGTTAATCTCCACTTCCAGGGCAAAGCTTAGAAAAGTCCTGATCAGGACCAGCAACCCCAATATTCCCAGATCCTTAAAAGTGAGGCCCACGGCCACGGTATTGACGATATCGGAGGCCACGAGGAACTCCAGCCCCAGGAGGATGGCCTTACCGAAAGTGCTCCGGTATTCCTGATAGTATTTGTCGAGAGACTTCTCTTTGATCAGCCAGTAAACAAACACGGCGGTGGAGATAACCGCGCCCGCCAAGATGATGGCCACTCCCACAATTTCCAGACCGAGGGATATCCAGCTAAAAAGTTGTATCAGCCAGGTATGGCCCGCTATGGCCTCTACGGGTAGTCTATTCATCGGCCCTCCTTGGGGAACGTTTGCCGTTTTCCGTTCTCCTTGCCTTTTGCAAAATCTTTACTCTGCGTTTCTTTTCTCTGCGCTCTCTGCGCCTCTGCGGTGAATGTTCCCTTGTCTTACCGCAGAGGCACAGAGGACGCAGAGAAAGCGCAGAGAAAATTAGGATCGACTAAGCGTTTTGCCAAAGGCTCGTTTTCCGTAAAAGAATAAAGATTATGCATAAGCCAGACTGCAATTTCCGATTGTTTTCGGGCAGGTTGACTTTCTTCTTAATGAGCATTACCAGTAAACTAAGTATGTCCATAATCTTCCGCAAATGGAGGTTGCTGAAAATGAAGAAAAAACTGTGCGCGGTTCTGCTGATTTCCTTGATAACCGTTTTCTTTTCCGTCTCCGGGGCCTTGGCCGCCAAGTTGATTTGCGTTTCCCACCACGACATTAAGGGGGAGCAGTCGATCAACGCCTGCCTGGCCAAAGGCATGGAATTCGCCATCCTGGACGCCCAGGGGTTTGTCCGGGTGCTCACGCCCCGGGAGATTGAGCTGACCAAGGCAGTTAACCCCAAGGCTTTTGAATTAAAGGCCTTTGGCCTGAAATACCATCATCTGGCCCCGGTGATTCCACCTCTGCCCGTGCCCCCGGAATCGCTGGGCTGATGATTAGTAAGCAGTGATCAGTGATCGGTAATCAGTAATCCGTTGCCGATTTTTTGGATAGCAGCTATTTCGAACCTTCTTTTTTCGTCATCCTGAACCCCTTGGAGAGTCACAGCGCATTGAAAATACAAGATTCGCAACGAAGCTTCGCTCCGTTCAGAATGACAATTTAGAGGAATTATAGGTTATGAAAAGGCTTATACTGATCACTGGTTACTGATCACTGATTACTATAGGAAAACTTGGAACCTGGAACCTGTAACCCGCTCAAATCTTGATGCGGCTAACTAAACAGGCCCGGCAGGTGCCGGAGCGGAACCGGGCCACGTCGGAGAGGGAGAGGATGCCCACCAGGTTCCGGGGGGCATCCTGATAGACGAAGAGACGGTGGACGTCGGCAAAGATCATGGTTTTGAGGGCGTCCACCAAATCTCCGGCCGCGTCCACCGCCTGCACCGGCGAATTCATCACCGATTGGGCCGGGGTCTCCGCGGGCACCCCGTGTTTGTAGGCGAGGATCAAATCGGTCTTGGAGACCACCCCCACGCCCGCGCCCTCTCTGTCCCTGATGAGAACCGCCCCCAATCTGTTGGCCGCCAGGGTCTCCATCACCTGCTGCAGGCTGTCGTCCTCCCGGCTGGCGTGAATCTCCGGAGTCATCACCTCCCGCACCCGGAAATTGTCCTCCAGGGTCCCGGACCCTTCTTTCAGCCGCAGGCTCCTCCGGCAATTGATGCAATACCGGTAGAGGATGCCCACGATATCCGGATAGGCCAGAACGCCCACGGTCCGCCCGTCCTCACCCCGGACATAGAGGCGGTGCACCCGGTGGCGGCGCATGGTGTCCAGGGCCGCGTCCAGAGTCTCTTCGGGCAGGCAGAACAGCGGCGGTCCCACCATC
>QZIZ01000106.1 GCA_003599195.1 Deltaproteobacteria bacterium | reverse complement strand
AGCATTAAATCGATCATCGAGAATAGATTAACAAGCGGCATTAAGTATGTCGAGATTGATGAAATCAATAAACGACTTAAGGGTGCAGAAGAAGCAAAGTCCAATTATTATCCGGTTCCTAAACACGATAGCCCTATTACGATAATTAAATATATGCCATTACTTATTGTTTATTTTCTAGCCTCTCCTTTTCCCTGGCAAGTACATAAAGCAACTCAATTGCTTGCCATGTTTGACTCGATGATGCTCTGGTTTGTTTATCTCTTCTTCATGCTTGAATTTAGGAGCTTCATTAAAAGAAACAAGAAATGGGCTGTTATATTATTTAGTTATTTTATACTAGGCATATGCTCTTCATCTATTGTTCAGACCAACGTAGCAGGGTCGGAAAGACACCGAATCATGTTTACTTTTCTGATGCTGCCTTTTGCTGTCCATAGACTTGTAACTTGGTGGTATGGGAAAAAGAGAAAGCAGAGATACGCCATGGAAAAGTTTCCTTCAGGGAGAATTCTAATCAAGCCTGTTATTCGCTGACTGCTGTCAAAGAATAGCTACTTAATAAAATTTTTCTAACCATGCCGTATAAAATAGGACATATCATCGCAGTTTTTAATCCGGAAGCAGTCGCCAGGGATGCTATTGCCTTGGGGGTTGATCAAAAAGAGCGCGGCTGGGAAGTGGAGTTTATTACCGGCAACTATGTCACCCCGGCCTTGGTAAGGAAGGTGCAGGACAACGGTTTTCCTGTCACCCAACTCCAGAGTCTGCATAAGCACATCCATCCCCGGAATGATATCGTGACCTTCTGGCATCTGTTGCGACTTCTAAGGAATAGAAAATTCGACTTGGTGCATACCCATCTGCACAAAGCCGGGATTATGGGGCGTCTGGCGGCCAAGATCGCTAATCCCCAAACCATCACCATTCATTCGGTCCACGGGGCCTCTTTCGCTCCCAGCCTGCCCTTTTATGAAAATGTTCCCTACTGGCTGCTAGAGAAAATCGCCGCCCCCTGGAATGATAAATACATCTTTGTCAGCGAAGATATCCGGGATTCATTTATCCGGGCCAAAATTTGTACCATGGAAAAGACCGCGGTGAGCTATGTGCCCCGGGACTTAACCCCTTATAGGGCCGTAACCGCCCTGCCAGAGGAAGAACGGCGGGCGCGGCGGCGGACCCAAGGCATTGGGGCTGAGACCATTGTTCTGGGGAATGTATCCCGCATCATCCCCTGGAAAGGCCATGAATATGGTCTGCGAGTGATCGCGAAACTGAAAAAGGAATTTGCTAATATTAAATATGTGATTGTCGGCGGACCTCGGACTCCGGTGGAAAAGCCGCATATGGATCATCTAGTCAACCTGGCAAAATCCTTGGGAATCTTCCAGGATGTGATATTTGCCGGCTGGCAAACCGATACGCCGTTTTTCTATTCCCTGTTCGATATTTACCTGATGACCTCCATGCTTATCGAAGGCCTGGGCCTTTCCGTATTGGAAGCCTATGCTGCCGGTGTGCCCGTGGTGGGATTTGACTGGTTTGGAGCCCGGGAAATCTTGGGGGACACCCCCAACGTAGTCCCTTCCGGGGACATATCCGCGTTGGTGGCGGCGGTGAAGCGGGAAATCAGCCGGCTGCCGTCATCTCGCCGCCACCGGCACGAAGACTTACCCCGAATAAGAGCATTACAAGAACGGCATAGCTTGCCCCGGAGACTGGCCGAGATTGCGGGCATCTACCAGGATTGCTTGCGTAACCGCAAGAAATAGGATACTGCCTTCATCCTTAGGTGGAGGGGCCAAGTAATTCAAAAGGAACAAACCCTGGTATGGCTCCCGCCAGCCTCGTCGTTTATCTATTATACTTAATCAACCAAGGCAAGGTTTGAAGTAATGAGTATTCGTTTGTTTAAGACCTTAAGAAAAAAATATCTATCTTACGGCCTCGTTATCCTCCTCGGGGTCATAATCCTGTTCTGCCTGACCGGCGCCCAGCGGTGGCAACGACCGCCGGAGCCCGAGAAGCAGTTTCCGATTAATTACGTAAGCCTTTCTCCAGGCAGCAAAACCGGAGCCAAGTTGCCGGTGGCCGGCGCCAAAAACGAGTATCTTAACCTCTATTTTAGAATAAAGGGAGCCGATCCCGCGTCGGTTAAATTGTCAGTAAGGAAAAAGTCCGCGCCCGGGGTCTCTTACACCTTTTATCAGGTGCGCCCCATTCCCTTTATGGCGACATCCCGGTTCCATATCCCTGCCGATGCCCTGGTGCCCTTAGCTGAGGGGGTGAAAGGAATGGAGCCGTTAGACTTCCTGGTCACCATTAAAATCCCCGGAACTGCAGCCAGCGGGGTTCACGCCCACGAACTGGTTTTTGCAGATAGTAAAGGAAGTTTTTCCATACCGTTGGAGCTGACAGTTTGGAACTTTTCCCTCCCCCACGACCTGCCCATCACCATTATGGGGAATTTATGGGGAGTCCCCAAATGGTTTGCTCCTTATGGAGTAAAGACTGAGGCGCAGTTCGGCCAAGCCGTTAAAAGTTGTCTCAGCCTTATGCGGGAATATAAGATCAACGGCTTGGGTCCCAAATTTTATCCCTTTAACGCCAAACAAGTAGCCCCCGGAAAGAAAGTGGAAGAACAATTCCCGGGATATCATAAGATGTTGAGTTATGCCCTGAATGACCTGCAATATCGATATGTTTGCCTTCCCAGATTGCAGCTGGGCAAAAAGGAAATACAGACCAGAAACGATCTGTTACAGCCGGCAAATAATTTCTTTCCTCTCTTTCAGGGTTATTTGCGCAGCCATGGTTGGGAAGGCAGGTCTATCAATAAATTGATGGACGAACCCATTCTCCCCTATTATCCATCGGTTTATGAAAGCTATAAGCTGACTAAGGACCTGGCCCCTTCCCTGAAGACTTTTTGCACCGGCCGGGCGCCGGACCCAAGGTTAGCCCGGGTTATTAATATCTGGGCAATTTCCGGTAGGTTTTACAATCAAATCACCGTTGATGCCGCCCGGGCCCAAGGTCAAGAAATCTGGCTTTATTTTAATCGTCTGCACATGATGTTTTCACCGAACGCCAGCCAGCGGTTACTTGGCTGGTTGTTATTCCGTTATAAATTTTCAGGATATTTTTTCTGGGGCATGAATGCCTGGTGGGTGGATGTCTACGGCAACGAGCCGCTGCCCAATAAGCTGGGAGGAATTCTTCTTTATCCCAATCCCCGGAATGGCCATGCCTGGCCCACTACCCGCCTGGAAGCCATCCGCCGGGGATTGCAGGACTATCAATATCTGGATTTGCTTGAAAAAGCCAGATCCCGCGGGCGTGTTGACCCTCAAGCCTATGCAGAATTACAGCGGCGGGTTAAGCAGTTGACTGACAATTTCCGTCCGGGCATGGAATTCCGCATCACCTTCCGGGAAATGGAAGACCTGCGTAACTCTATGGGGGAGATCCTTAATCGGGCCGGTCTCTAATCGGTTCAGCCTCCTCAAGGGGTCCGCTTTTTCCCTATTTCTATATAATTTCAAGATAATAGCCTGGAGAAGTGAGAATGGGTTACGACGATCGCACTATCAAACATAAAAGTTTCTTCGTGAGGTGGGTCCATAGGAAACGCTACCAGGGGATCATCAATCTCCTGGAGAAAATCAAACCCCATTCTGTTCTTGATTATGGCGCCGGCACCGGCTCTTTTGCGGTGCAACTATTGGATTTCAAGTGGACCCCGGAAATCATCGCCGCCTTTGAGCCAAGGGAGACAAGTTTTCAAGAAATAAATGATAAACTTAGAGAGCTTAATCTGCTGGATCGAGTTCATCTATACAACAATTTATCAGAAATTAAACCAGGGTTTGATGTGATTGCTTGTATGGGTGTGCTAGAGCATTTAACTTTTAAACAACGTCAGGAACTCTATGATAATGTTAGGAGATTACTTAATCCTGGCGGTTACTTTATTATGCAAGTCCCGATAATGATAGGGTTCAGCATGATTTTCCGGATGTTAGTAAAGATTTTGGTAAAGAAAGAAGATCTTCGCCTTTCACCAAAAGAAGTTATCCTTGCGGGATTATTATTTAAGGTAATCAATGACAATGGCCGGTCAGATGAAAACAACGTGAATACGTTTATAAATACCCACATGGGTTTTGACCATCGCCGATTGGTCACCGAGTTGAAGGAGCATTTCCAAATGACAAATAGCTTTTGCGGTCCTTTTTATTTGCCTTATTATTTGGCACACTCTTTCTATGCCGTTTTTAAAGTTTAAAATTAGTTTATTTATTAAATGACAGAGAGATGTAAACCGGGTAATGTTTTATCAAATCATCTGACTACTGACTAAAATAGCCCATTGCAATTATGCGTAAAGTATTTATACAACCTTTCCAACTACCGCGGCTGCTGTTATTATTTGGAGACATGCTAATAGTCTTTGTCTCCTCCTTGCTGATTCTTTTCTTAAGTAAAGCAGCAGGAAAGCCGTTCCCGGAAGATATTTCAAAATTTCCTTACATTAGTTTTGTATTCTCCACCATTACGGTTTGGGTGTATTATATTTTGGATTTATATAATATACCCAAACGCCGTAATTCCGGAATGGAGTTTACCACCTTCTGCATCGGCATGATAACCGTAATGATACTTTATAGCTCTTTATCATATCTACTAAGCTCACTACGCCCTGGAAAAACCAGCTTATTACTCTTCGCAATAAGTTCAGGTATCTTAACATTTATTTGGCATAACTCATTATATAAAATAGTTACAATAAACCAACAACGCATTTTATTTATCGGCCAAGAGAAAATTATTAAGGATATTACACAATACATTAAAGATAATTATTCACAGTTTTATACTATCGTCGGCCACTGGCATAGCAATAGTCACAACCCTACCCTGCCTAATCTTTTCGACTTCATTGAAGAACATAATGCCGATTTGGTCATCTATTCGGTTCATTCTAAGGTACTCAAGCAAGTCATTAATGATTTGATCACCGTCAAGTTCAGTAAGAAAAATATCATCAATGCCTACGATTTTTATCAAGACCTAACCCGCAAATATCCCATCTACCATTTGAACGATTTTTGGTTATTGGTAAATTCGCAGAAGGAGATTTTTCTGCCGACCGCCGCCAGGAACTTAAAACGGGCTTTTGACCTGCTCCTGTTTATGTGCCTTTTACCACTGGCGGTGCCCCTCTTTTTGGTCTCTGCCTTGGCTATCAAACTTTTCAGCAAAGGGCCGGTTTTCTATCTCCAGGAAAGGGTAGGTCTAGATGAGGTTCCTTTCAAAATTTTCAAGTTGCGCACCATGATTGTGGAGGCCGAAGAGTCCGGCCCCCAGATGTGTAAAGATAATGATTGCCGTATCACCAAGGTGGGGAAAATTTTGCGGTTCTTCCGCCTGGACGAACTCCCCCAATTGATCAATGTATTGAAGGGGGAAATGAGTTTCGTGGGGCCGCGGCCCCTGCGCAAGCCTTTTACTGATCAACGCGCCCAACTGATTCCTTTCTACCGGCTGAGATTCTTAGTCAAACCCGGCATTACCGGATGGGCCCAGGTTAGTTATGGCCACGGCAACACCATGGAAGATCACCGGCAGATGTTTCAATATGACATGTTCTATATTGTCCGCCAGTCATTATGGTTGGATTTGTTTATCATTTTTAAAACAATTCAAGTGATTTTGCGTGGTAAGGGTAGCAGGTGACAGGGTTACCTAGTTATATTTTGCAGGACAAAGCATCGATTTTAATCAAACTCCAGGGAACAAACAGTGGAAATATGAATAAAACTTATCTTGTTACAGGCGGCGCCGGATTCATCGGCTGCAATCTGATACGTCAACTTGTGGCCCCAGGGGTTCATATCAGGGTGCTGGATAATTTGAGCGCCGGCAGGGCCGAGGATCTGGATGGCTTAAAGGTGGAGCTCATGGTCGGCGATATTCGCGACCGGCAGGCAGTGCAGCGGGCCATGAAGGGCGTGGACAGGGTGATTCACCTGGCTGCCCATACCAATGTGATAGAGTCCATCAAGCATCCGGAAATTAATCTGGAGACCAATGTCCAGGGGACCTTCAATCTCCTGGAAGCCAGCGTCAGCCATGGAGTGCAGCGGTTTATCTTCGCCTCCACCGGAGGGGCGATCCTGGGGGATGTGACCCCGCCGGTCCACGAGGAAATGGTGCCCCATCCTCTTTCTCCTTACGGAGCCAGCAAACTGGCCGGAGAAGGATATTGTTCTGCTTTTTACGGCAGTTACGGCTTAAAAACCATTAGTCTCAGGTTTTCCAATGTCTATGGACCCTATTCTTACCGCAAAGGAAGCGTAATCGCTCTTTTCTTCCGGCAACTGCTGGCCGGAGAAGGGTTGACCATTTACGGCGACGGCGAGCAGACCCGAGACTTTGTCCTGGTGACGAATTTATGCCAGGCCATTGTTGCGGCTTTACACGCCGAGGCGCCTTTTGGGCAGGCCATCCAGCTGGGCACCGGCCGGGAAACCAGCATCAACCGCTTGGTTTCCTTGATGCGGCAAGTCGTGGCGGAGAAGGACTTTCCGCCTGTCAGGTATGCGCCTCGCCGCCAGGGGGAAGTGGAACGTAATTTTGTGTCCATCAGCCGCGCCGCGGAAGTCTTGAATTTTTCCCCCATGACCGATTTGTTAAGCGGTTTGCAGCAGACCTGGAGCTGGTTTCAGGAGCGGAAAAACAAAGCGGCTTGAAGGGACTTTTTCGGTGTCACCCTTATGGAAACCAAGGTGACCATACAAGACAAGTAATACCGTTTTCCGTTTTCCGTTAAAAAGATATCGATTATCAATAAGTTATATTGATAGTTTGTTTCATCTGAAAGAGAAATTGGTGTAAAAGGCGGCCGGAGGCCGCCTTTTTTGACAGGTAGTAACTGCGGCGGAGATCAGAAATGATAGGCCACGCCCAAAACGATGCGGTGACTGGTGTAGTCGAAGGTGGCGGTGCCTCGCTGCAGGGTGCCATCTGCGGCAACGAAGGAATGGCTCTCCAGTTCCACGTCCCATTGGTGGGAGAACTTATATTCCACGAAGGCGGAGACATTTTTCAGCATCATGTAACGCACCCCCGCCATCACGTCAATGGCAAAATTTTTAGCCGCATCGACCTCATCATAAAGCACCACCAGACCGGGGCCGATGCCCACATAAGGCTGAAGCCGGCCGAAGGGCACCTCATCGTCGCGGAGAAAACCATAACGGCCCACGACGTGCGCGGCCATGGTCCAGTTTACCCAGGAGTCGTTAGGCAAAAAAGCCACCGTGGACCCATTGACCGGGCGGCTCAGGGTAACCTGCTGTTTACCCACCGCACAGCGGGAATAATTGGTTTCGATTTCGAACCCTAAATAAGGGATTGACTGCATAAAATAACCGATCTTTACCCCCCCCACCACCGCCGGGTCGAACTTTTGCCGGTTAGTGGTGACCTTTCCTCCCCCCGCCGGGGAAATACTGCTCAAGTAATTAAGATTGGTGTTTTGCACCAGGGAGCCGCCCAGATAGCCGCCCACGTAAAATTCCCCGGGAAACAAACCGGGCTCCTTCTTGTCCTGCTGGGAAGGCCGGTTTCGCCAAAGGCCATAAGCAAGGGCGGAAGTGCCGATCACCCCCAGGACGGCGGCGCCGACGGCCAGTTTGGTATCTCCATCTCCCCCTCCGGCAAGAGCCGGTTTCCCTCCCAGCGGCGATAACAGCAACCCCAGGACCACCAATATGCATGCCAAACCTTTCCCCCGGATAGGCTTCATCGGAGTCCTCCCCTTTATAAAAAAATTGACCTATCTTAAAAGGTTATTTAAGTGAATGTCAATTTAATAGTGCTCCATCATCCAAGCAGGAAGCCAAGTTCAATAGAAATTGCCAGCCCGCCATCAAAAGATTATGTAGGAGGAGGATCTCGAGGTTTGGAAAGCCGGGCCACCTGGCCTCCTGTGGTCCCTAGCCGCGGCCGGCGATCATCTTCGCCGGCCGGGCAAGAGTGCTTTAACCCGGTTGCCAGGGAGTGGTCAACCTGTTATAAAAGGGCTGTAGAGGACCACCCAACCGGGTAGATAACGCCCGGCAAGGGGAGTGGCTGGCCTTACCACATTTCAGGTAAATGCCCAAGCATATGTCCCCGGATCATGCCATTTCCGGATCAAACTGTGACAATCCTCAATCCCCGGAAGGGTCATCGTGATTGATATCCACTGTCACATTCTGCCGGATATGGATGACGGACCCCGCAACTGGGAGAAATCCCTAACCATGGCCCGGATGGCGGCGGCGGACGGCATCCGGGTTATCGTCGCCAGTCCCCACCTCTTCCGGGATAAAAGGGTTGATCTGAAAGCTCTTAACGATAAAGGGGTCATTCTCCAAAAAATTCGCCAGTTCCAGGAGAAGCTGGAGGCGGAACAAATCCCCCTTACCATCCTGCCTGGATGTGATTGCCCCTTGAGTCTGGAGGCCCTGGATCTTCTGAAGGCAGACCGGGTGATGACCATTAATGACGGCAGGCGCTATCTTCTCCTGGAGATGCCCGACAGTTCCATCCCCCCGGCCGCTCCGGACATCTGCTTTCAATTGCAGTCCCAAGGCCTGACGCCCATAATCACCCATCCGGAACGCCATCTGGTCTTTTTGCATAATCCCGAACGGCTCCTCCGGTTTCTTGACTTGGGGTGTCTGGTGCAGATGACCGCGGGGAGCCTGACCGGCACCTTTGGCAGGAAGGTGGCGAAAGTCAGTCAGACTATGGTGAAAAAAGGGTATATCCAACTAATAGCCACCGACGCTCACAGTACCGGCGGCCGCCCCCCGGTGCTCAGTAAGGCAGTGGCCCAACTTACCAAGTTAATCGGGAAAGACCCGGCCCAGGCCATGGTGACGGCCATACCGGAGAAAATCATTAATGGGACGCCGGTGTTCTGACTCCGGGAGGCCGTTTTCAGTTTGTAGTTCTCCTTCAGTGGGCAGCCTGGCGTCTTTCATAGATCAGAAGGTAAAAAGGTGATTTACCGCCGGCGCCTTTAGCCGCCTCGCCCCAAAGATAGCTGGTTTCCCGGGGTGAGATAAGGTCCACCCGGCCCACCAGGCGGTAATATTTTTGGGAGTATTCATGGAACCAACGGAACAGGAACATTTCTGATTCCGGTCGAATTAACCAAGAATAAACTACATTTACCAGAACCAGGAACTTGGGGGAGGCCCGCTCTATCTCCCGGATCATTTCCTGCTGCAGGGCGAGACTGTAGTCATGGACCGCCATCAACTCATAAGTGTAAATATAGCCGGTGGCGGAACGCCGGTGGGCATAAAAGAATATCTGCGGCTCTGATCCCAGGACCGCCACCCGGTCGTCGGGTTTGGTTTCCGATCTCAGAAATTCGGCGATTTTAATGGACTCCAGGAAGGGATTGGCGCCATAGATAGACTTGACCAGAGCCTCAGGTTTGTCATAGAGAAAATAATTTCGATGCGCGTTAACTCCCCAAACCAATACCCCCAAAAAAATAAGCAGCGGCAGAGTTATTAAAAGCTTGGAAGAACATTTCCGAGAGATATAGTCTTGTGTGCGATCAATAAAACTGCCAACCAATATAGCTACGGCTGGCAACAATACTATATAGTAATGATTACGAAAATAGAATCCAACGGAAACCGACATAAATGACGCCAGAGCAAATGATATGATTATCCATCTCATATCCTTACATTTTTTATTAATAATTAAAGTAAACACACCTAATACCGCCATTATCCATAACCATACAAACCCATCAGTAACTTCTATTAAGCTCTGCTTAATATTTTCCAGACCCAGAGATAAAGGAACGGCCACGGCATATTCAGAACTATACTTAAAGGTCCAGAACCAAAACTTCTGAAAGGCGCCGCTGAGTAAGGCGATTACCACCACTGACAGGAAAGGCAAAATCGCGCCGGCGGCAAAAACCAACAGGCGCCTAACCATCGGTTTTGTACTCTCGAGCCTGGAACTTAGACCGGCATAGAGTATTACCAATCCTCCCCAGAAGACAAAAAAGATGCCCTGTTGTTTCATCAGAAACGCCAGGCCGAACAAAGAGCCACTTACCAAATAAAAGGTCAGCTTCCCGTTTTCCAGGCAGAAAAGCAGCAACAAGGTCCCCGCCAGAGCCGCCAAGACAACAAAGTGGGTGGCATGGGCGGCAAATCCCAGGACCGTGGGGCTGACTGAGAGAACGGCATAACTCAAGGCCGCAATTAACCCCGCCCGGGGGTTTAACAATTTCCGGGTTATTAGAAATAATAGAACCAGGGAGAGGCAATTAACGAAAAGCAGGCCCAGGTGAATGCCTTTAATGGTTTGCCCAAATAGTAACATCATCAAAGAATAAGCAAGACAAGTTCCTGGAAGTTTCATAGTATATACTGCTGCAAATGGCGGCGCCATTTGGAGGACCAACTGGCCGCAATACGCATACTCACCTTCATC
>QZIZ01000028.1 GCA_003599195.1 Deltaproteobacteria bacterium | reverse complement strand
TGTTAGGCCAGGAGATTATCCTGATAATTTGATTTATGCGTTCCTAACCTTTTACCTGTCAGGCTGATCAGGGGGTTACCCGTCGTTTTTGAGTAAATATGTCAAAGGTGAGAATAAGTGGGCGGTTAGGTTCATCATAAACGCAGAGTTGGCCAATAATAATTTGTATATCCCGAGGCCATCAGAGTGGTTCCTGGTTATTGACCCAGCTTATCCCCTTGGCTCAATCGATGTCTACCCTTCAAAAACGAACAGTATCACGGTGACTTTCAACCATCAGAATCTAAATCAACCAGGCCCCGAAGACCTGCTATGGCGCTCTGGAAAATTGTGTCTTGATCAACCTATAAAACGGTTGGGTATCATCGCTGGATGTGCGGAACCAAGTGGTGACCGTGAAGAGAGATTGAAATGGCATGTTGCCCGCGCTGTCGATTGGGTTAAAGCTGCAGCTGCCGGTGCCTTGGTTCAGGATGGTGACCCATTTGAGCTTCCATATATACAATCCAAGTCAAATAAAATAGTCGTTCATGATGAGTCTACACAGTCTTTTTCTGCGTGGACCAATGTGCGAAGGGGTGATTGGGGAGTAGTCGTCTGGGATACGATTCCTGGTTTGGAAAAAACGCTCATAGCTGCAGCGTTCTTGGCCAGAGATGGTCGCATCATTCGCGCTATACGTAGATATGACGAAGAGCCGCATGGAAGTACGAACCAGGGGAGTTCTACGGGCTTATGGTGGCTATGGCCATCGCCTGTTGTCCTCGATCCCTGGCAGGCTCCGCATACATGGAATGAATTACGCAATGTGGGTCAAAGAATCGGCGTCGATGTCGAGACTTCCCTTCGTATGATTGCTCGGTCGATTCGTGATAAAGATGCAAATATACTTCTGTTAGGTTATCCGATTCCAGATCGATATGGACAGGAACCTACCGAAATACATTGGGAAGCGATTCTTCTTCCTAAATTGACCAGCCAAGGGAGGCCTCCGAATGGCTTTCGCCCGAACGATTTGGGGTGGTGGGTTAGGGATCGGCGCGGGGCTTTCTCTGACTCTAAGAAGCTACCCTATATGTCAACCCAAAACTGGCACCCGGACCGAATGCAGGCCCGTGGAAGGCTTGAACAACCGCTAAGGGATTCTCGAATAGCCTTGATAGGGTGTGGTGCCCTCGGTTCGCTATTAGCGGAGTTGCTGATCCGAGGAGGTGTCGCAGATTTGCTTTTAATCGACCATGAACCTTTGACGGCTGGGAACCTTGTACGTCATACTTTAAGTGGCCATGATATAGGGAAAAACAAGGCGAGTGCTTTGGCTCAACGGCTTGCTTCGGTTGCACCCTTTTCCTCCATATGTACGAACGAAAACAGACTTCCGGCACTGCGAGGGGAAATCGAAGAATTGCTTGGTGGTTATAATGTGGTGATTGATTGCACGGGTGCTGACGAAGTTGTGTCCTCTTTAGGTCTTGGGTGGTGGAGTTTTACTCGCCTTTTCATCTCAGCCTCGGTTAGTTATGAGGCACGTCGCACCTTCATTTTCCTTCACCGTGGACATTCATTTCCTGAGGATAAGTTTAGGGCGAGAGTCGAGCCTTTATTAAAGGAGGAAAAGGCTCTTTGGGCAGAACGAGGTGAGGCCCTGGAAGGTGCTGGATGCTGGTCACCTCTTTTTCCTGCAAGATTCGATGATTTGTTCCTCTCTGCGGCATCATGCATTAAAGTTATTGAGATTTTTACCACCGAGGCTTCTATAGAAGCACGTCTAATCGTATTCGAGCAGACATCTAAAATGGGCTTTACCGGTCTTCGTCGCTATGAATTCTCAGATGCCGAGTCCGAGTGTTCACAATGATTGTCGGACAGCGATTGGAGACAGCAAACGGCGAATATGCCCTAATAGTCAAGTACGAGGCTTGGAGCACCATCGAGAACGAGTGCAAGAACGCGTATGATCACGAAACTGGCGGGATCCTAATTGGTTTTTATACTGAAGATATGTCAACCGCTGTGGTTACGGAGGCGTCAGGTCCTCCTTCCGACTCAAGGCGCGGCCGCAGTTGGTTTTGGCGGGGTGTAGCGGACCTCAAGAACCTGCTGGCTCGCCGATGGGCATTAAAACAACGAACCTATTATATTGGAGAATGGCACTACCACCCAATATTCCATATAGAGTTGAGCGGCGATGACTTGGATCAGATGCATTCCATAAGCCAGGATTCTAATTATCATTGTAGGGAGCCTATCATGATTATCGTTGGAAGGGAGTGTGGTGTTGGCCGCCCGGTAAGAGCCCTTGTCTTTCCACGGGATGAGGCTCAGATAGAGTTTAAAACGCAGATCCAAGAAGACGTTCCAGATGATAATCGCCGAACCTGAAAACTTAGCATATTCCAGGATATATCTGTAATTTCTTCAGAAACGTCGGCTTAGGAGGCTCACATGAAAAGTGCTATTAAACAGCACCTAGCTGGTAATCTCCTCCGTATTCTCGCGTTCATTGTATTTTCAAGCTATTTCTTATTTATATTTTTCCATAGTTCCTGCTTTGCAATTGACACAAAAAGGGCTCATGAGCCAATAAAAGTTGGTGTTCTTTATTCTCAGACAGGCACCATGGCAATTAGCGAGAAACCTTTGATCGATGCTATTCAGTTAGCCATCAGAGAAATTAATGAGGATGGAGGAATACTGGGACGTCCATTACAGCCAGTAGTTGAGGATGGCAAATCTGACTGGCCTACTTTCGCTGCTAAAGCAAAAAAACTGATAAAGGAAGATCAGGTGGCATCTATTTTTGGCTGCTGGACATCAGCATCACGAAAAGAAGTGCTTCCTGTAGTAGAGAAGAATGATCATCTGCTTTGGTACGTTGTCCAATATGAGGGACAAGAAAATTCCAAAAATGTTATTTATGGAGGAGCAGCGCCCAATCAACAGATCATCCCCGCTCTTGATTGGCTTGTCAACTCTCTGAAAAAAAGACGACCATTTCTCGTTGGATCTGATTATATTTTTCCTAGAACAGCAAACAAAATCATTAGGGACTACTTAGCCATTAAAGGCATTAAACCTGTAGGCGAGAAATACCATAAACTAGGCGACCAAGACTTCGCAAATACGGTCAGAGAGATTAAGGATTCGAATGCCGATTGTATCTTAAATACAATTAATGGGGATAGCAATGTTTTTTTCTTTGCTACATTACCAAGTGGAATGTTGGACCCTAATATCGTACCAGTTATTTCATTTAGCATAGCTGAACACGAAATTCTTAGCATTGGTACGCAGCTCACTGCAGGGCATTATGCTGCCTGGAATTATTTTCAAAGTGTTGAAAGTGATACAAATCATCGGTTTGTTAAAGCATTTAAGAACGCCTTTGAATCTAACAAAGAACCTAACAGAGTCACTGATGACCCTATCGAGACTGCTTATTCACTAGTTTACCTATTCAGCCGTGCAGTGGCTTACGCGGGATCAAGCGCTCCTAAAGCAATACGTTCCGCTGCAATGGGCCTTGAACTCGAAGCCCCAGGAGGTGTTATCAGAATTGATCCCGATAACCTACACACTTGGAAGATCGCAAGAGTAGGGAAGATCAAGCCGGATGGACAATTTCAGATAATATGGTATTCACCCAGACCTATCAAGCCAGATCCATTCTGTTCTCAATTAGCGACGTTTTGTCAAGATGAACGCAATGATGCATGGAGTATGCTCGAGTCGGGAGGTCCTATTCAACTGGATGTTGTTAAGAAGGGTTTGTTTGATCAGGACTGGTCCATCAGGCAGCTGGCCTCTCAAAGAATGGCCGAATTCGGAGAATCAGCCATACAAACTCTTGAAGAATGCCTCCAAAATGCTGACCACTTGGTGCGTTCGGCTGCACTTAGATCTCTAGGTCAGATTGGGCCAAAGGCCAGAAATTCCATTCCGCAGATCATACCCTTCCTAAAGGATCAAAACGTCATAGTTCGAGAGCAGGCTCTTAGGTCGATAATTAAAATATCGGATTCGTCCAATAGTCTATTGCCATTAATTGCACCCTTGGCTGCTGATAAGGACCCAATAGTTAGACGTCTGGCGGTCAAAGCACTATGTCAGTTGGCCCCAAGATCCCCAGAATCATTGCCAAATCTTGTTAATTCATTTGATTTCGCGGGATCACCATTCGTGGGAAAGATTGCTGAGGTAATAGCTGAGATCCTTCCTGATGCGGAAGATAAACTCGATCCTTCTTCCATCGTCCCTCTATCTGAAATGTTGAGAAAATATGATAAAAATATTCCACTTGCACAATTGAACATTATTAAAAAGTCCTTATTCCATATTCAAAATAGATCTTCTGGGATAGAACGAATCTTCCACTTGCTATTAAAAAGTCCTTGGTGGCAACTTATCATAGTTATTTATATAGTTCTTTATCCGCTTCTTCTTTTCTTTTGGGGAGTCATCGTCATCAGGGTTCGGCCTCTCTTTATTCTTAGGCTAAACTTTGCTATCAAACCTCAGAAGAATATTCGCCTTTCCGGTCGATGGGGGCGCTTGAACTTTCCTCTGGGCTGGCTCATAGGTGTAGGGTTCTTTCAGTATCACAGACGTGTCTTGGATGCTTGGGTGAAAGCACACTTGGATGAGGCCCGAACAAATTTTGAAAATATGGATACAGTTGCGCAACGGAGAATATATGTGCCATCTCCAATAGAAATCAAAGGCACGCCACATTCGGCTGCAACCCCAGACCTTCTTCGTCGTAGCATTAGTTCCTCACTCTGGCGCATTTTAATACACGGAGAAGGTGGAAGTGGCAAGACAGCTTTGGCATGCCAAATTGCTCGTTGGGGTATGGAATCAGACCCGGGCTTAAGACTCTACGAGTCATATCCGTTGTTACCTATTCTACTTGAATCAGGAGTCGTTCCCGAAAAACTTGAACATGCTAAAGAGTTTCTTACCACTGTTTCGGGTCACTTACGTGCGCTCGTCGGAGAAAAAGGACAACTTGAGACGGAACTTGTCAAGAACCTTCTTGAACAAGGTCGGCTCCTTGTAATCGCTGATGATGTCATTGTGAATCCGTCAGCCCCAGACTTTCCAGCCACAACTATAATAATTACTTCTCGTGAGCGGCAAACACTTGGAGGTGTTCCAAAGATCGACATAGTACCTCAACGAATCCAGCCTAATTATTTATTTAATTTTCTAGATACCTATCTTACATCTAAGGGCCTACGTCATTTATTCCCTGATGAAAATTTCGTTGATGCTTGGAGGCGCTTATCGGCGATTATCAGAGATCGCAGCATAACAGCTTTATTACCAAAGATGTATGCAGAACTATTAATCGCCAGTAAAAATACTGGAACGACTATGAAGTTCAAAGACATACCAGGACTTATGCTTTGCTACCTGGAAGACCTCAATCGAAAGAAAGACGAGAAATGCCTCTCAGACGAAGAAGTCTTTCAATATCTCCAAAAAATTGCAAGGCTTTCATTGAATCCAGATTACCGGCTTAGATCAGTAGCTCGGGATCAACTAAATACTGCATTTCAAACCCAAGAAATGATGATCCCTGTATTAGATTATTTAGAAAGCAGGTTGCAACTTATCCGTTTTATAGATCCGGAAAAATCACGCTTAATGTTCACAATTGAACCTCTTGGTGAGTACCTAGCTGCCATGGCTATTATTCGTGAATTGTCGGATAATGCTGCCGGATGGGAACAAATTATCCATCGCATTTCCCCGCACTCCGATAATAGTTTTATTTATGCTTTATGGGATTGTGTTCTTTCATTAGGGGAAGCTAATTGTCCGGAATGGGTAGCTGCGCGCCTCAGTGAAATGATCCCGAAGGCTGCAGTCGTGGTTTCTTCTGAAAATATTAAAATAGGAGTTATCCATTCACTTACTGGTACAATGTCTATAAGTGAGAAATCCCTTGTAGATGCAGTACAACTTGCAGTCGATGAAATAAATCAGCAAGGCGGGCTTCTAGGCAAACATCTTGTTGCTTTAGTTGAAGATGGGGCATCCGAGCCTGGAACTTTCGCGAGGAAGGCTGAACGCTTAATTCTCGAAGAAAAAGTGTGTGCACTTTTTGGGTGTTGGACATCCGCCAGCCGAAAGGCAGTTCTGCCTGTTATCGAGGAAAACGACCATCTCCTCTTCTATCCAATTCAGTATGAAGGATTCGAATCTTCGAAAAATATTATATATACAGGCGCATCACCAAATCAGCAGATTATACCAGCGGTCGAGTGGTGTGTAAAAAAGTTGGGGCGAACCCAAGCTTTCTTAATTGGTTCAGATTATATATTTCCTAAGACTGCGAACATGATTATTAAAGCAATCCTTCCCAACCTCGGTGGAAATTGCGTCGGAGAAATATATCGCCGTCTCGGAGATCGATCATTTGAGGATGTTATTCAGGAGGTTATCAAAAGCAAAGCAGATGTCATTTTTAATACTATTAATGGAGACAGTAATATTGGGTTCTTCGAGGCACTTAAAGTGGCAGGCGTTACACCAGAAGATATTCCGGTGATCTCGTTTAGTTTTGCGGAAGATGAGTTGAGAGCCATGGGCACTGATCTTACAACTGGACATTATTGTGCCTGGAACTACTTTCAGTCGCGCAATACAGAAGAGAACCGCAAGTTTGTAAATGCATTCAAGGCTAAGTTCGGACAGGAACGTGTAACGGATGACCCGATCGAAGCTGCTTATTTTGGTGTCCATGTGTTCGCTGAGGCTGTTAAGAAGGCTCAATCTACCGATCCCCGTGCAATTCGTGAAGCCTGCCGTGGATTGAGATATTTGGCTCCTGGAGGGGAGATCACCATCGATCCAGATAACCAGCATACATGGACGGTAGCCCTTGTTGGCCGTATTCGTAAAGATGGCCAATTTGACATTGTCTGGGACCCCCCGGAGATTATAAAACCAGATCCTTATCCAATTCCTATTGATGATATTGGCAACTTATAAGATTTGATTATTTTCATGGATATGGGTTTAAAAGCTTGTTGGCCTTTTCCACTGCAACTTGGCCTTTTCTAATTTCCCCCATAAGATCCTCGCGATATTCGGCTTCCTTGCCGGTGTCTTCCAAAGAAAACCACACGCCTGGCTTGCCGGTCCGAGGGTGATTCAGGGGCTCCGTATTCAGGATCGGGACCGGAGGAATCTCCGGCCGGAGGAGGTTAATCTTTATCCCCTGGCTGCACCCCGCGGTTAAAAAAAGCAGACAGACCAGCAGCGTCGCCTTCCTGTACCATTTCATCGATTTTCTCCTTCTTGTTTTTGGTTTCGGTTTGGATAGATTCCTGGGCCCGGGAGATTTCTGCCTGGGCCAGGAGGCCGTCTCGTTCACGTCGAGCGTTGTCGGCCTGACGCTTGTACCACCATCCCCGGGCCCAGAGGCCACCCAGGAGGGCAAGCACTCCCCCCAGGGCGCCGAGCTTTGAGAAAATTAAAGACAGAATCATTTCCATAGTTGTCCCCTCCTTTGCATTAGTCTGGTCACCAAATCCCAGAAAGCTGACGGGAGAATTTTCAGCTCAGACATACTGGTAAAGCCGGGCCCTGAACCGGCTCACGGCCCACGCTTGATCTTGGTGATTTCGGTGGCGGCGAAGCCTCCAAAGCCGGCGGCGAGAATGGTTTGGGCCAAAGCGGTGAGGTTGTCTCCCAGGTCTTTTTTCAGGTAAAAGGCATAGTAGCCATAGACCACCATGACCAACACGGTGGCGACCACGGCCAAGACAGCCCCGGTATTTACCCGTTCCTGGTTCCCAGACAAGAACTCACCCCACCAAACACCGGCTCCCGCGGTCAGGTCGCTTACACTGCGCATGGTCCGTCGCATCCATCCCTGGCGCTCAGGCACGCCTGAATCAGGCGCCAGCAGCTCTGCCGGGCAAGGGTCAGGGTTAGTTTCCGGGGGAGGCCCGGAAGTTTCGGTCACAGGGGATGCTTCGGGCGATTTTCCCCGCCTGTTTTCAACGGCCCTGGGCCTGAAACCAATGGGCAGTCTTTCTTTATCCATGGCCTACTCCGGAAACTGTTCCAGGAGCCAGAGATAATGCCGGAAGACCTCGGTGGCATAATCGTGGCCGGTGGTGCGGGAATCGCAAATTTCCCAGAACCTGGGGTCCCAGATATCCAGGCTGGCCAGTTCGCCCTGGTAGGCGGACCAGATCTTTGACATATTTCCCTCACCGCAGTTGTAGGCGGCGGTGGCGAACCAGAAGAGGGCGGGGCCGGCCAGGTCGGTATTGGTCCCCAGGTAGTTGAACTTGTCCTGCCAGCACTGCGCCCCACAGGGAATGTTGATGGTAGGTTCCTTCCAGAACCAGACGGGCATCCCGGGCTGAAACAGCCCCCGAAAGCTGCCGGTGTCCAGCTGCATGATCCCGTGGCCCCGGCCACCGTCTCCCAAGATGTTCTGGACCCGCGTCTCCCGGTAGCCGATGGCTGCAAACAGTTGAGGCTGCGCTTCCACCGCCTGGGCGGCTATGGTAAAAATGGGCCAGTACAACCGGGCCCTTTCTAAGGCCCCGGATTTGGGGTCAAAGGGTAAGGGAGAGAGGCCCTCGGGAAATTCCATTTTCTCAGCAGGCAAACTCATCAGGTCTACTCCTTCTCTTTGTGGTGATGATTCTTGATAAAAAGGGCCATGGCGCATTCGCCCTTCCGGCAGGACGACATGAAGTCCTCCACCCGCTCCACGAAGGCCATGCCTACCTTCTCCAGCGTCTCCACCACGGACTTGAGATCATCCTTGGTGATCAACTGGGGCAGAATATTGCCTCGCAGGTCTTCCTGGCGCTTTTCCACCTGGTTCAGCCGGTTCCAGACGATGTTGCCCAGGGCCCCGGCGAACACGCCGACCAGCGAGCCCATGGTCCCCACCAGGGCAATCAGGGTGCCGGTGTGGTTCTGCAACTCTGAAATCAATGAAGGCTCGGGCACAGCCACCTCCTTTCCTCCCAGTTTTTCTACTCCCAGTAGGAGACCGGGAAGGTTCTTTTTCCCCACTGCGATTGAAGGCGCATGATCCGGTTCGGGACCGGGAACACCCGCCTGGTGAAGGCTTCCGGCTGGTCCGAGTAGGCCACCTGGATCCCCATAGCATTGACCTGGACCACACCGACATCAGGGATAAGCGAATAAGCCACCTGAATCCCCATGGCGTTTATCTGGAGGCCGGGACCCGCGTCATAAGCGGCCTGCGCTCCCATAGCATTTAATTGAACCATGCCTTGCCATTGCAGGTCCGCCGAGAACTCGATCCAGGGGCAGTATTGGTTAATGGATGTCTCGTCTTCCGGCAGATCGTTAGCGTTGTTATCGCCGATCTCGATCTTGCCGTTGTTATAGCTGGCACCGGCAGCGAACGACCTGCTTCCCAGCTCGAAGATCAATCGATCCCCGAGTTGGCAGGCCACCTCGGTCAAGGTGGAAAGCGGGGGAAGGTTCCGGTTGACGAACGACCCGGAATACGGAGACGCCAACGAGCTCGGGAAATGGGCCAGCAGGACTCCCCGCATCACAGCGCCGTCTCCCGAGATCACCTTTATCACCACGGCCCGGCAGATGTCGTCGGAGGCAAACTCCGATGTCCGGAACTGGCCCTTGACGGTTCCGGTAATGGTCTGGGCCAGCAGGGGCGGACTGATGAACTGGTAAGCCAGACCGTCCTTCGGCGAGCCGGTGGTGTAAGCCCAGGGGCCGTTATTGGCAAAACCGGAGTTCTGCTTCTGCGGCACACAACCCTTACGCTGGACCTGGCCGGTCAAATCCCACTCTCCGTGGAAAACCGGGGAGCAGGGAGCCGCTATATTGGAAGGGAAATAGATTCTCGTGGCCATAGATCAAGCCTTTGCCTGGGCCCCCAGGATAAGGGCGTTGGTCGCGGCCACCGTCCAGTTGCCCCCGGCCGGATTCGTGTTGAGAACGGTCTTTATCTGTCCCTGGGCAAGGGGCAAATCCTGGATCGGCTGGACATAATCGATCCCGGCAAGCTGGGCCAACAAGGCCAACCTGGTGGGAGAAACGGTACTGGCCTTAAGACCCCAGGCATCCAACTGCACCGCCTTGACGGATTGGGCTTCGGCCGGGAGAGCCGAGAGCTGCACCATTTCGATGTTATCGACCACATCCGTCTTGACGTAATCGGCGCCGGAGGGAGGCGTCTCGTCCAACGCCGAGTAATGGTCCGGCCCGGGAGTCGGGACCCACTGCTGCACGGGTCCCTCGGCGACGGGCTTGCGCAGGGCGATCTTCAGCCCGCCGGGCCAGGAGTTGTTGACCTCACCGGTGGGGTCATTAACGATAAAGTCGTCGTAGAAATATTCGTTATTTACCGCCACGTAATTGCCGATGGTGTCTATGGCCGTGTTCGCATCGGGTTTGGTATCCCCCACATAAGTCAATTGGGGGTTGCCGTCAATTCTCACTTCCAGGATTCCCCCGGAATCGGCAATTTTGATATGCACTTCGATGACATACCAGGTCCAGGCCTGGATAACCTGGGGGCAGGAACCGACT
>QZIZ01000013.1 GCA_003599195.1 Deltaproteobacteria bacterium | reverse complement strand
TAGCTGACCGCTGAAAGCTGAGAGCCCCAGAATGGACGCATGAGGGCGAACACAAGGTTCGCCCCTACAAGCTCAGCGCCGGATAACCCAATAAGCGGTTCACCTCCTCCGCCAGTTGGGGGGAGGGGGTGAGGTGGAGTTCCGGGGGCAGGGCCAGGACGTTGTCGCCGTTGTGGGGGGCCAGGAAGTGGAGGAAGACGGGGACCGGTCCCGGGTGGCGGGTGAGGATTTCTTTGAGGGCCAGGAGTTGCTCCCGGGTGGCGGTCGCGGTTTGCAGGCGCAAGTCCAGTTTGTCCGGCCAGCGGGGCAGAGCATTGTCCAGGGGGCCGATCTCCTGGGCCACCAGTTTGGGGCCTTTTTCTTCCTGGATCAACGTCCCTTTGAGCCACAGGGCCAGGCTGGGCCGGTTCAAATAAGGCGCGACCCGGTCGTAGAGTTCGCCGAAGACCAAGACCTCCACGGAGCCGGCCAAATCCTCAACGCTGAGGATGGCCAGCCGCCCGCCTTTTTTGCCGACCTTTTCCTGGACCCGGGTGATGACCACGCCCAGGGCCACGTCCTGGGAATCGGGGAGGTCCGCCAGATCAGCGGTGGTGACCTGGGACCGGGTCTTCAGGAGACCCCGGTAGGCGTCCAGGGGGTGGCCGGTGAGATAGACCCCCAGGGCTTCTTTTTCCCGGGCCAGTTTGGCGGCTTCCTCCCAGTCCGGGACTTCCGGGAGCCAGTCGTCGCCCTGGGACGCGGGCAGGCCCCCGAACATGGACATCTGCTTGGTATCCTGGCTGCGCTTGAGGTTCTGGGCCTTTTCCAGAGCCCCTTCCAGGCCCTCCCAGAGCCGGGCCCGGGGGAGCTTCAAGGAGTCGAAGGCCCCGGCCTGGATCAGGGC
Organism: Deltaproteobacteria bacterium; assembly: GCA_003599195.1. Classification (GTDB taxonomy): domain Bacteria; phylum Desulfobacterota; class Desulfobaccia; order Desulfobaccales; family 0-14-0-80-60-11; genus SURF-52. Next base: position 9,690 of record QZIZ01000013.1, on the reverse strand, counting down.
TTCCAGGACTTTTTTGTTGACCTTGGTGAGGTTGACCCGTTCCAGGAGGTCCCCGAAGCCGGTAATGGGGCCGGCCTTCCGGGCCTCCAGGATGTCCAGGATGGCGCCTACGCCCACGTTTTTCACCCCGGCCAGGCCGAAGCGGACCTTGCCGTCCTCCACGGTGAAATCCCGGCCGCTGCGGTTGAGGTCCGGGGGCAACAGCTCGATCCCCTGCTCCCGGGCCTCCATGATGTGTTTGGCCAGGGAAGTGGTCTGGTTGATTTCGCTGTTTAACAGCGCGGCCAGGAACTCCAGGGGGTAATGGGCCTTAAGGAACGCGGTCTGATAGGCGATGAGCGCGTACGCGGCGCTGTGGGACTTGTTGAAGCCGTAGCCCGCGAACTTCTCGATGAGATTAAAGAGGGCCGTGGCCTTGTTCTGGGGGATGCCTCTGGGCTCGGCCCCGGAGACAAAACGGTCCCGCTGGGCCGCGAAGACCACCGGGTCCTTTTTGCCCATGGCCCTTCTTAAAATGTCCGCTTCGGCAAAGGAATAGCCGGAAATGGCGGCGGCAATCTGCATCACCTGCTCCTGGTAAAGGATGATGCCGTAGGTCTCGTTCAACAGCGGCTCCAATTGGGGCAGCAGGTAGGTGACCGCCTGTTCGCCGTGCTTGCGGCGCACGTAGTCGTCGTGCATGCCGCTTTCCATGGGCCCCGGGCGATATAAGGCCACCAAGGCGATGATGTCCTCGAAAGTGGAAGGTTTGAGGCGCACCATCAAGGCCCGCATACCTGCGCTCTCCAACTGGAAGACCCCGGCGGCGTTGCCGGACTGGAGCAGGGCGAAGGTCTCCGGGTCATCCAGGGGAAGGCGGCGGATGTCGAAATCCGGCCGGTGGTGGCGGCGGATGAGGCGCACGGCCTTGTCAATGACCGTCAGGGTGCGCAGCCCCAGGAAATCGAACTTCACCAGCCCGACTTTTTCCACCCCTTTCATGTCGAACTGGGTGACCAGCTCCCCCTTGTTGCCCTTATAGATGGGCAGGTACTCCACCAGGGGGCGGTCGGCGATGACCACCGCGGAGGCGTGGGTGGAGGCGTGGCGGGGCAGGCCCTCCAGGGTGGCGGCAATGGAGAGGATATCCCGGACCGCGGGGTTGTTGTCCCGGAGTTCCCGGAGGCGGGGCTCCATCTGCAAAGACTGCTCCAGGGTGATGTTCAGCTTTTCCGGCACCAGCTTGGCGACCTTGTCCACTTCGGCGTAAGGCACTTCCAGGGCCCGGCCCACGTCCCGGATCACCTGGCGGGTCTTCATGCTGCCGAAGGTGGTGATATGGGCCACGTTCTCCCGGTGGTAGGAATGGATCACGTAATCAATGATCTCCCCCCGGCGTTCGAAGCAAAAGTCCACGTCAATATCAGGGGGGCTGAGGCGTTCCGGGTTGAGGAAACGTTCAAAGATGAGGCCGTAGGCCAGGGGGTCCAGGTCGGTGATCCCCAAGGCGTAGGCCACCAGGCTGCCGGCTGCGGAGCCCCGGCCCGGACCCACGGGAATCTTCCGGCTGCGGGCGTGGTTGACGATGTCCGCCACCACCAGGAAATAACCGGCAAAGCCCATCTTCCCCAGGACGCCCAATTCATAGTCTAAACGCTGCTGATAATCCTGGTGTGAGAGCTTGGCCGTGCCTGAATTTGCTTGCAAGCGGGATTCCAATCCCGCCTGGGCCTGGCGGGCCAATAGCTCCTCCGTGGATTCCCCCTGGACCCCGGGATAGGTGGGAAAGTGGAGGGCGCCTAAGTCCAACTTAACGTCGCAGCGGGAGGCGATCTCCCCGGACGCGGCCAGCAGGGCCGGATAGGGGAAGGCCCGGGCCATTTCCTCCGGGGTTTTGAAATAGAGCTGGTCCGTGCCGAACTGCAGGCGGCCGGAGGTGTTCACGGTCTTGCCGGTCTGGATGCAGAGCAGCACGTCATGGGCCCGGGCGTCTTCCGGCTTGAGATAATGCACGTCATTGGTGGCCACCAGGGGCAGGCCCCAGCGGGGCGCCAACTCCAGAAAGGCCGCGTTCACCTTGGCCTGCTCCGGCAGATTATTGGCCTGGACCTCCAGGTAGAAACGGTCCGGGAAGATTTCCGCGTATTCCCGGGCCGCGGCCTCTGCGGCCTTGGGATCATCCGCCAGCAGTTGCCGGGCCACCTCCCCGTGGAGGCAGGCCGACAGGGCGATGAGGCCGCCGTTCAATTCCCGGAGGAGCTCCTTATCCACCCGGGGGCGGTAATAAAACCCCTCCAGGTGCGCCTTGGTCACCAATTTGATCAGGTTTTGGTAGCCCTGGAGGTCCATGGCCAGGAGCACCAGATGATGGTTCTCCCCCTTCCCCGCCTTGCGGTCGTGACGGCTGCCGGGGGCCACATAGAGTTCACAGCCCAGCAAGGGTTTGATGCCCGCGGCCCGGGCCTTATTATAGAAATCCAAAACCCCGAAGAGGGAGCCGTGATCGGTGATGGCCACCGCCGGCATTTCCAGGGCTGCGGCCCGGGCCAGCAGGTCCGGCAACCGCACCGCGCCGTCCAGCAGACTGTAGGCGGTATGGACATGGAGGTGAACAAATTCCGCAGGCGCCATGGGTTATCTCGCAGTCAAAGATTGAGGAAGCGCTACTGAAAAAAAGGCCAGGCCTCTTTCCCGATCCTCAAGTTTGGTCTTTTTGTTGCATCTTATCTGGAAAAGGGTTCGCTGGCAAGTGGGAGTAATAGACCGATATACCAAGATAAATCAGGCAGTAAAAAAATAGGCCGCGATTTCCGTGGGGCTTGCAACCCGGTTTTTTTTTCCTATCTTATAAGAAAAAAAGGGAAGACGAAAATGAGGGACAATTGGCGCTTTTTTTCTTACCGCTGGTGGCTGACGCATGTACTGGGTTTTTCCCTGGTGTATGCCGCGGCGCGGCTGAACTCCGTACTCTGGAGATGGTAGACAGGTGAGTGCGGGTTCGCCTGTCTGACTTCCCACTGGTAGTCAATTTTTTAACCGTCAAGCCTTGGCCATGGCTCACCACGGGCTTTGATGGTAACCGGCATTTAAGACCGAGTCACCTCTTCCTTGATTACTGCCCTTCTTCCCACCGGTAACCCCCGGTTTCCCTCGGCGCGATTTTTCTTTGCCGGACCTCAAAAAAACCCCAAGCTTGTTAATGTATCAGTTTGAAATCTTTTCTCTATCAATTGAGACTTAGGTGCTGTATGGATTAATAAGGTTAACATGTTTGGCAGGGGATTTGCGCTGAATGGATTGACAATGAAGAATACAGGACCTATATTTAAGACCCTTTAAAGAAAGGATTTTTGAGGGAAAAGGAGCAAGCCATGCCTCAGGCTAACCAAGAACAAATCGAAAAAAATTTCAGGGCATTTCAGGATATATTGCCATCCATAATGGAGACACAAAGGGGAAAGTTTGCATTGATGAGAGATGGTGAGATTGTTGACTATTTCGATACCGTGCGGGATGCCTATATTGTAGGCCAGAAACTTTATCCCGATGAGGAAGGCTTTTCTATTCAGGAAGTCATTGAAACTCCAATTGATTTAGGGTTCTTTTCACATGCCGTGTCTTAGCGGTAAGTATGACCCAGCTATAGGGGTACTGATAAATATCGGAGTACTTTTGGCTAATACAGCCACACCTACTATTTCCCAATTACCCTTATTCCCTGCGCTAATAGACACGGGAGCCTCCATAACCTGTATTTCCCCAAATGTAGTGCAAACCCTCAACCTCAAATCGATTGGCATGCGCCCAATGATTTCAGCTACACATTCAGTCCCGGTTAATCAATATCTTGTTGATCTCATATTTCCTTTTGGGAAAGCTGGCTTTGTCATGAAAGCCATACAGGTCATGGAGTTTTTAGCGATAAATAATGCACCTTTTCAGATACTTGTAGGCAGAGACATTATTTGCAAGGGAGTGATAACAATTAGCTTCGATGGTCACTTCTCTTTTTGCCTATGACGTCAAACAACGAACCTTGGACTCTTTATTTTCAATGAGCGCTGCAATTTCCTCCAAATTCCATACATGATCTGAAAGTCACGCTTTCATCGCCGGGGTCACCCTCAGAGTTCTGTAAATCCTGACAAAATTGTAATATATGAAATACAGCGAGGCGGCGTGGACCAGATTCTCCACCTTCTTTCCAACCCCGCGATTCTTGACAAGCAGGGCAAAAAGATAATAGGATGAAATATTTAAATCGACTTGATTACTGCCCGGAAAAGAGCCTCGGAATTAAGGTGGATTTGACTGCAACTGCCATGGGAGTAGAAGAACGGGGGAAGGGCACCCCTTTGCCCCCGGGAGGGAAGAAGATGAGGCAAGGGAACTGGAAGCTGTATCTGGTGCTCCTGGCGGTATGCGGTTTTTTGGGGGCCTGTGATCCTTACGCCTATTACCCGGCCAGGAGCCAATCAGTGGCTCCGCCTCCGGGAAGCGCCCCGGCCCCGGCGGGCCAAGCCGCTCCGGCCCCCGCCCCGGATCTGGCCCGGCAGGTCCAGGACCTGCAGGTCCGGGTCCAGCAATTGGAGTCTCGCCTGGCGGCCAAGGAAGCCTCGGAGTATCCACCTCCGGCTACCTCCCGCCGCGCCCCGGAGGGGCCCCGCCCCAAAACCACAGCCGCCCCCGCCGGCTACCCGCCGCCGGCCGGGAATCAGGAAAAGGTCTATGTGGAGGGCTACCGCCTCTATCAGAAAAAGAATTATGCCTCCGCCCGGGACAAGTTCGCCAAATACCTGCAGTCCCAACCCCGGGGTCCTAAGGCGCCTGAGGCCCGTTATTACCTGGCCTTCAGTTTTCAACATGAAGGCAAACACCAAGAAGCAGCGATGGAATTTAATAAGCTGGTAACCCAATATCCCAAAAGCAACTTGGCCCCCGGGGCCATGAAGCAACAAGCCCTGGCCTATAAAGCCCAAAACCAGACCAAGCTCTATAGGGGCACCCTGGACAAACTGGTGAAGGCCTATCCCGGAAGCCCGGAGGCCCAGGAAGCGAAGACGTTTCTAAAGGAAGGCGGCAGATAGTTTTATGTTGAAATGGCTGCGAAAATACTCCCGTTCCTGGTTCATCGCCCTGATCATCGGCGCCATTGCCATAGTCTTCGTTCTTTGGGGCGTGGGCGGTCTCAAATCCCCCCGCTTGCAGGAAGTGGCTGCCGTTAACGGCCAGCCCATCCTGATGACCGCCTACCTCAGGCAGTATAATAACCTGGTGAAGCAATACCAGGAGAAGGCCAAGGGGGAGTTGACCGAAGAAGTCATCAAGGCCATGCACCTGAAAGAGATGGCCTTAAACCAGTTGATCGAAGAAGCTCTCCTCCTGCAAGCCGGAGAACAACTGGGAATCAGGGTAACGGACGCGGAATTGCAGGAAACGATCCGCAGCTACCCCTTTTTCCAGGAAGGGGGCCATTTTAGCGAACGGCGCTACCAGCAGTTATTGGCCCGCTCCCGCCTCAGTCCTGGGGATTTTGAAGCCCAAGAGCGGCACCGCCTGCAGATGCAAAAGATCATTCAGGCCATCGTTGCTTTTGCCAAAGCCTCGGATGGGGAACTCCAGGAGTTTTTCCGGATAGCCCGGGAGACGGTGGACGTGCGTTATTTGATGGTCTCCCCGGAGCGTTTTCTGGCCGCACAGCGGCCCACCGAGGCGGAGATCGAGAAATATTTCCAGGACCATAAGGAAGAGTTCCGCACCCCGGAGCGGGCCAAAGTGAAATATCTGCTCTTCCGTCCCCAGGATTTTCAGGAGAAGGCAAAACCCACCCCGGCGGAAGTGGCAAATTACATCAAGGACCACGGAGAAGAATTTTCCCGGCCCGCGGTGATCCAGGTGCGGCAGTTGCTGCTGCCGGCGCCTCCCAAGGCCACCGCCGCCGTCCGCCGCAACCTTGAGAATCAGGCTCAAGATTTGCTGCGCCGGGCCAGAATGGGTGAGGATTTCGCCGCCCTGGTGGAGAAGTTTTCCCAGCATGAGGCCAGCCGGAAAAAAGGGGGAGATTTGGGGGAGGTGAAACGGGGACAACACCCTCCTGCGTGGGACCAGGTGGCTTTTTCCTTGAAAAAAGGGGAGGTGGGCCTGGCCCGGATGCCCCAGGGATTTTATCTGTTAAAGCTGGAGGAGGTCAAAGAATACGATCGCCTGCCGGAAGCCGAAGCCCGAGTCCTGGCCACCCAGCGCCTGGTAACCGAGAAGAGCCGGAGTCTGGCCCGGGAGGCGGCCAATCGGGCCCGGGGGGAAGTGAACGAAGTTCCCCTGGCCGAGGTGGCCAAAAAGTTCGGGGTGCCGGTCAAGGAGACCCCACTCCTCTCCCAGGTGACGCCGGTGCCGGAATTGGGCCCCCAACCACAGTTTAACCGGGTGGCCCTGGCCCTCAAACCCAAGGAATTAAGTAAAGCAGTGGACCTTCCCTCGGGGTTTGCCGTTTTGCAGGGGGTGGAGCATCTGGATTCCCAAATTCCCTCTCTGGAGCAGTGCCAAGACCAGGTCCGCCAGGCGGTTAGCCGACAACTGGCCCGGCAACAGGCAGCTAAGGAGGCGGCCAAGCTTTTAGAGCAACTGCTTAAAGGGGAGCCCCTGACCAAGGTGGCGGCCCAGGCCGGCTTGCCCCTCCAGGACAGCGGCCCTTTTACCCGCCTCCAGGGCTTTCTTAATCAGCCTCAAGCCGAGCCTTTGACCAGCGCGGCTTTTCTGCTTTCCAGCAAAAGCCCGTACCCTCCGCATCCCCTGGTCTTTCAGAATAACTACTATCTCCTGGCCTTTAAGAACAGGCATGCCCCCAATCCGGAAGAATTTCAGAAGGAGCGGGATAAACTGCAAGCCGAGTTCCTGGAACATAAACGCTCCGTCCTCTTCAGCGCCTGGCTGGCAGAAGCGCGCCAGCGGGCCAAGATCAAGGTATACGAGATACCATAAGCGCGTCTGACCGCCTGGCTTCGGGAGCGGCCTCTCAGGGCCGGCAGGCTGCGGTCCGCGGTCAAACTCTAAAGAGCGAAGAACTCTCAGAGGAGTGAAAATATGTGGAACTTCCTGATTGACACCATGTCCATCGCCTATGTGCAGCTGGCAATCCTGATCCTGTTCATCTGGTATTTCCTCGTCCACCGCAAGGACCCCCGCATGCCGGTTTCCCGGGTTGGCCTCATCCGCCTGGTTATCATGGTGGTAATATTCACTTATTTCCTGCTCAGCTGGGCCAGCGGCATCCGCCCGGCTCTGGCTCAAGCCGCGGTCTTCGGCATGTTTGTCATCAATCTTATTTTCTTATTTTCCCTAGTCCGCTCCAGACTGGAGCGGCCCTACCGGGATGCCCTGAACATTTATTGCCAAGACCCCCAGAACCGGGAGCATCTGGATGACGTCTGGAGTTCCGGCAAGCGTTTTTACTATCTGCGCCACTTTTTTAATTCGATCATGAGTGGGGAATCCCCCACCCAATTTCTCCACGAAGTCACCATCGGCCGCATCCGGGACGACGTTCAGGCCTGTTTGCGGCAACGGGGCCTCACCCAACAGTTCATTTCCCTCAAAGGGATGATCGCTTTTCTGGAAAGCCGTCTAGGGGAAGAAGCACTGTTGCCCCCGGAATTTAAAGAAGTGGTAAAAAAGGACTTGCAAGACTTCCAGAAGCACCCCTGGGTGGAAGAACAGATTAACGAATATCTGCGGATGGCTCTGGAAACGCCGGAGGACATCCACAACCCGGACTGGTCGCGGTTGTTGTCTGAGAAGGCCAACGCCCCAAAATAAGGCAAGAAAAGAGACTCTAAGGAATTTCCTTTCTCATCGCCCCGGCCCAGGGAACCGGACATCGGCTAGCTGCCGCTCCCTGGCGCTCCAGGGCCGGGGCGCTTCTTTATCATCCGGAGGGAAAATGGAACCGGCGCCGGTCACGGAAGTCACCGGCCGGGTGGCGGCCTTGCAAGGGGAGCTGGCCCGGAAAGAAGTGTCCCTGGCCTTGATCCGCCAGGCCGCGGACCTCTATTATTACACCGGGGTCCTGGCGGACGGCTGGCTGGCGGTCAGCCCTTCCCATTCACCGCTGCTCCTGGTGCGCCGCCCCCAACGCCGCCTGCTGGAGGCGGCCCCTCCCTGGCCCCTGGCCTTCTATGGAGACCTGAAAGAAATTCCTGAGTTGCTGAACACCTTCGGTTTTGCCGTCCAAGGCCCCTTGGGCCTGGAGTTGGACGTCATGCCCGTGGGTGTTGCCCGCCGTTTGCAGAAGATATTTCCCCAGATGTCCCAACAGGACATCTCGCCCCTGATCCGGCAACAGCGGATGCTCAAAAGCGCTTATGAGATCACGCAGATGCGCCGGGCCGCGGCGATCCTGGACCAGGCTTTGGAGGATACGCCCCGGCTTCTTAAGCCCGGAGTAACAGAAATGGAAGTGGCCGCGGCCCTGGAATACCGCCTGCGGCTGCTGGGGCATCAGGGTTTGGTGCGCGTCCGCACCTGGAACCTGGAGCTGTTTTACGGCCATGTCCTCTCCGGGGTCTCCGGGGTCGAAGCGGCCTATACCGACACTCCCAGCGGCGGGCCGGGCTTCACTGCCGCCTTCCCACAGGGCGCGGGCCTGAAAAAATTGGCCTTTGGCGAGCCCATCAGCATCGATCTTTTCAGTTGCGTCAATGGCTACGTAGTGGACCAGACCCGCATGTACGCCTTGGAATCTCTACCCGAGAGGGCTTGGGAAGCCTTCCGGATAATCGAGGACCTCTACCGTCTCTTTGAGGAACTGGCCCATCCCGGGGTGCAGCCGGGAGATATTTTTCAGCGCCTCTGGCAGGAGGTCAAAGACCGGGGCTGGGGGGATTATTTTATGGGCCGGGGCGCGGACCGGGTGAGCTTTTTGGGCCACGGCCTGGGCCTGGAAGCGGACGAATACCCCTTGCTCACCGCCCGTTTTCCCTACCCTTTGGCAACGGACATGGTCCTGGCCTTTGAGCCCAAGTTTTTTTTACCCGAAATCGGCATGGTCGGCCTGGAGGACACCGGGCGCATCACCCCGGAGGGGGTGGAATGGCTGACTACCACCCCCCGGGAGGTGATGGTGATTAAGAGATAGTTTGCAGTTTTCCCTAGGAGTCTCTCCATGTACACCGTGGCGGTGGCCCGAAGCTTCGTAGCCCAGCATTTTCTTGTTGGGGGCGATTGGGGAGCGGAAAATCTCCTCCACTCCCACCCTTACAAGGTAGAGGTCCAACTTCAGGGCGATACCCTGGATGAACACGGCTACCTGGTGGACATCGTCGATATTGACTTCCAACTGGATGAGTTAGTCGCATACTTCCGGGACCGGACCCTGAACGGACTGGCGGAATTCGCGGGACTGAACCCCAGCATCGAGCATTTCGCCCGCATCTTTTGCCGGAAGTTGCGGGAGCGCCTGAAAGCTCCCAATTTACAGGCCATCCGCATCACCATCTGGGAAACCGATATCGCCTGGGCCTCGTACCACGAGGATCTGGGGTGAAAATCGGCCTCATTATTTACGGCTCCCTGGACCTGGTCACCGGGGGCTTCTTGTATGACCGCCTCCTGGTTGATTATCTCCGGAGCCGGGGTGAGGAGGTGGAGGTTATTTCCCTGCCCTGGCCCTCATATCGTCGCGGCCTCCTGGATAACTTCTCCCGCACCCTCAGGAAA
>QZIZ01000040.1 GCA_003599195.1 Deltaproteobacteria bacterium | reverse complement strand
CCCGCCTCTCTTGCCCACTGCTGCACCGCCGGGTCCCGGGCGGCCATGATAAGATATAGGCGGGCAATAACGGTTATCTTGCCGTCAAAGTTTAAAAGATAACGAAAACTTTAGCGAAAAACAAACCCCTTGATATTTCAGGGGGTTTTGCTTTATGTTTGTCCACGGTTCCCTGCTTTTCCAGGATGATCTCCGTCATGGTGGGGAAATAGTCGTTTTTTTCCTGGCTTATCGGCCTGGATACCCGGCCGCCTTATTTTTTCATTCTCCCCATGAATTTTTTCTCCGAAGATGTTAATTTAATCGGGAAATCTTTTGTCTACCCAGCCGGAGGTTGCCTCTATGGAAACCATGAAAATCAAGAGTTTTTCTCAGTATTTTCTTAATCCGCGGCACTGGGCCGTTCTCTCCCTGCCGCTTTTGCTGGTTTTTCTGGCGGGGTTGGCGTTCCCTCCCACCCATGCCGCCGCGGGGGGCGATTTCCTGAAAGAGCATAATCTGAAGGTCGTTTCCCTGAAGTTCTTCGAAGGCCCCGAGGCCGCGCCGGCCCATGGAGCCAGATCCTATATGGCGAAGTTCCCCCAAGCTTCCACCCGCTATATTTTCTGGGAACTGAAACTGGAGGCGTCAGGTAAGAGGGCGGCCGCGGCCCCGTTTGCCGTGGAGACTTTCTGGTACGAGCCCGGGGGACAACTGATCAAGCAGGCCACCGAGAAGTTCACCCTGGAGAAGGATCACTTGCGGCCCTGGTACTCCCATGCCTTCGGTTTTCCCGTTCCCGGGCAGTGGAAACCGGGGAAATACCGGGTGGTGCTGAAGATCGGCGGCAAAGAGGCGGCCTCCGGGGAGTTCGAGATTGCCCCGGGTAAGTAAAATCCAGAGGTGTCTTGCCTTAATGACTTCCGAAAACCCCGAAGCCGTATCTCTTTATCAACAAAAAGACCAGGGCCTGTCTTGGGACAGCCGTTTCCGCTTCCATTGCCATGGGGGGCTGTCCTGTTTCAACCGCTGCTGCCGCACTCCTACCATCCTCTTGAGCCCTTATGATATCCTGCGTCTGAAGCAATTTCTGGGCCTTTCCTCCCGGGAGTTTTTAGACCGCTACACCCGGCGGGAAATCGACGAATGGTCTCATCTCCCCCTGGTCTTCATCGATCCTTTCAAAACGGAGGAACCGGCCTGTCCTTTCCTGGGGGAGGCGGGGTGCACGGTTTACTCCCACCGGCCCGCGGCCTGCCGCCTCTTTCCCATTACCATGGGGAGCCAAATGGCGGAGCAGGGCATGGTGGACCATTACTTTTGCCGGCAGTTGGATTATTGCCGGGGATTTGCCGGGGACCGGGAATGGACCCTGGAGTCCTGGACGGCGGACCAGGGATTTGAGGAGTATGATGAAGCGCGGCGGGAGTGGCTGAAAATCCTCTTAAAGAGGGGTTTGATGGGCCCCCGGGGGGTGGACGCGGAGTTACAGGACCTCTTTGCCCTGGCCTCCTATGACCTCGATCAATTCCGCTCTGATCTTGCCGAGGAGGAATTTCTGCAGGTGGCCATTCTCGGAGTTCTGAAAACGGAAGATTTCTTTATGGACGATTTGGCGCTGCTCCACTTCAGTTACCGTTATCTGCAGGACCTGCTTTTGGGGGAGGAGGAGGAAGGGTAAGAGCGAATCTGGCAACAGTTCGCATCAAGAGGTGGTTAAACGTAGGGGCGAACCTTGTGTTCGCCCTGAATGCTTGGGGCAAACACAAGGTTCGCCCCTACAGTTTGTTGTCTTTTGATTGCGAATTGGTATCAGAACCTATTTCAGGAATCCTCTTGCATCAGCCACGAAAAGACGCCCCACCCTTGTTCTCTTCGTCTGTTACGAAAAGTTCCGGCAATAGACTGATAAAATTAAGTATATCAATATATTGCCTATAGAGTTAAATATTGTTGGTTGACATAATACTTTTCATGGCCTTGAGAGAGCCGAAGGCTTATGAGCGACTGTTCCGAAAAGTTCTGAGCGGTAGTACAGTCTTTCAAGCCTGTACGGATTACCAGGGCGGGCGAGACGCCCGCCCTACGAATTTTTCATGGTTTATGGGTGAGCCAGAGGCTCATGTTCAACTGTTCCGAAAAGTTTAGAAATATGCGCGTAGTTGGTGGGGCGGCCGTCCCTGGCCGCCGAGAGGTTGGCAGGCGGGGACGCCTGCCCCACGGCACGGAGGCCCGCCCCACCAGTTTTTTCATAATTTATGGGTGAGCCAATGGCTCATGAGCAACTGTCCTGAAAAGTGGTCAGTGGTCAGCGGCCAGTAGCCAGCAAAAACTTATTTCTGCTGGGGGGGTACCCCCCTCTCCCCCCGCTAAGTGCGAGTCTCTTTTCACCCCAGTCGCTGACTGGCGAGAGGAGAGGGCCGGGGTGAGGGGGGCGGAAACAACTTTTGACAATGAATATACTTTTTAAGCTTTAGGAGTAATCCCACGGTATGCTTTGATTTCACTGATCACTGATCACTGATTACTGGCCACTGACCACTGACCACTTCTTCACATCTCCGCCTCCCTCCCGGAAGCCTCCGCTCCTTCCGCGAAGCGGACCGCGGCCTGCACCAGGTCCTGGGGAAGCATAGCCAACTCGATGGAAAAATACTCGTAGGGCTGAAGATAGCGCAGGACCAGGTCGGCCACGGCCATGGCCTGCAAAAAATCCCACCGCCTCCTGGCCTCGTCCCGGTCCTCCTGGCGGCTCCGCCAGAACTTGTTCAGGGCAAAGGCCAGGGCGTCGGGCACCGCCATGGTGGCAGGACTTCCGTCGGCGCCGATGACCACTTGAGAGGCTCTGGCGGAAGCCAGCAAATATTGGAGATTGCCGGCTTCCAGCGGCAGCGGTTCCTGAGCCCCGGGCAGGGTGACGGTTTTTGGTTTTCCGGGACGTTTAATCCCGGGTTTAAGGAGTTGCACCAGAAAGCCGTTCCGGTTCGCAGCCCGGCACTCCCCGTCAGCCAGCGGGGTAAAAGAGCGGTCCGTCCGCTTAAGGAGTTTAAGGAGTTCCTCCCAGGGCATCTCCCCGGCCAGGGTAAGGCGGCGGGAGGCCGCGGGCAGGTCCGGGGAGGCGTCAAAATCCAGAAAAACCCCGGCCGCAGCTTCATAGGCATAGACGGCCGCGGCGCCGATGACCAGCAGGTCCTGGCCGGACGGATGCTCCTCCAGGCGGCGCAGGATCCTGGCCGCGGTCTGCGGCACCCGCTGGATCCTGGCGGCGCGGCAATAGCGCATCTGCTCTTTAAGCCGCAGGCCCGCCCTTGTAAGAAGGGCAAAGGCCTCCCGCCGCTCCCGGCTGAAGCTCTCAAAAAGGCGTTCCGTATTCTCGGAGCGGGGCCCCAGGCTCTCGCCGTGGCCCAGGCGGTCCCGGTAGCGGTAGAGGTAATCCTTGCCCCGGATCTTCTTCCAGTGCATGCCGCCTTTAAAGGCGCGGCTGCGGCTGCCGGCCTGAAGATAAGCCCGGTATATCTCCGCGGTGGCCCGGTAGGTATGGTGTTGGCCCGGGGTAAATTCTGTCAGAGAATAGTCTTGGGCCATTCCTTATCCTTCAATTATCATAAAATATAATTATGAAGGATAATTCTTTCGATGTCAATTGACATTTTCTTGCAACGATTTATTGATTTAGTATAAATAAGTTATCAGCTATTGATTAAGGAGACCGAGACATGAGACCCGCAACCGCCATCGACACCTTGCGCCAGCAAATGCCCTACCACAAGCTGCGCAGCGTCAAACGGGACCAAGTCATCCCCATCGACTGGCAAACCGAGTGGGAGCGCTTTGACGCCCGGGAGCTTTTTGCCTTTGATCTGGCCAACATCCCGGAAAAGAAGCTGGAAACCATGCGCCGCCGTTACGAAGTCCTGATGGACGGCAACCAGGCGGCCATCTCGGTCCTCACCCGGGTGGTGGACGGACTCTGCGGCTATCCCATCACCCCCTCCACCCCCATTGCCGAAAACTTTGCCAAGGCCGCGGCCCACGGCCAGAAAAACCTCTTCGGCACCGAACTCATGTACTTCCAGCCTTCAGACGAGCTCTCCGCCATCGCCGCGGTGGAGGCCATGGCCGTCCAGGGGGGCCGTTACGTGGATAACACCTCCTCCCAGGGGCTGATTCTGAAGACCAAAAATCTTTTTTCCGTGGCCGGCAAGCGCCTGCCGGTGGTGATGACCGTCATGGCCCGGGAGGTGAACAAGGGGTCCTTGAGCATTCACTGCGGCCACACGGATTTCTATGCGGTGCGCAATGCCGGCTGGGCCCAGCTGGTGGCCCAGGACAACCAGGAGCTGCACGATCTGTTGCCCATCGCCTTCAAGGTTTCGGAACTGAAGCAGGTGATGCTCCCCACCATGGTCATCGGCGACGGTTTCATCAAGAGCCATGCCATTGAAAATATTAAAGATCTCTCCAACAGTTTTCTGGAGTATTTTCTGGGGCCCCCCAACCGTATTTACCAGCCGGACTTTGAGAACGGTACTTTGACCGGCACCTTCACGGACACCGACCTGACCATGGAAGGGCAGGTGGCCCAGGACCTGGCCTACCGCTTTTTCAAGCGGGGCTTCGTGGCGGCCATGAACGTCATGAACCGCATCCTGGGCACCAACCTCAAGGTGGTGGAGTGCTACCGCACCGAGGATGCGGACCTGGTGGTGGTCATCCTCGGTTCCGCGGCCGGGGTGGTCAAGGACGTGGTGGATTATTACCGGGACGTGAAAGGCTACCGGGTGGGGGTGGTGCGGCCGGTTTTGTTCAATCCCCCGTGCTATGAAGAATTGGCTTACGGGATGCGCAAGGCCAAGTATATCAGTGTGCTGGAGCGGGCCGGCACCGCCCATAACCAGCTGCTGCTGGCGGATGTGCAGGCTTCGTTGCAGGTCTCTCTGCGGGCCGGCCGGGAAGGCAAAAAAGAGCACCGCATCTATGGCCGGGAGGACATGCCCACCCTGTTCCACGGCGTTTACGGCTTGGGCAGCAAGGACTTTAATAAGTACGACGCCGCGGCAGTGGTGGAAAACATGGTCTCCTGCTTCGAAAAGAAGCGGCGCTTCCTACGGGATTTTTACTCGGGCATCGAAGGCCCCTTGACCTTGAGACCCGCGCCGCTGCCCGGTTATCTGGAGCGGGAGTTGGGCATGACCTTCATCGGCGTGGGCGCGGAAGGGGTGAAGACCGCGCTGGAATCCGCGGCCTTAATTTACGCCGAAGAAATGGGCACGGGCCGCAAATACGTGCAGTCCGGAGCCCGCTACGGCGCGGCCCGGAAAGGCGCGCCGGTCTTCATGAACCTGCGCATCTCCGCCCAGCCCATCCGCAACAGCTCGGAGCTGACCGAACGGGACGTCCTGGCCTTTTTCAACGAGAAATTTCTCTCCGACCAGATCCTCCGGGAATACGTGGGCGGGATCAAGGAAAACGGCATCTTGGTGATCAACACCACCCAGAGCTGCTATGACGTGGTCGCCAGCTTCCCCTCCCAGGTGCAGGCCCTGGTCAAGTACCGCCGCATCAAGATCCTGACCCTGGACGGCACCAAGGCGGCGCTGCTGCACCTGAACCGGAACCTGCCCGGGGCCGCGGTCCTCGGCCTGATTAACAAGGAAATGGGGATCCTGCCGGAGAAAGAGTTCGAGCGACGTTTTAAAAAGATCCTGGAGAAAAAACTCGGCACCAAAAAGAAGGAGATGCTGGAAGCCAATATCTCGCTGCTCAAATACGGCGCGGACCAGGCTTCCGGCCATGTCTCCGACAAGGCCCCGGGAGCCCAGGCCCTGGACGCCACCACCCCCGTTTATACCCCGCCCAAATCGGAAGACTTCGGCCAGGCTCCCGGCACCGCCGGTCTCAAGTATACCCTGACGGAGAAAGATGAAATGGGGGTCATCAAGCCGGTAAACCGGGTGGATGATTATCAGGACCTGTTCTACCGCCGCATGGTACAGCCTATTTTAGAAGGCAAAAAAGTCCCCTGGGACCGCTTCCTGCCCATCGTGCCCGCGGCCACCAGCCGCTACCGGGACATGAGCTACATCGGCACGCAAATACCGGTGTATGATCCCTCCAAATGTATCGCCTGCGGTTTATGCACCGCGTCCTGTCCTGATTCGGCCCTATACTCCACGGTTACCGACCGGTACATCAATGACGCGGCCAAGCCCTATTTCAAGGTCTTCAAGAGCCTGCCCAAGGGGGTGCCCTGGGACCGCTTCGCGCTGAACATCAATGCCTTGCCCGATGCCTGCAAGGGCTGCGGGGTCTGCGCCCAGGTCTGCCCCACCGACGCCTTGAAAATGGTGGCCAAAGCCGACGTCCAGGAGAAAGATTTTCTTCCCGAAGATTTTAAAGACTGGGATAATACCGCGAAACTGGCCCCCTTTGTGGATCAGCTTCCCCTCAACCACCAGGTGCTCTTCGTGCTCTCCAAGCTCTATCCCGGCAAGCACACGCTATGCCCGGGATGCAGCGAAGGGGTGATCAACCTCTTAACCTTCTTCGCCGCGGAGTCCCTGCGCAACCATCCCCAGGGCATCGCCACCTTCTACCAGGGGTTGAAGATCCTCTCCGAGAAGAACAAACGGGCCATCGAACACATGCTGGATCACGGCTTCAACATTTACACCATCAACGCTACCGGGTGCAACCAGGTCTCCGAGCTGGTGAACCCCTTCAACACCCGCATCTACCCCACGGGCCACTACGGCTTCGGCACCGCCTCCGCCGCGGCCCTGGGGTCGAAATTCAGCCTGGACCAGGCCTACCAGAACCGCTACAGCAGCGTGCTCACCAAGATCGTCGTCTTCGCCGGGGACGGCGCCATCTACGACATCGGCAACGGCCCCTTCAACCACGCCATGGGCGAGAACTACGACATCACCTGGGTGATTTACAACAATGAAGGCTACATGAACACCGGCATGCAGAAATCCGGGGCCACCCGCTTCGGCTCGGACCGCTCCACTTCCCCCATCGGCAGGAAGTACGCGGGCAAAACCACCCTGCACCGCCGCATCATCAGCCAGGCCTTCGCCATTTCCCACGTGTACGCGGCCAAGCTGTCCATCGACAACCCCTTCTACGCCATCAAGATCTTAAAAGAGGCCATCGCCTATAACGGCCCCTCCCTGGTGGAATTCTTCTCCGCCTGCCCCCAGGGGCACCAGACCCACGACTGGGCCGGGCCGCTCATCTCCCGGATGATGGTGGAGTCCCGGAAATGGCAGGTGGCGGTGCGCCGTCCCTTCCAGCGTATGGACATCACCGGCAACCCCTCGCCGGACTGCATCTATCCCAAGGAGGGCAGGTCCTTCAAACGGGGCGTCAAGCGGGACGCAGCCACCTTCTACGACGTGGTAAGCATGTTGGGCCAGTACAACCAGCACATCAAGACCGTGAAAAGCGGGGATATCCCGGAGATCGTCCGCATCAACGAGACGGTGAGCCTCTTCCGTTGGCTCCGGAACCAGTACCTGGGCGGCTACCGGGACACCATGCCCACCGAGGAGGAAGTGGAGCGCATCGTGGAGGAGCGGTATAAGTTGTAAAAAGAATACCTCACGCAAAGACGCCAAGGCGCAAGCAGGAAAAACAGAGGGGGAGGCGGGTGATACCTGCCTCCCCAGCTTTTTTCAGGTCATTTTGAGATTATTTAATGTCAATTATGGAGTAATGGATATACCGGTGGGGCGGGCCTCCGTGCCCCCCCGAATCTAAAACTGATTCGCAATCAAAAGCGTTAAACCGAGGCGAACAAAAGGTTCGCTACAGAAAAAACTTATAGGATTGGGGGAGGGGTTTGGAGAGGGGGCATGGGCCCGCTGGCCCTTAGCCCCTCCCCAAAATCCTTACGCGCCTTCCCGCAATCTCCTGGCGTCCCCCACCCGCACGGTAGTCCGGGCGGTGTCGAAGTATTCCAGGAGCGGGATGGTGAATTTCCGGGAGACCTGGGTCAGGTCTTTGAATTGGATGACAGTGATTTCCTTGTTTTTCTTCAGGAAATCAACCAGTTGTGCTTTGAGTGCGGCAATGGCCTCCTGGTGGAAGTAGAGGTCCTCTTTGACCTTCACCAGGCGGCCCTGGCGGGTGAGGACCTGCAGCAGGGTTTGAATCTGCTTGACGGGCGTGCGCAGCGCGGCCTCCAATTCCTTGAGGGTCGGGGGCGAGAGCTGTCCCCGGCGGTATAAGTCTTCCAGTTTCTGGGACAGGTCTTCCTGGGCCCCCGCGAGCTGCACCTTGTGGGCGGCCAGGCGCACCAGATCCTGCTCCAGGGCGATGCGTTTGGCCGCCACCAGCCGGTTCAGGAGGTAGTTGAAGAGGCGCACCTCCATCTGGGGCGGGAGCTTGCGGCGCAGTTCCTCCTTGGAGAGGCCGGATTTTAATGGGTTTTCCTTATGATAAGCTGAGAGAACGCGGCAGGTTTCCTCCTCCAGCTCCCTGGCCGTGGCGGCCAGCAGAAACCGCTGGTTCTCCGGGTCGTAGGGGAGGCACTCCCCCTTTTCTTTCAGGGTCTTGATCAGGCCGTCCAGTTCCTGGCCGTCCCAGGGCAGGAGTGCCAGAAGTTCGGCCCGGGAGCGGCCCGCGGCCCCGGCTTCCGCCAGATAAAAGCGGAGCGTGTCTGCGGCTGATCCCTGCTGCAAAATCCTCAACCCATCCAAAACCAGGGTCTGGTTGCGCTTGTGCCGGGGCGGGCTGACGTGCAGGAACTGGCCGCCCCCCCAGGTGAAGGCCGGGGAGAAGCTGCGGATCACGAAGCGGTCCCCGGGTTTGAGCGCCAGGGGCTCCCGGAGGAAAAACTGCACGTACCCCGCGCCTCCCGGAGGGAGTTCGTCCGCGTCCAATAAAAGCGGCATGGCCACGGATTCGCTGGTGCCGGTGTGTAATCTCACCGCCTGGCGGTGTTTCAAGGCCCGGGGCGCGCTGGACAGAATCTCCAGAAAGGCGTCCAGGCGGCGGCTGGGGATCAGGGCGCCGGGCGGGGCCACCACCATGCCCCGCTCCACCTCCTCTTTTTCCAGACCCTGGAGGTTGACCGCGGCGCGGTTGCCCGCCAGGGCTTCCTCCACGGATTCCCCGTGCACCTGTAGCCCCCGCACCCGGGCCTTGTAGCCCGGGGGATAAATCATCACCGCGTCCCCCACCCTGAGTGCCCCGGAGCCCGCGGTGCCGGTGACCACCGTGCCGAAGCCCTTGATGGTAAAAACCCGGTCGATGGGCAGGCGGAAGATCCCCCGCCCCGGCTTGGGCGCGACCTCAGCGGCCAAGTCGGACAGAACCGCCAGCAGTTCCTCTTTTCCTTTCCCGGTTACCGAAGAAAAATGCAGAAGGGGCGCGCCCTCTAAAAAAGTGCCTTTCAGGGCCTCTTTGGTTTCTTCGGCCACCAGCTCCAGCCAGTCCTCCTCCACCAAGTCCGCCTTGGTGAGGACCACCAGGCCCTTTTTGACATGCAGGAGTTCGCAAATTTCCAGGTGCTCCCGGGTCTGGGGCATGACCCCTTCGTCCGCGGCGATGACCAAAGCCACTAGGTCCATGCCGCTGGCCCCGGCCACCATGTGGCGCACGAAGCGCTCATGCCCGGGGACGTCCACGATGCCTAAGCGCTGGCCGCTGGGGAGCACGAGGTAGGCAAACCCCAACTCGATGGTGATGCCCCGGAGCTTTTCCTCTTTCAGGCGGTCAGGATCGGTGCCGGTCAAAGCCTTGATCAGGGAACTCTTGCCGTGGTCGATGTGGCCGGCGGTGCCTAAGATGATGGGTGCGCTTGTCATAGTGGTTAATGGTCAGTGGCCAGTGATCGGTAATCAGTAATCAGTAATCAGCTCTGGCTCGATTTCAAGGTTGTTTATAGTTATTAGCTCCATTATGAAGAAAGTTTAACAATATGCTTCATAAAAGAAGACGTAATTTCGAATATGAACTCTATCTCCTCTTCAATCACAGCATCATCATGCTTTACGTAAGAGTTTTGATATTTAGAATAATATTCCACTAATTTAATAAACATATTAATAAGCTCTTTTGAGCAACCCTTGTCTTTTAAATGTCTTCCTAAGCCATCAATCTGGTTCTCCAAAGATTTGTCATTTTTAAGAACCGCTTTTAGAAGCAGTTCAAGAGAAAGACGCAAATCATCTAAAATGTTTCTAGTAAATAATTTATTTTCGAATTTCGTTAATGCATCTTGAAATAATTTCAATGATTCTGCATATCCTCCTAGCCAATGTCGCGTTTCTTCAATGAGAGTTTCATTAATTTCGGTTGCTGCGTCGACCCCAGCAAACTGAGAATACCTGGAAATCAGCTTTATCTTGATATCTTTGACTTTCGGATTGTCTTTGAACCGCTCTAATTCACATAACTCCTTTATAATTTTAAATTGTTGCTTAGCAGAAAATTCATTTAAATTTGCGTTCAAAGCTTTTCTTTTAGCAACTTGACCCCCAAATGGGTATGATGCATATGGAATATTAACATTGAATTCAATAGCGTATCCAGTGAAATATCTGATTATTTCGGTTCCGGTAAGTCCTTCGTTAGCAGGCTGTTGAAAAACCATTGCATTAAGCTACGTCGTCCTCTTTGAAGACGATTCGGTACCCTTATGGCGGACAAATTCTCAAAAAATCTGGAC
>QZIZ01000039.1 GCA_003599195.1 Deltaproteobacteria bacterium | reverse complement strand
GCCCTGAATGCATCTGGGCGAACCCAAGGTTCGCCCCTACGAAAAATATTCCTTTGATTGCGAATTGTTATGAAAAATAAGTCCTCACGCAAAGACGCAAAGGCGCAAAGGAAGGCGCATTATTTGTCATTCTGACTGGAGCGCAGCGGAGCGAAGAATCTCGTTTTGAAGAAAAAAGTGAACGGTGATCAGTCTGAGGTAAAAAGCGCCTCCAGCCCCGCCCATGTCCGCGCCGCCCGGCAGCGGGATGCGGTGACCACGGCCCGGAGCTGCTCCAGGGCCAGGTGCAGGTCTTGGTTGACTATGAGGTAGTCGTACCAGGGGATTTCCTTGATTTCCGTGCGCCCTTGCTCCAGGCGCCGGGCCAGTTCCCGGGGGTCCATGTCGCCCCGTCCCTTGAGGCGGCGTTCCAGTTCCTGGAAATCAGGGGGGATAACGAAGATCAAGGTCGCCTGGGGGAAGCTTTCCTTCATAGCCCAGGCGCCCCGGGTGTCGAGGTCGAAGACCAGGTCCTGCCCGGATTCCAGGGCCTGATTGATCCACTCCCTGGAGGTGCCGTAGCCGTAGCCGAACTGCTCCACCCATTCTGCGAGCGCACCCGCGTCCCTTAAGCGGGCGAATTCCCCGGGGCTGACGAAGAAATAATCCTTGCCGGAGACTTCCCCGGGCCGGGGGGGCCGGGTGGTATAGGAGATGGAGAAGCGCAGCCTCGGGTCCGCAGCCATCAAGGCTTTGAGCAGGGTGGTCTTGCCCGTGCCCGAAGGCGCGGTGACCACAAAGATCTCTCCGGGCACTTAGAAGGCCTTTTCGGCAGTCTCCCCCTTGGCCGGGGGCTGGTTGCCGTTCAACCGCAGGGACAGGGTCTCGGCATGGACCGCGGAGAGGATGATATGGTTGCTGTCGGTGACGATGATGGACCGGGTCTTACGGCCATGGGTGACGTCGATGAGGCGCTGGGTGTTCCGGGCTTCTTCTCTCAGGCGCTTCATGGGCGCGGAAGCCGGCATGACCACCGCCACCACCCGGTGGGCGATCACGGTGTTGCCAAAGCCGATGTTCACTAAACGTCCTTCCATATTATCCCCCTGCCACCCGCTTGGGTGAGCCAGCATATTTTAAGAATGGGTTTTCGATTTTCCAAGGGCGCGAAGCTAAAAACTTCGCCGCGCAGGTGAAAAACTTAGGCACAAGGTCACTTGGGTTGAAGGTCTACTCAACATTCTGCACCTGCTCCCGAAGGCGTTCCAAGGCGCCCTTGATCTCCAGCACGGCCTGGGAGATCAGCAGGTCCCCGGCCTTGGAGCCGATGGTGTTCGCTTCCCGGAGCATTTCCTGCAACAGGAATTCCATTTTACGGCCCACCGGGCCATCGCTCTCCAGGGCCAGCCGGAATTGAGAGACATGGCTCTCCAGGCGGGCCAGCTCCTCGGAGAGGTCCCGGCGTTCGGCCATCAGGGCCACTTCCTGGGCCAGGCGGCATTCGTCCACGGGACCGGCTTCCTGGAGGACCTCCGCCAGCCGGGCTTGAATCTTCTCCCGCCACAACTCGGGCACCAACGCAGCCTGCTCATTGATGCGGCCAGCCTCCCGGACCACCGTGTCCAGATAGCCGGCCAGGTCCGCGGCCAGGGCCGCGCCTTCGGTGAGGCGCATCCGGTCCAGGATTTCCAGGGCCTGGGAAATAACCCGGGAGACCGGCTCCCAGGTTTCCTCCAATTCCAGGACCTCGCCCTCTTTGGTGACCAAAAGATCGGCAAACCGCAGGAAATGGTCCAGCCGCAGAGGCTCCTCCGGGGCATCTCCCGCGGCCCGGAGGTCGGTGAGCAGATGCCGGACCTCCCGCACCAAACCCTGGTCCAGGCGCAGGGTCAGGGCCTTTTCCCCCAAAGATTCCCAGGTGATCTGCATCTCCACCCGGCCCCGGTTGATGCGGCTTTTGATGAGTTTCCTGACCTGGTCCTCCAAGGCCCAGAGGCGCTTGGGGAGGTTGAGGGAGAGCTCTAAGAAACGGTGGTTGAGGCTGCGGAGCTCCACCACCCATTTCTGGCCCGGGGTTTCCACCTCCCCCCGGCCGTAGGCCGTCATGCTTTTGATCATTTAGAGGCCAATTCCTTAAGCTGCCAGAGATACTTGCGCCGCACCCGATCTAAAAGCTCCGGCGCCTCCCCTTGGGCATAATCCGGATAGCTCCAGGGCAGGGGCTGGAATTTCCCCCCGCCGAAAACCAGGGTCAAATCTCCGTAGATGCCGTGATCCAGATAGAGGCGGTGCGTGTAATTCTTGCCGGTGGCCAGGACCAGCCGTTCTTTGGCCACGTATCCCGGGTCCAGGTTGACCAGGCGCCGGCCCCCCAGGGAGAACCGGGCCTCCACCTCATTGGTGAAGACCTTCCAATCCGCCAGGCGCCCCGGGTCGCCCAGGTGCAGAAACGCCGCCAACACCCGTCCCAGAGGCGCTCCCATCTCCGGATAGTAATACTCCGTAAGATTAAAAGGCCAGTAGGGTCCTACCAGGTCCGGCGGACCGAAATAGTCGCTCAGGCGCTTAATTATCAACGGCGCCAGATCCTCCCGGGTCAGAATCAGGCTAACCACGGGCTTCACCGGCAACGGCGCTTGGGGTTTGCTCATCGCTGTTTTCGGAAAGCCCTATTTTAAGCCAGTGGCTGGCCGAAGGCAACGGAAATTTCATGTGAAATTTAGCTTAATTGCGGGCGTTTATAAGGGTAGAAGAGATTGGGGGAAGGGTGGGGGAGGTGCGGTTCGATTAACTTCTGGAAACCTCACCGGTAATGATAAAATAAGGCAAAAACATTTGCGCCGGGACCGTACCGGTTGCCTACCTTTCGAGGCTAACCAGGCCCGCCTTAAGATGAGGTCTTAGCTTTCAGATTAGTTTACAAAATTATGAAAATTGTGTTAGCATTCCATCGTGGGACAAGATGGTTATAAAAAGAGGAAACTTTCCGGGGCCAATCCGGGAAAAAGCAGTTGCCAAACGGTTTTTGACCATGGTTGACAGAGGTTGCAGCATAATCCCGGTTAAAGCAAACTGAAAGATTATTTTTGTAATCGGGCTTCAGTAAGGAACAAATGTATAAAACAGTTAAATGTATTCTAATCAATGTGTTATTAATTATCTTTTTCATTGGAATGTTAGAGATATTTATATTAATTAGTCTAAAATATTCTTCAGTTCATAAAGTTCTTCCTAAATTCTTTAAGGAAATATCTTTTAGAATATCCTGTATGGATATAAATAATATTCAGTATGACCCTGATTGCGCTAAATATGATCCTGATCTGGGATATACTTTAAAACCAGGAAATTTTATTTTTGCCAATCATGAGTTTTCAACGACTTACCATGTTAACAGCCTGGGGGTAAGGGACACGGAAGAGGCGCTCAATTCCCCCCAGGTGGTGGTCTTGGGGGATTCCTACGCCATGGGCTGGGGCGTAGAGCAGAATGAAACCTTTGCCAAGGTCGTCGAGGCCGAGACAGGTCTGCCGGTCCTTAATGCCTCTGTCTCTTCTTATGGCACGGCCCGGGAAATGATGTTACTAAAAAGAGTCAAGATGGATAAACTGAAATATCTCATAATCCAGTATTGTAACAATGACTATGAGGAAAATCTGAGCTTCTTAAACAATGGTAATAAATTAGTTACCATGAGCCGTGAGAAGTATGCAGAGATGGTTAAGCATAATCTGGAAACCATAAAATATTATCCGGGGAAATATTTCTGGTTGGCAGCAAAAGTTATAGGTGATAATTATAAAGATATTTTTAAAATTGGATATAATAAAAAGAAGAAGCCACCCGATAATAAGCCCAGGCAAGATGAAGCAAAGGCTTTTATTAACGTAATATTGCATAGCGGCATTGATTTGAATCAGGTGCAATTACTGGTGTTCACCATCGAAAAAGGAACATTTCAGGATAATTTTATTAACTCCCTAAAAGAACAAATTTCCCTCGTCCCCTATCCGCCCGTTATCAAAAATATGATTCTCCTGGATAATTCCGAGTGTTATCAGCATGGTAGAATTCAGTTTTTTTTCGATGGCCACTTTACTCCATACGGGCATCGGTTGGTGGCGGCAATGATAACGCGGCGGGTTGCCTCTCGCTGACCCCCGGAGTGGGGCCTGCCTGCATTTGGATCAAACCTCTCTGCTCCTCTCAAGCCATCTCGCCCCATCATAACTGGTTGATTTCCCTCCAGGGACCGCGGATAATAGCATTAACATGCTCCTGCAAGTCTGCGAAACCTTTTACAGTATCCTGGGGGAGTCCACCCGGGCGGGGCTGCCGGCGTTTTTTATCCGCCTGGCGGGCTGTAATCTGCGCTGCCGCTATTGCGACACCGTTTATGCTTACGAGGGCGGGGAGGAGATGGCTGTGGCGGAGCTGGTTAAAACCGCGGCGTCCCACCCGGCCCGGCGGGTCCTGGTCACCGGCGGTGAACCTTTGCTCCAGGCCGGGACTCTGCCTCTCCTTTCCATGTTGGCGGATGCAGGGCTGACGGTGCTGCTGGAAACCAACGGCTCCTTGCCTATCAAAGCCGTAGACGCCCGGGTGCGCCGCATCCTGGACCTGAAGTGTCCGGGGTCCGGCATGGAGTCCCATAATTTCTGGGAAAACCTGGAGCAGTTGCGGGATGGGGACGAAGTTAAATTCGTTATCACGGATCAAGGAGACTTCGCCTGGGCCCTGGAAGTAATCGGACACCAAGGTCTGGCCGGCCGGGTGCCCTTGCTCATTTCCCCGGTTTTCGGCGCGGTTCCGCCCAAGGAGGCCGCGGCCTGGATTCTGGAGAGCGGCCTGCCCTTGAGGCTCAACCTGCAATTGCATAAGTACATCTGGGGGCCGGAGGTCAGGGGCGTATGATTAATACCTCACGCAAAGACGCCAAGGCGCAAAGGCGCAAGAGACTTTAATAATAAATGATTTTCGGCGTCTTCGCGTCTTTGCGGCTTTGCGTGAGATAAATATGACGATACTAATATGAGTGAATCCGAAGAGAATATATCTGGGGAAGAGGGCGTCACCCATCCCAAACCCCTGGCGGTGGTGCTCTTGAGCGGCGGCCTGGACAGTTGCGTGGCTGCGGCTGCGGCCCGCCGGGATTTTGAGGTGGCCCTGTTTCACGGCAATTACGGACAGCGCACAGTGGCCCGGGAATTGGCCGCGTTTCGGGCGTTGGCGGCGTTTTGGGGGGTTAAACGGCTGCTGGAAGCCGATCTGGGCTTCCTGGGACGCATCGGCGGCTCCAGCCTCACCGATACCCACGTGCCGGTGCCCGTCGGGGAGGTTGAGCCTCCCGGAATTCCCCCCACTTACGTGCCGTTCCGCAACAGCGTCTTTCTGGCCGCGGCCGTGGCCTGGGCCGAAGTGCTGGGGGCCAAGGCGCTCTTTATCGGCGCCAATATCCTGGACAACCCGGGATATCCCGACTGCCGGCCGGAGTATTTTGCGGCCTTCAGCCGGGTTATTGAGTTGGGCACCAGGCCGGAAACCGAGATCGCCATCCACACCCCCCTGATCCACCTGGACAAGGCGGGCATTATCCGTCTGGGCCTGGAACTGCGCGCGCCTTTGCACCTGACCTGGTCCTGCTACCAAAACGAGGACGCGGCCTGCGGCGTCTGCTCCTCCTGCCGCCTGCGCCTCAAGGGGTTCGCCGCTGCGGGCATCCCCGACCCCATTAAATATGAGCATATCTAATGCCATGACCCGGAAATACCTGGAAGAAAATCAATTAACATGCACCTTTCCTTAATCACCCTTACCCAGTTTGTGGCTGATGATGCGCCTTAAGGCAGAGGGAGCCAAGGGGATCGAGATCCAGGTTGATGATTAACTCGGGAACGTAACGCAAGTTATTTATTCTCCCATTTTCTCGAATAATTTTATAAGCTTCAACTCTAACCGGCCGCGGCTTGCCGGAAAAAGGTTTTTCTCTCTGATTTTTCGATTATAATCTGCAAAACCGAACCGAACGGGTGAGCCGGACCATGGCGACATAGGTAATTGAACATCTTCAATCTCTGCGCCCTCTGCGTCTTTGCGGTGATTTATTTTTTACCGCAGAGACGCAGAGGGCGCAGAGGGTATAAATGTAATTTGATGAGATTAAAGGTTCTTTTACCGGAAAACGAAAAACGAAAAGCGAAAAACGGTACCAATGCCTGATCCGTCATCCCCATGGCCTCCGGGGGAGTGGTTCCTGGATCTGTCCAACCCCGGGGAGTTGGTGGCTTTTCAGAAGCAGGAAACCCTGGTTTCCGGGAAGACCGGCTTCCAGGAGTATGAAATTTTTGTACACCGGCACTGGGGCAAAGTCCTACTCCTGGACGGCAGGCTGCAGTCCGCGGAAAAAGACGAGTTCATCTACCACGAGGCCCTGGCGCAGCCGGCGATGTTGGCCCATCCCGCCCCGAGGCGGGTCCTGGTGGTGGGGGGCGGGGAAGGGGCCACTTTAAGGGAGGTGCTGCGCCATCCCGCGGTGCAGACCGCGGTGATGGTGGACCTCGACCGGGAGCTGGTGGCGGTCTGCCGGGAGTGGCTGCCCGAGTTCCATCAAGGCGCTTTCGACGATCCCCGGGTGGAGCTGGTGTTTGCTGACGGCCGGTCCTGGCTGGCGGCCCAGGGGGACAGCAGCTTCGACGTCATCATTCTGGACCTGCCTGAACCCCTGGAAGAAGGCCCGGCCCTGATGTTGTTTACCGAAGAGTTTTATGCCCTGGTCCGGAGCAAACTCGCGGCCTCAGGCGTGGCGGCCCTCCAATCCGGTGCGGCGGGCCCCGGGTGCCGCCTGCTGCCGGACCTCAACCGGACCCTCAGGAGCGTCTTCCCTAAAGTGGCGGCCTATACTGCGTATATCCCCAGCTTCATGGATCTTTATGGGTTTCATATTGCCGGGGATGAAGGCTTTTTTTGGCCCACCTCCAAACAATTGGCGGCTCGCATTCAGGCCCTCCCGCCCTTGGGCTGGCTGGCCCCGGAGTTCGCCGCCGGCCTGCTGCACCTGCCCGGATATTTGCGGGCAAGGCTGGAACAGGGAAGGATACTCACCGACGCAGCCCCATTTCTTTCCCAGGCAGGAGAGGGGCAGGTTTTATTTTAAACAAAGGACATCGACAGGAAGACTATTCCGAAAGGATGGCTTTCATGACGGTTTAGAGCAGCATCCCATCTTATTTTGAGTTTAGTAAAGGAGCCTGAGAATTGTATGAATAACCGCAAAGTAGGAATCTACGTGGATTCCATGAACATCATGCGCAGCGGCGGTTACGGCATGCGCTACGAAGTCATCCGCCGCCTGGCCGGCTGGGACGGGGATGAGGTGATGCGCCTCAACGCCTACGTGGCCATCGACGAGGAACGGGCCAACTCCGATCCCAACTATAAAAATACCCTAAACTTCATTCTCACCCTCCGGGACCTGGGATTCAAGGTAATAGAAAAACCCATCCGCTGGTACACGGACGATTCGGGCCGCACCTACGGCAAGGCCAACCTGGACATGGAGATGGCCCTGGACATCATCGCCCAGTCGGACCGGTTGGACCTGATCTACCTGTTCACGGGGGACGGGGATTTCTGCAGCGTGGTGAACATGGTCCAGAACAAGGGCTGCCGGGTGGAACTGATTGCCTTCGCCAACGTCTCCACGCGGCTG
This sequence comes from Deltaproteobacteria bacterium, assembly GCA_003599195.1. Taxonomy (GTDB): domain Bacteria; phylum Desulfobacterota; class Desulfobaccia; order Desulfobaccales; family 0-14-0-80-60-11; genus SURF-52. The sequence goes on along the minus strand of QZIZ01000039.1, from coordinate 2,961 downwards.
CGCCGGGAAGTGGACCTGTTCATCCCCGGATACCTGATTCCGGGATTGTTGCCCACCACCCCGCCCTTTGCCGGCGCGCCCCCCTGGGGGGAGTCCGGCAGCCGGGTCCGGGGCGTATGCACCAAGTATTTCCTGGACCGTTCCTACGGGTTCTTCCGTTTCATGCACGGCTTCGGCAAGGTCTGGGTGACCGACACGCGCCTGGAAGAGTCCCCGTATACCTCCGTGTTCTTCATGGAAAAGGACCTGCCCTCGGGGGTCAACCCGGAGTACCTGCCCAGCCGGGACTACATCTTCGAATTTACCCTGACCGAAGGGGAGAAGGGTTTCGTGGCCGCGGACATCGACCTCGTGTATAAGTATTAGTGGTCAGTGGCCAGTGGTCAGGGGTCAGTAATGAGAGGCCAGGAATCAGGGGATAGGGTTAGGGCAACGCTGTTCATTTAAGCTCTAAGAGGATAGGTAATGCCTTTTTCTTGTCATTCTGAGGAGCCGCAAGCGACCGAAGAATCTCGTAGGTAGCCGCAAATACGAGATTCTTCACTCCGCTTCGCTCCGTTCAGAATGACAAAAACGTATGATGGACAATGCCATTGACTCCAAAAAATTGCTTAAGTGAACAACATTGGGGTTAGGGGTTCATAGATAAGTCTTTCTTACTGCTTACTGGCCACTGGCCACTGACTACTGGCCAATGAAAAAAGGGAGGGGACTATGGCGCGGAATCTACGGGTGTTGTTTGTGGCCTCGGAAGCGGTGCCTTTTGCCAAGACCGGGGGATTGGCCGACGTGGTGGGGGCCCTGCCTAATGCCCTGAAAAGCCTGGGCGCGGACGTCCGGGTCCTCATGCCTTATTACGGCATGGTCAAGCAGGGAAAAATCCCCATGGCCACGGTGGCGGAAAACCTGGAGGGGCAGCTCGGGGGAAACGGGCTGGCTTTTGACTTGAAAACCCCGGCGGCGGGCGATTATCCTTTCTATTTCGTGGAACGGGATGAGTTATTTGAGCGCTCCCAGCTCTACGGCACCCCCAAAGGCGATTATTTCGACAACCTGGAGCGTTTTTCCTTTTTCTGCTCCACGGTCCTGCCGGTGTGCCAGAACCTGGACTTCCAGCCGGATGTGATCCACTGCCACGACTGGCAGTCCTGCCTGGTGCCGGTCTATCTGCATCACCGCTGGCAGGGGGCGGAAATCATCAATCGGGCCAAGGTTGTGCTCACCATCCACAACCTGGCCTACCAGGGGATGTTTTATAAGGAGAAATTTCCCCTCCTGGGCCTGGATTGGCCCCTGTTCGGCATTGACGGCCTGGAATATTACGACCAGATCAATTTGCTCAAGGGCGGGATCAACTTTGCGGACGCCATCACCACCGTCAGCGTCGGCTACAGCAAAGAGATTCAAACCCCGGAGTTCGGCTACGGTCTGGAGGGTCTGCTGCGGCACCGGTCCGCAGCCTTGCACGGCATTCTGAACGGCGTGGATTACCAGGATTGGAGCCCGGAGAACGACCACCTCATCCCCGCCAATTTCAGCAAGGACAAGCTTGCGGGCAAGGCCAAGAACAAGGCTGCGCTCATGGAGGCCTTCAGTCTGGATCCCAAACTGTCCAAGGCCCCGATTATGGCCATGATCTCCCGCCTGGCGGACCAGAAAGGGTTCGACCTGGTGGCCGCAGTGCTGCCGGAACTCCTCAAGCAGGAGGTGATGGTGGTCATTCTGGGCACCGGTGAGGAGAAGTACCACCGCTGGCTGGCCCAGGAGGCCGCCAAATACCACGGCAAACTGGGGGTGAAGATCGCCTTCGATAACTCCCTGGCCCACCTCATGGAAGCGGGCGCGGACATGTTCCTGATGCCCTCCAGGTTCGAGCCTTGCGGCCTCAACCAGATGTATTCCCTGAAGTACGGCACCATCCCCGTCGTCCGGGCCACCGGCGGCCTGGCGGACACCGTGGACCAGGCGGACCCGGCCAAAGGCACAGGCACCGGCTTCCTCTTCACCGATTACACCCCGGAGGCCTTCGCGGCGGCCATCAACGCGGCCTTGAAGGCATACAAGAATCAAAAGCAATGGCGTAAACTCATGGAAAACGCCATGTCCCAGGATTTTTCCTGGGAGAGGTCGGCATCCGCGTATCTGAACCTGTATAAGTTGTTGGTGGAAGGGGAGGGGTAGGGGCCAGGGGAAAGAAGTGGTCAGTGGCCAGTGGCCAGTGGTCAGTGGTCAGTAAAAACTAATGGATAACTGGGACTTAACCCCCTCTCCCCCCGCCCACTGGGTACCCTTCCCCCTTGCAATTGAGTGGCGGGGGGAGAGGGCCGGGGTGAGGGGGGCCAGCTTTTCATACTTTACGGGTGGGCAATTGGCCCATGAGCAACTGCTGTGAATCTTTCCCATTTTCACCGCAGAGACGCAGAGACGCAGAGAGCGCAGAGAGCGCAGAGAAAAGACTTTTACAAAAGGCTCGAAAACTGAAAACTAAAAACTGAAAACTGTCTTTTATAACCGGCTTCCTTTCTTGATTTCCAGAGCTCTATTATCCGGTCCGTAGATGACCGTGAGCCTCCGGGTGCGCCCCTTGACCAGTTCTATGGGGGTGCCGATGAACTCCCAGAGGCCCAGGGTGGCCACGTCCAGGATGGCGTGCATCCCGGCCCGAGCCGGCGCGGGTTCATTGCCCACTTCGTATTTATAAACGGCAATGGTATTAAGGCCCTCCTGCTTGGTCTTTTCCGGCTTTCCCATGTAGGATTCCACGTCGCTGCGGCTCTTCCCCACCTGGACGTTGCGCAGATCCGGCTCCCGATGGCCGTGCAGGGCCATGCCCACCGAACAGCCGGCCACCAAAGCGGCCAGGATGATCAAAAGAAACAGGCGCATGAAAAGGAACCCCCGGTTTTTCAAGAATCTCAAGTGAGCAAACGATAATCACTGCGCCTGCGGATGCAAATAAAA
>QZIZ01000112.1 GCA_003599195.1 Deltaproteobacteria bacterium | reverse complement strand
CTTTTCTCCAAAGAGTTTCAGGGCGGTTTGGAAGGTGGATTCCGACAGGGCCTCGGACCGCTCTACTTCTCCCAGTTTGTGGAGCTTGTGGCCGATGGACTGGATGCGTTTCAGGAATTCCTTTTCGCTCCGGGGTTTTTTCTGGAGGTATTTGATGCTGCGGAAGACGATCCAGTAGGATTCCAGGTAGTCATAGAGGAGGTTGGCGAGATACGCCAGCTCTTTGAGGCCGGACGCGGACAGGGTATACAGGGCTTTTTCCCGGTCCAGGCAGACCACCACGCCCCGGGAGGTGAAGTAGTCCAGGGTCTCCTCCACCTGTTGTTCCGGGGGCAGGTCGCTGAAAAAGAACTCGTTTTTAAAGATATCGGTGAGGAAATTAAAGTCCGCCAGGATTTCATCCCGCCCGAACTCGAAGCCCTGCCGGGCGAGAATGGCCATGGAGACCAGGGACGCGGGCAGGAAGAAGTGGATGATGTTGTTTTTGTAATATTCCAGCAGGGGGCGCTTGGTTTCGTCGATGCTGTAGCCCCCCAGCCCCAGTTCATCGGTGAGGCCTTCCTCTTTTTCGATGGGGGTGATGAGCTTGCGGGATTCGCAGAGCTTCAGGGTATCTTCCACGGCCAGGGGCAAGTTGTCCAGGGAGTCGGCCCGGGGCGCGTTTTGATCCTGCAGGTAATCGTGCAGCACCTGGATAATCTGCAACAGTTCCCGGCGATAGACCCCTTTCCGGGGGTAGGTGAGGAGCGCGGCGCAGACCAGGGCGAAAGTCGTGACCGTGGAGATGCGGTTGATGGCTTGAATGATGCGGTAGCCCAAATCCTGGCTGGTTTGGCGGATGGCCGCGGCCGTATCCGGCTCATGGGGAAATTGGGCCAGATAGTCTTTCAGGGAAATGGGTTCGCTGAACTGGATATAGGCCCGGCCATAGCGTTTTCTCAGGAATTTCCTAGCCTTAACCAATTGCCCCACGGTTTCGTCTTCCTTTTTCGTGCCCTCCAGTTCCTTGAGGTAGGCCTTTTCCTCCAGGACCTGGTCATAGCCGATGAAGGTGGGGACGAAAATCAGGTCCGGGGTGGCCTGGTCATAATAGGTCTTAAGGATCATGTTGAGAAGGCCCAGTTTGGGCAATACCAGTTTGCCGGTGCGGCTCCGGCCCCCTTCGATGAAGAACTCCAGGCTGTACCCGGACTTAATCAGGGTCTTGAGATAGGCGTAGAGAACTTCCAGGTAGAGTTTGCTCCCCAGGAAGCGGCGCCGGATAAAAAAGACCCCGGACTTCCTGAAAAAGTGGCCCAGGGGCCAGAAGGCCAGATTTTTCCCGGCGGCGATGCGGGGCGGATGCAGGTGGTGCCGGTAAATCAGGTGGTTGAGCATCAGATAATCGATATGGCTCTTGTGGCAGGGGACGAAGATGAGGTTGCCCCGCTGCCCCGCCTCCCGCACCTTTTCGAACCCGGCTTCATCAAAGACGATGTCTTCGAACAGGCCCTGCCACATCCAGCTCAACACGCGGTCAAAGAGATACAGGTAAAAGGCGCTGAAGTCCGCGGACATTTCCCAAAAATATCCCTGGGCGGTGTTCTTGATCTTATAGATCTTTTTCTTTTCCGTCTCCGCCAGGTGCTCCATGAAGCTGCTCAGGCCGGGATCGGTCAGGGTAAGCTCCAGGAATTCCTCCCGGGACTTGATCACCGGACCGGTGATGATCCGTCTTTGCACATCGATGCGCTGGATCAATTCCCGGCGGATTTTCTGGGCCAGGGGGGTGAGGGGGCCCGCCTGGGGAACCGAGGCCAGAACCTCTTGCAGATTGAGAGGCTCACCCATCTCCACCACCGCCTTCTTGGACTTGAAGAAGCACAGCACCAGCTTCCGGAGCCTGCCGGGGTTTTCACTGTCGCCGAAAAGTAGTTGGAAGATGCCCTTATCTTCCCGGCCCGGGTCCTTTTCGTAGATGATCATCTGGGGGATCAGGAAGATGGGGAAATCGACGCCGGCCTGGATTTCCAGGAGATGGCGGATGGGGTCTTCCCGGGGCTTGAGAAAGCGCTGGCGGAAACCCACCTGGTCTACCAAAAACATCAGTGAGCCGCGTTTTTCCCCCAGCATCCGGTGGAAATAGCCGTCCTGAAAAGGATTGGGCCAGGAGCGACGCCGGGTGAAATAGTCCAGGGTGGCGGAGATGATCTGGATCAGGTGGGAAAAAGGCTGCCACATCCAGAGGTTGAGATCGAAGGCCACTTCCGGGGCCACTATTCCTAAGTCCTGATAACGCCGGTTAAAGAAGAGAAAATCCAGGTGGCTGCGATATTTCAGGGTATAAACCAGGGCTCCCTGGCGGGACAATTCCTGGAGGCGCTCCCGCTGCCGGGGGTGGACGGTCACCCGGGAAAAAAAGGGGTCCAGGGTCCAGCGCAACAGGAAGCCGGGACGCCTGGGCAGAAAGCCGGCGTAATGGTAGCCGTGCCCGCCCAGCCAGCCGGTGATGCGGCTGAAGATACGGCTTAAAAAACTCTTGGGTTTCGGGGTCTCTGAAGGACCGGCGGGGTTCCGGTCCTGTTCCCAGGATTCCTTGGTCATCTCCCTGCCTTGCAATAACTATAACTAAACGATTTAATATATAGGGAATCTCTTCGGGGTGTCAATGGAAATAGGCGGGTCTTGAAACTTGTTCTCCCGCCCGCCCTTGATTTCCGGCGTCCTTACAACTAATCTTAATAAACCGCAGCCTATCATCCATCAAGCGGGATGCGCGCAGATATGAAAGGAGCCGATACATGGCTGATGATCTGTTGGACAAAGGAGCCATCGTGCAACGCGATAAAGAGACGTATGCCATTGCCCCCCATATCCCCGGGGGCATCATTACCGATTTTAACCTGCTGCGCCGGCTGGCCGACGTGGCCGAGAAGTACGGCGTTAAGGCGGTCAAACTCACTTCCGCGGAGCGTTTTGCCCTGGTGGGGTTGAAGCCCGGCGATCTGGATCAGGCCTGGCAGGAACTGGGTATGGTCCCGGGCGCGGCCATCGGCCTGTGCGTCCGCTCCATCAAGATCTGCCCCGGCACCACCTTCTGCCGCATGGGAATGCAGGATGCAGTGGGAGTGGGTTTGCACCTGGATGAAAAATATCACGGCATGCCGCTGCCCTATAAATTCAAGATCGGAGTTTCCGGCTGCCTCAATAATTGTTCCGAGGCCTCCATTAAAGACCTGGGATTGGTGGGCGCGGCCAAGGGCTGGCGGGTGCTGGCGGGGGGCTTTGCCTCCGGTCTCAACCCCCGGTTTGCCAACGTTATCGCCACCGGCCTCAGCAACGACGAGGCCCTGGCCCTGGCGGCCCAGGTCCTGGATTGGTTCAAGGCGGCCGGGAAAAAGAAACGCCTGGGGAAAGTCATCGACGAGATCGGCCTGGCCCAATTCAAGACGGAACTGGGGCTGCCGGTGGAATAGTGAGCAGTAAGCGGTGAGCAGTGAGCAGGGGTCTGGCCAGGGGCCAGGGTTCAGGGGGCAGGGATTAAGGGCAATGCCGTTCACTTAAGCGATTTTTGGAGTCAATGGCATTGTCCATCATACGTTTTGTCATTCTGAATGGAGCGAAGCTTCGTTGCGAATCTCGTATTTGCGAGTACCTACGAGATTCTTCGGTCGCCTGCGGCTCCTCAGAATGACAAGAAAAAAGGCATTACCTTCCCTCTTAGAGCTTAAATGAACAGCATTGGGATTAGGGGTTAGGTAAATAGCGGCGATAATATCTGCTTAATCTTGAACCTTGCTTTTTGGAGCCGTAGGGCGGGCGTCCTCGCCCGCCATAATCCTTAAAAAATAACAGCCAGTTAATCCATAAGCAGGTTTTTCGTAGGGGTGAACCTGGTGTTCGCCCTGAACCGTCCAGGGCGAACACCAGGTTCGCCCCTACATTTCGCACAGGCCGGCGATTCGGCCCATGAGGCCGCTGGTGAGGGCCTCGGCTTGGCAAGGGTCCGGCGCGCTCAGAGGCGGGCCTATATTTACTTCCACCTCATAGCCCAGGGGCCGGCATCGGTAGGTCAGCCCCACGGGAATAAAGGGCAGCAGCCCCAGGCCGTTTTGACCCTGGAGCTTTAGCAGCAATTGGATGAGGCGGTGCTTGCCCGGCCCCACCCGGCCCTTAACATAGGTGCCTTCGGGAAACAGGACGATATACGCCCCCTGCTGGAGCAAGGGGAGCATTTTTTTGAAAGAGGAGAGCGTGGCCCGGGGCCGTTCCCGATTCACCGGCACCCCGCCCCAGGCCCCCAGTAATTCCCGTATGAAGGGCTGCTGAAAGAGTTCCGCCTTGGCAATGTAATGCAGCGGCAGGGGCAGGGCCGCGCCGACCATGGGGATGTCTTCCCAGCGCTGGTGCTTGGGGCAGATGACGGCCGGGCCGCAAGCCGGCAAATGCTCCAAGCCCCGGACTATTGGCCGGAAGACGCGGCCGATGGTCTGGCGCACCAGCCAGCGGCCGAAAAAATAGAAGTTGGGGGAGAAGGAACGGGGCATTAGGCATAAAAGATTTAGATATTTGTAATTGTCGTATAATCTTAAAGATAAACAAGAGGCTGTCAAGGAAATCATGAAGCTCTGCGTTCTCTGCGTCTCTGCGGTGAAGTAATGATCACCGCAGCTCTTCATGGACCTTCGGCCCACCCGCAAAACATGAAAAGCTTGGCCCCCCCCGGCCCTCTCCCCCCCGCCAGTCAACGGCAAGGTGGAAGGGTACCCCATGGGCGGGGGGAGAGGGGGGTAAGTCCTAGGCGTCCCTTGGTTTTTACTGGCCACTGACCACTGGCCACTGACCACTTTTCAGGATAGTTGCTCATGAGCTTTTGGCTCACCCGTAAATTATGAAAAGTTACCGGCAGTTAACCTTGAACATTGAACCTTGAACTTTGAACTTTTCGGAACAGAGACGCGGAGGGCGCAGAGATAAAAAGGGTCAAATCCTATGATCTACCTCGACTACAACGCTACCACGCCCATAGCTCCCGAAGTGTTCCAGGCCATGCGGCCTTTCCTGGAAGGGGAATTCGGCAACCCCAGCAGCGATTATCCCCTGGGGCTTAAGGCCAAAGAAGCGGTGGCCGCGGCCCGGCGCCAGGCGGCGGCGCTTTTGTCTTGCCGCCCCCGGGAAATCGTCTTCACCAGCGGGGCCACCGAGGCCAACAACACCGTGCTCAAAGGCGTGGCCCGGCTTAAAGGCCAAGGGCAGATCATCACCACCGCCATCGAGCATCCCGCGGTCCTGGCCCCCTGCCGGGACCTTGCGTCCCTGGGCTTCGAGATCACCATCCTGCCGGTGGACGCCCGGGGCCTGGTGGACCCGGAGGGGGTGCGCCGGGCGATCACCAAGAAGACCGTCCTGATCAGTGTCATGCACGCCAACAATGAGACCGGCGCGCTCCAGCCCGTCGGCGAGATCGGCGAGATCGCCCGGGCCGCAGGGGTCTGGCTGCATACCGACGCGGCCCAGAGCGTGGGCAAAATTCCGGTGAAAGTGGGGGAGTTGCAGGTGGATTTCCTTACCCTGGCGGGACACAAGTTCTATGCGCCCAAGGGCGTGGGGGCCTTGTACGTGCGCCCGGGCTGCGCCTTCGCCCCTTTGCTCCTCGGGGCCGCCCAGGAAGGGGGACGCCGCGCGGGCACGGAAAACGTGCCCTATCTCGCGGCCTTAGGCGAGGCCTGCCGCCTGGCCCGGGAGCGGGTGGGTACGGACGGCCAGCAACTTCGGAGCCTGCGGGATCTGCTGCATGAAAGATTGTTGGCGGGATTTCCCGAATTAAAGCTGAACGGCCCGGAACAGGAGCGCCTCCCAAACACTCTGAACGTCTCCTTCCCGGGGTTCTCCGGCAGCGCCATCCTCGGGGGGATTCCGGAACTCGCCGCGTCCCTGGGCGCGGCCTGCCATAGCGGCGAAGAAACTATCTCCCCGGTCCTGGCGGCCATGGGCGTTACTCCGCACGCGGCCCGGGGCGCGGTGCGCCTGAGCGTCGGCCTGCCTACCACCCGGGAGGAAGTGGAGCGAGCCGCGGAATTACTGCTGGCGCGGGTGCGGGTTCTGCAAGGGTAATGTCAAGGAAGAAGGAAGGATAGAAAACAAAAGGGGAAGAACAGACTAATCTCTCCATGGAAATCTACCTTGGCGGCCGCATCAGTCTTTTCCCTTTTCACCTTTTCCCCCCTTCCCCTTTTTCCCCCGAAAAAAACAGGGCGCCCTCCCCTTGGGCGCCCCTAACCCCATACCCTGTTAATTGCTCGGAATTTTGCGCTAACGCTCCATGATCATATTGGCGATCATGCTGTTGGCCACTTTTTGGGCATTGACCGGATAGCTGCCCGAGTCCACCGCCTCTTTCAAAGAGGCCACTTTATCTTGGCGAACGTCAGGAGTTTCGGCGATTACCTGGCTCGCCTTCTGCATCAGCCGGGCCTTTTGAGAGACCACAATATTGTCGGCGGCTTGGGTGGCCTCGGTTTTTTGCGCCCGGGTCCCTACCGTGCCCGACTGTTCGTTTTGTAATTGGCTGACGCCGGATCCTTGGATGTCGGTGATTTTCATGAGAGGTCCTATTTTATTAACTTAAACTTTTAATTAATCATTTTTTTGATCGCAGTCAAGTATTGCCTTGCTTAGGTCCGCAAGTATCCCTTTGCCAAAAAAACACGGATAGGAGAGAGCCCAATTACACCTGCTACCCCATAAATGCTGGAGTTTCAGGTACTTCAAGGGCTTTCCCACCCATCCTTGTTGTGAGAAAGCAGGCGTTCCCGCCTCTTGATAAACTTATCGGCAGGCGCGGGGGAAAACCTTAAAAAAAACCGCTACAGCTCCCCGGGCATCCAAATGTAAAGAAATTGAGGGGTTAGGGCCGCGGAGAAGTCCGGAAACTGGGAATAAATATTAGGCCGGTAACTGCCGGGGCGCTGGTAGCGCACCACTTTAACCTCTTCCAGGCCGGCCTTTTTTTGGGCGATTTTGATGGCGTCGTCCAGGTATCCCAGGCTGTCCACCAACCCCAAATCCTTGGCCTGGGCCGCGGTATAGATGCGGCCGTCCGCCACCTTCCGCACCTCTTTCTCATCCATTTTCCGGCCCAGGGCCACCACTTCCACGAAGCCCCGGTAATAGCTGTCGACCACCTGCTGCATCATCTGCTTTTCTTCCGGGCTGGCGGGCCGGAAAGGAGACCAGAAATCCTTCCATTGGCCGCTTTTCACCATCTCCCCTTCCACTCCCACTTTCTCCATCAGGCCCTTGACGTTCAGTTTCATGGCCAACACGCCGATGGAGCCGGTGATGCCGCTGGGATGGGCGACGATGGTATCCCCGGCCTGGGCCAGGTAATAGCCCCCGGAGGTGGCCAGGCCCATGAGGCAGGCCACCACCGGCACGCCGGTTTCCTTTTTATAGTTCATCAGTTCGTGGTGGATAATGTCCGAGGCGCTGACGGTGCCTCCCGGGGAATTGATTTTGAGGACCACGGCTTTGATGCGCTTATCCTGGGCGGCTTTATCCAATTCCTCTTTGACCCGGCTCGGGGTGGTGGCCGAGCCCATGGCCAGCCCCAGCAGGCCCCGGGGCTGGGTCTCCACGATCAAGCCAGAAATGTCCAACAGCAGGATCTTGTCGCTGCCGAATCCCGAGACTACCTGTTCTTTCAGTGGCTTGGCCTCTTCGAAGAGATCCACCTTGACGGTGACGCAGCCGCCAAGCAGCAAGGCCAAAAAAACGGTGAGGAAAGGGCAGGTTATTTTTCTGAGCAGCATGCCTGTCTCCCGCCAAAGGCGGTCACCCTGTGGAGGCCCTGGGAGAGTCATCATTTTTCTTCCTGGGAGACCGCAATTCTTTCCAGAAGGCGCCGGGCTTCCCGGCGGTCCTCCTCCAAACCCTTGGGCATCATGGTGTGCTGCGAGACTTGCAGCACCCGCTCCAGTTCCAGGCGGGCTTGAAGCGGCCGGTTGAGCTTCATCAGGGTTTCCCCCAGGTAGAGGTGGTTGGTGCTGTTTTCCGGGAAGAGGAGCACGGCCCTGGCCAGGTGCTTCTGGGATTTCTCCAGGTCGCCCACGGAGAAAGGCCAGGCCGGAGCTTCACAGTAGATGCGCCCCAACACCCGGTGGCTGCCTGCCTGGTCGTAAGCTTCGTCAATTCTCACGGCCTTTTCCAACTCCTCCATGATGAGCGGCAGCAGCTTCCGACCTTTCATGGCCCCGCCCGTCTCCGCCTGGCCGCAAAGGTTCAGGGCCAGCCAGTAACGGCCCTCCACCCGGGTAGGCTGCTCCTTCAAAAGCATCTCAGCATAGCTCTGGCCCTGTTCAAAATATTTATACTTCTGGCTGGCCACCGTCAGTTCGCCGATAATAAAGCAGGCGCGGGCCAGACGGGTCAAAATGGGGGTCTGGGGTGGCCTGGCCTGGGCCAGGGCTTCCTGATAATAGTCCAGGGCGCAAAGCGCATGGGGGAGATCGAGATTGGGGCTGTTAAGAAGCTGATCGGCTTCCTTCACCGCGTCAAGGGCCGCAGCCCCGCCGGGAGCGAGACAGAGACAGATAATGACAATGGGCAAGAGGATTCTGACTAGAGGAAAGGCTAACATTTTTTTAAAACCTGGAAGGGGCAAGCTCTCCCGCCCTTTAATCCGCCTGGCTGAAAAACCAGTCGGCTTGGAAATATCAAGTAATTTAATTAATAATATCATTTTTTCAACCTTGCAGTTCCAAGTATTCCCAAAGATTTAAAAATTTTGGGGATAATCCGGCCTGGGATGAACCGGATTTTCATGCAAGACAATTACGCTTGGTCCTGCTGAAAAGGTTTTTACAAATTAAACTCGAGTTCTGAAAAACCGGTTGACAGTTTCGAAAAAAATGATAAAAAATATTCGTTTGAGGATATAGCGCCTCTTTCCGCCACAAGTTCCCGGGGTCAAAAGGCCTTGCGGGAAGGTCCCAGGCGGGGAGAATCTGCGAGCGGGGAGGAGGTTGAAATGGATGCCGGGCGTCAGGGTGAAACCCAACGAGCCCTTCGAGGTCGCCCTAAAACGCTTTAAAAAGCAGTGCGAAAAAGCGGGAATCTTATCCGAAATTCGCAAACGGGAGCATTACGAAAAACCCAGCATTAAGCGTAAAAAGAAGATTTTAGCGGCCAAAAAACGGGCTTTGAAGAAGCTCCGCAAGATTGAGGGTTCATGACCTCCCTTTCTCAGCGGCTGGATCAGGCCTTCAAGGAGGCCCTCAAAGGCAGACAGGCCGTGGCGTTATCCACTTTGCGGATGCTGAAAACCGCCATCCGTCATCGGGAAGTGGACTTGAGACGCCCAGTGACCGAAGAAGAGTTGCAGGCGGTAATCAACACTCAGGTCAAACAGCGGCGGGAGGCCATCACTGAATACGCAAAAGCCGGGAGGCCCGACCTGGCTAACAAAGAAGAGGAGGAGCTAAGCATCCTCCTCTCTTTTTTGCCGCCCCAACTCAGTCAAGGGGAGTTGGAGGCAGAGGTGTCCCGGATCATTCAAGAGGTGGGGGCCTCTTCCCCCAAGGATCTGGGAAAGGTAATGAAGACCGCCATGGCCCGATTAGCGGGCCGGGCCGACGGGAAGGCGGTGCAGGAGATCGTGCGCAAATCTTTAGGCTCCTGAGCCTTCCCCCCTGTACCAGTGCATCTGGAGGGGCATGCCCGAGCAAACCTTGACGGCTCTGGAATTTCCCGGGGTATTGGCGGTAGTGCAGCAGTATGCCGTCTCCGCCCCGGGCCGGGACTTCCTGACGCGGCTTAAGCCTGGCAGCGATCTTGCCGGCATCCGGGCCAAATTCCAGGAGATTCACGAATTACAAGACCTTACCAGCCGGGAGGGGGAGCTTCCGTTAGCGGATTTTCCCGACCTCTCCCCCTGGCTGTCCAAGGCCCTGGTGCGGGGCAGCCTGCTGCCGCCGGAGGCCTTTAACGATATCTTGGCGGTGCTGCGGCTGGCCCGCAAGCTCCGGCAATTTCTCCTCCAGGGGGACGCCTACCCCCGCCTTGCGGCCCTGGCCGGGCCGCTCCATGATTTAGCCCCTCTGCGCAAGATCATCAAGCAGTGCGTCAGCCCCCACAACTTCATCCTGGATGAGGCCTCCCCGGAACTGCACGCAGTGCGCCGGGAGCTGGCCCAGACCCGGGAAGGGCTGAATAAGCAGATCAGGCAGAATTTCTTCGGGGCGGAGTATCACAACGCCCTCCAAACCCCCACCATCTCCCAGCGCCACGGCCGTTACGTCATCCCTTTGAAGGCCGACCACAAGGGCGCGATTCCCGGCATCATCCACGATCAGTCCCAGACCCGGGCCACGCTCTTTATCGAGCCTTTGGCCATCGTCGAGCAGAACAACCAGCTCAATCTCCTGAACAACCGGGAAAAACGGGAGGAGGAGGCGGTGCTGCGCCGCCTCACCGACCTGATGCGGAACGACATGGAGGATATCCGGGAAGTTCTGGCCGGGCTGGCGGAAGTGGACGCGCTCCAGGCCAAGGTACAGTTCGCCCGGTCCTATAAGGCCCGGGAGCCCATCTGGCGCTCGCAGCCCGGAGTGGACCTGCGCCAGGCCCGGCATCCTTTGTTGGCCCGGCGCCATCAGGAAAATCTGCGGCACCCGGAAGTGGTGCCCATCGACCTGAAGCTTACTCCGGAGCAGCGTTTCCTCATCATCTCCGGGGCCAACGCCGGGGGCAAGACCGTGGCTTTGAAGACCCTGGGGCTGCTGACTCTCATGGTGCAAAGCGGCATCCCCATCCCCGTGGCCGAAGGGAGCGAGTTCCATCCCTTCGGCCAGGTCTTCGCGGACATCGGCGACCCCCAGGACCTGCACCAGGACCTGAGCACCTTTT
>QZIZ01000065.1 GCA_003599195.1 Deltaproteobacteria bacterium | reverse complement strand
CTTTGCCCACGCCGGGGTGGTCCGGCTGCTCGAACGCCCCGGCCAGGGTGATGCCTTCCACCCCTTCCATCATATGGATGATGCGGCCGCCCATGCGGCCAGCCGGGCCGGTAACGATGGCCTTGATCATGGATTCCTCCGCAGAGAGTTCAAAGTTCAAAGTTCAAGGTTCAAAGTCGATAGTCTAAGCCTTGAACTTTGAACCTTGAACCTTGAACTACTTAATCAATCCATACTTTTGCATGACCCCGTGCAGTTTTTCCTCATTGGCCGCGCTCATGGGGCACAAGGGCTGCCGCACCTCGCCGGTGGTCATGGCCAGCATCTTCATGGCCGTCTTCACCGGCACGGGGTTGGTCTCAAAGAACATGGCCTCCGTCAAGGGCCACATCTTATAATGCAGTTTCTTGGCCTCTGCCAGGTCGCCTTTGAAAAAGGCGTCGCACATACCGGCCATGTCGCCGGGCACCACGTTGGAGACCACGGAGATCACCCCCATGCCGCCCACGCAGAGCAGCGGAAAAGTGGTGAAATCGTCGCCGGAAAGCACGGCGATCTTATCGCCGCATAACTCCAGGGTCTTGGAGCCCTGCTTCAAATCCCCGGTGGCGTCCTTGAGGCCCACGATATTGGGAATCGCGGCCAGCCGGGCCATGGTCTCCGGCAGCAGGTTGACGCTGGTGCGTCCCGGCACGTTATAGACCACCATGGGAATCTTTGTGGCGTCGGCCACGGTTTTATAGTGCTGAAACAACCCCTCCTGGGTGGGTTTGTTATAGTAAGGAGTGATTAGCAGAGCATAATCCGCGCCCGCGGCCTGAGCGTGTTTGGTGAGTTCCACGGATTCGGCGGTGCTGTTGGAGCCCGAGCCCGCGATCACCGGCACGCGTTTTTTCACCTGGTCGAGACAGATCTCCACCACCCGTTTATGTTCCGCGTGGGATAAAACGGGCGATTCGCCGGTAGTGCCGCAAGGCACAAGGCCATGGATGCCTCCCTCGATCTGCCGCTCGATCAAGGCCCGGTAGGCCTCTTCATCGAGTTGGCCGTTCCTGAAGGGAGTAACGATAGCGGTGAATGCTCCCTTTAACATGGTGTTACTCCTCCTTACTTGAGTTCATCAACCCACAATTCGCCCCGGCACACCACCAGGGCTTCGCCTTCCAGATACACGTCCTTAAAGGCCTCTCCCTTAAGATTAAAATGCACGGTAAGGACTTCGCCCCCCCGGGTATTGACCGCCACCGGGGAGACCGCCTGGCCCAGGCGGGCGGCGATGAGGGCCGAGGCCACCGCGCCGGTGCCGCAGGCCAGGGTCTCGTCCTCCACCCCCCGCTCATAGGTGCGCACTTCCAGGGCCTGGGACCCCTGGAAATTGATAAAGTTCACGTTGGCGCCCGCGGGCTGAAACATCTGGTGAAAGCGCACGATCTTCCCCCAGAAGGCCACCGGCACCTGGTCCAGGTCCTTGATGGGCACCACCACATGGGGCACCCCCACCTTCAGGAAGTGGCCGATCAAGGTCTTGCCGTTGATGGAGATCTCCTGGGAGAGGCGGAAATCACCGATCCCCGTCAGTTCCAGGCGGACGTTGCGGTCCATAACCTCGGCCTTGATGATGCCCGCCAGGGTCTCGAAGCTGAGCCGCGCCGGCGCGATGCCCAACATCACCGCCAGCCGGGCCGCGCAGCGGCCGCCGTTGCCGCACATCTCGGCTTCGGAGCCGTCGGCGTTGTAAAAACGCCAGCGGAAATCAGCGTTGGCGGACGGCTCCAGCAGAATCAGGCCGTCGGCCCCCACCCCCACCTGCCGGGCGCAGACCCGGCGGGCGAAGCGGGGCTGTTCTCCGTCCGGGATTATAGAGTGGCGATGGTCAATGAGGACAAAATCATTGCCGCCGCCGTGCATTTTGTAAAAGGGAATGCGCTTTTCCATCGGCTACTTCAGAATTTCCGGAATATTCTCCCCCCAGGTAAGCTGGCGGTAGGTTTCCCGCTTTCTGATAACATAAAACTCTTGATCTTGCACCAAAATTTCGGCCACCCGGGGTCGGGCGTTATAGTTGGAACTCATGGAAAAGCCGTAGGCCCCGGCGCTCATCACCGCCACCAACTCCCCGGGGGCAAACGCGGCCATCTCCCGGTCCTTGGCCAGGAAATCCCCGGATTCGCAGATGGGACCCACCAGGGAGGCCTTGACTCGGGGCCCGGGGCGTTTGACCACCGAGCGGATGCCGTGATACGACCCATATAAGCTGGGCCGGGCCAGGTCGTTCATGCCAGCGTCCACGATGATGAAGTGCTTCGCTTCACTCCCTTTGGTGTAGAGCACCCTGGTGACCAAAATGCCGGCGTTGCCCACCAGGACCCGGCCCGGCTCCAGAATCAGGGTGACCTTCAAGCCCCGGAGCCGATCCACGATCTTTTCCCCATACTCATGGGGGTGGGGCGGCTCTTCCTGGTCGTAGCAAATCCCCAGGCCGCCGCCCAGGTCCAGGTAACGGATGGGGATGCCGGCCTGTTCCAGACGGCCGATCAACTCCTTCACCCGCTCCAGGGCGTCCAGAAAGGGGTCCACTTCGGTGATCTGGGAACCGATGTGGCAAGCGACGCCGATCACCTCCAGGTGCTGCAATTCCATGGCCCGGAGGTAATCCTGGTAGGCCCGCTCGATATCGATGCCGAACTTGTTCTTTTTGAGGCCCGTGGAGATATAGGGATGGGTCTTGGGGTCGATATCCGGGTTGATGCGCAAGCCCACCCTGGCCTTTCTCCCCATGCGCCCGGCGATGCGGTTGATCTCCCCCAACTCCATGGAGGACTCCACGTTAAACAGCAGAATCCCGGCCTTGAGCGCGGTCCGGATCTCGTCGGGGCGCTTGCCCACGCCGGAGTATACGATTTTCCCCGGATCCACCCCCGCGGCCAGGGCCCGGTGCAGTTCACCCCCGGAAACGATGTCCGCGCCCGCGCCCTGGTTAGCCAGGAGCCTGAGGATAGCCAGGTTGGCGTTGGCCTTGACCGCGAAGCAGACAATGTGGGGAAAACCCTCGAAGGCCCCGTCAAAGACCCGGTAGTGGTGGTTCAGGGTGGCGGAGCTGTAAAGATAAAAAGGAGTCCCCACCTTGGCGGCGATTTTTTTAACCGGCACGCCTTCGCAATAGAGTTCATTGTTTTGGTAGTGGAAATGATGCATTAGTTAAACCTTTGGCTATCAGCTATCAGCTGTCAGCTTAAAAAGAATAAAACCTAAATCCTTGGGACCGGGCGAAACCCTGGCTAAAAGCGTTTTTCTTGGACCCCTGATAGTTAACCTTCATTTTCTTTGGCTGAAAGCTGACGGCTGAGAGCTGACAGCTTTTTTCTTTAGCTGAAAGCTGACCGCTGAAAGCTGACAGCTTCAATAACTAATCGCCGCCTCCTCCGACGGGATACTCTCATTGGCCCGGCGGGAGTTGTCCACCGCGGTGGCGTAATAATGATAACTCCGGCCCCGGGACGCCTTCTCGTCCAGGTACGCGGGCCGGGTCACCAGGGCGGGGGTGATGAGGATGAAATTGACCTCCCCTTCCTGCCGCCGGTAGATCTTATAACCGGCCACGTCCGCCGCGGGGCTGGGGTCCCATCTAAGCTCCACGCCCCGCTCCCCGGCCACGGCCACCAGGTTGAGGACCGGGGGCGGCGGTGTCCGCTTCTCCGGCGTGGCGCTACGCACCGGGGAATCCAGGCTCTCGATGAAATCCGGCCCCACCCGGCGCACGGCCCTGACCTTATAACTATATTCCACGTCGTTCAAGACCGCCACATCCTGGAAGGAGGCAGCGGCGACCGGCTCTGGGGTCACCTTGATCCAGGATTCCCCCCCGGAGCGCCGGTAAACCCGGTAACCGGCCAGGTCCTTGACCGGACGGCCGTCTTGAAGCTGCATCACCGGCGGCCAGGAGAGGCGGACGATGCGGTCCCCGGCCGCGGCCTGCAACCCCTGGGGCGTTCGGGGCGGCACCCCCCAGGCGTGGCTCAGGGTCTGGGACCAGGCCCCTTCGTACCTTTTCTGGTCATAGGCCGCGACCCGGTAATAATAGCGCCGCTCCGGCGCCAGGTTCCGGTCCCGGTAGAGCACCGCCTCGCCTTGCACCTCCCCCACCTTCGGATAGGCCAGGTCGATATCCGCGAGCACCACAAAATCGTTGGCGGAGGGGATGACTCCCTCTGTCCCTTTAAAATCCGCACGCAGCACCCTGCAGCCCTGCATCTGGGTCAAAGGCTGGCCCAGGAGATTTTCCGCGGGCAGCAGCCAGCTCAGCACCAGGGCGTCCCCCTCCTGGGCGAGGCGGAAGTCCCGGACCTTCGCCGGCAACACGGCATCCGGAGCAAGCGGGGCCAGTTTTTTGCCGCAGCCGCCGGCCAGGACCAAAATGGCTAATAGGAGAACGAAGAAAGATGTACAGGAGCGGAGGATTAGATCTGAGGAAATGAGCAGATATCCGTAGGGCGGGCGTCCCGCCCGCCGGAACTCCCTATCATCATTCCTCAAAAGATCACCCCGCATCAACCTCATAACCCCAACTCCTTCTCCACCCGGGCCAGGGCCTCCGCCACCCGCACTGCCGCGGTGCCCCCCGGGGAGGTGCGCCGGGCCACGGAGTTCTCAATTTTCAGCCAGTCGAACAGGTCCGCCTCCGCCTGGGGAGCAAAGCGGCGAATTTCCTCCAGGGATAATTCCCAAAGCTCCTTTTTCTGTTCTTCGGCAAAGCGCACGGTAAGCCCCACCTGTTCGTGCGCAGTGCGGAAGGGCACACCTTTGGCGGCCAGGTAATCCGCCATGTCCGTGGCCGTGAGAAAACCGCCGGAGAGGGCTTGAGCCATGCGTTCGGGCCGGATCTTGAGGTTGCTGAGCAGTCCCGCCATCAGCCGCACCGCGCCTTTGACCGTGTCCATGGTGTCGAACAGGGGTTCTTTATCTTCTTGCAAGTCCCGGTTATAGGCGAGCGGCAACCCCTTCAAGGTCATGAGCAGGCCCAGGAGATGGCCGCAGACCCGGCCGCATTTCCCCCGGATGAGTTCCGGCACGTCCGGGTTCTTTTTCTGGGGCATGATGGACGAACCGGTGGCATAGGCGTCGGGGAGTTCCACAAACGCGAACTCGGAGCCGGACCAGAGGATGAGCTCCTCCGCCATCCGGCTCAGATGGACCATGATGATACCGGAGTGGGCCAGAAATTCCAGGAGAAAATCCCGGTCGCTCACTGCGTCCAGGCTGTTCCTGAAAACCTCCGGGAAGCCCACCTGTTCCGCGGTAAATTTGGGGTCGATGGGAAAGGTGGTCCCCGCCAGGGCCGCGGCCCCCAGGGGCGAGACCCGGATGCGGGCCAGGGATTCGGTCAGCCGCGCCTGGTCCCGCCGCCACATCTCGTCATAGGCCAGCAGGTGGTGGGAGAAGAGCACCGGCTGGGCCCGTTGCAGATGGGTATAGCCCGGCAGGAGCACTCCGAAGTGGCGGCGGGCGAGCCTCGCCCCGGCCCGGCGCAGTTCGGTCAGGTCTGCGAGCAATCCCTCCACTTCTTCAACCAGAAAGAGACGCACGTCCAGGGCCACCTGGTCGTTGCGGCTCCGGGCCGTGTGCAGTTTGCGGCCCACTTCTCCGATTTTGGCAGTGAGGCGGGCCTCCACGGCCATGTGCACGTCTTCCAGGGCCGGGTCCCAGTCGAACTCTCCGGCCTCGATTTCCCCGCGGATTTCGTCCAGCCCCCGGACGATGGCTGCGGCTTCTTCCGGGGCAATGATCCCCTGTTTGGCCAGCATGCGGGCATGGGCCTGGGACCCGGCGATGTCCTGGCGATAGAGCCGCCGGTCAAAATCCAGGGAGGAGGTGAAGGCCTCCACCTCTGCTTCCGTGCTCCCTTGAAACCTGCCGCCCCAGGGCTTCTTGGCCATTCCCGTTACCTCGAAAACTAAAAACTGAAAACTAAAAACTGCCTTTAAGGCTTAAACGATTCCAATTGATAAGTGGTGCTTTCCGTGGTCCCGGCCTCGCCTTTTTTCGCGCCTTTCTTGATGGTGAACATGCTTTTGACCAGGCCCACCCCGGGAGCATACCATTCATAGGCGGTGAGGGAAAGGCCGCCGGCGGCGCCCTCTTTCGCCTGGACCTGGCCTTCATGTTTCAACTTGACGCATTCCTTGTAAGTCCCGGCCGGGACCTGCAGGTTCTCCCGGATGCTTTCCACGGTGATGTTGACCTTTAAATCATCCTCCCCCATCTTGGCGGCGATATCCCAGTTGGTGCCCACATCTACCGGGTTCTTCAGATAATAGACCGGCGGGGTGACGATTTTGGGGGCCTCAGCAGGGTCTTTTTGCTCCCCAAAGCGATAGACGCCTTTACCATCCTTGGCGATTAGATAATATTTCACCCCGCCGCCAACTTCCCACTTCCGGGGAGTGACGGTCTTCCCCTGGATTTCCCGGGGGGGCTGGTTGGTGACCGTGATTTTCTGCGCTCCGGGTTTATTGGAGGTGACGCCGTAAACCCAGACCATCCCTTCCTTCAAGGGATAGTAGCTCTCCGCCGTCTCCCCGAAGCAGGAGGCTCCGGGGAGTAGGAAAAGCAGCAAGGTTGCGGCAACGATTATCGTCTTTTTCATAGTTGACCTCCCTTAGTCACTTTTCCTGAAACGGCCGCCCGCAGGCCTCGCACCGGGCCTCCGCCAGGGCCCCGGCGTCCGGAAGTTTTTGAAAGTGGCCGCAGCCCCGGCAGCGGGCCACGGGGCGGTAATCCTTCCAGCCCTGATCTTTCCAGAAGCGCAGGGTGTTATACTTCCGCCAATAGAGAAAAATCGGATAAAGAATCCCCAATACCACCAGATGAATGACCGAAATAATAAAAATCTTAAAGGAAAACAGGGCGCCTACTGCCATGCCCGTCAGGAACATGGCCGCCAGGCGCCAGGATTTATCCCAGATCTGCCGGTCGGCGAAGGTCCAGGGCAACCTGACCCCGATCCACATATTGGGGGCGGCCCGCCAGAAGAACATCAACACTCCCAGCCCGCCGCAGACTGCGGCGAGGAAGTAGGCGGCGGAACGGGGCATCAGTTGATCCATTGGTTATAGTTCAAAGTTCAAGGTTCAAAGTTGAGACCTCTGTGAAACTCCCCCAATTGTCATTCTGAGGAAGCGGAGCGACCGAAGAATCTCGTTTTTGGCGGCAAGACTTTTCTGGCGATGCCGATGCTTACAGGCAGATTTGGTATTCGTGCGCCAAAAAACCAGATTCTTCACTCCGCTTCGCTCCGTTCAGAATGACAGCAAAGTGTCTTTCGGAGAGGTCTCAAGTTCAAAGTTTAGGCGCGCTCAAAGGGGACCGGGGCGGAAACCATGTTGTTTAAGCCCATGGTTGTCCTCCGCCCCGATCCTGCTCGCCTGCCAAGTTCTGAAGACGGTTTTCGGTTTTCAGTTTTCGGTTGTCGGTTAAAAAAGCAAGTTAATTACAGCCAAGGCACCGTGGGGCGGGCTTCTCGCCTGCCCGGATATTCCGCACAGGCTGGAAAGCCTGTGCCACCACTTAGAACTCGCAACATGCTATTCTTTTTCTGACCCCTGACCCCTGGCCCTTGCTACTTCCCCTCCAACTTAGCCCTGATCTTCAACCTTAAAGCATTCAGCCGGATAAAGCCCGTGGCGTCGGCCTGGACGTAGTCCCCGCCGGCCTCGAAGGTGGCCAGGTCCGGGCGGTACAAGGACTTGGGGGCCTTGCGCCCCACCACCGTCACGCTGCCCCGGTAGAGCTTCAGCCGGGCGGTGCCGGTCACCGGCTTCTGGGCCTCGTCGATCAAGCTCTGGAGGGCGTAGCGCTCCGGCGCGAACCAGTAGCCGTAATAGACCATTTCCGCATAGCGGGGGATGAGGCTGTCCCTTAAGTGCACCACCTCCCGGTCCAGGGTGATGGACTCCACCGCCAGGTGTGCGGCCCTGAGTATCGTGCCTCCCGGGGTTTCGTACACCCCCCGGGATTTCAGGCCCACGTAGCGGTTTTCCACCAGGTCCACCCGGCCGATGCCGTGTTCGCCGCCTAAATCGTTCAAGCGGGCCAGGAGCTTGGCGGGGCTTAAATGTTCGCCGTTCACTGCCACCGGGTCCCCGGCCTCGAAGTCGATCTCCACGTAGCGGGGGTGAGTGGCCGCGGCCTCCGGGGGCCGGGTGAAGACAAACATGTCCGCGGGGGGCTCGGCCCAGGGGTCCTCCAGGATGCCCCCTTCGTAGCTGATGTGCAGGAGGTTGCGGTCCGTGGAATAGGGCTTCTCCTTGGTCACCGGCACCGGGATGCCGTGGGTCCGGGCGTAGGCCACGAGATCGGTGCGGGACTGCATGTCCCACTCCCGCCAGGGCACGATAATGAACAGGTCCGGGGCCAGGGCCTGGTAGGTGAGCTCGAAGCGCACCTGGTCGTTGCCCTTGCCGGTGGCCCCGTGGCTCACCGCGTCGGCTTGGGTTTTCCGGGCCACCTCCACCTGGGCCTGGGCGATCAGGGGCCGGGCGATGGAGGTGCCCAACAGGTAGTTCCCTTCGTAGAGGGCGTTGGCCCGGAACATGGGGAACACGAAGTCCCGGACAAAGACCTCTTTCAGGTCCTCGATGAAGACCTGGTCCGCGCCGGTGCGCTTGGCCTTTTCCGCCACTTCGGCCACTTCCTCGCCCTGGCCGATATCGGCGCAGAAGGCCACAATCTGGCACTTGTGGGTCTCCTTGAGCCACTTAAGGATCACCGAGGTGTCCAGCCCGCCGGAGTAAGCGAGAACGATTTTTTTGATATCTCCCATATTTTCCTTCCTTAAATAAGGAGTATGTCGTTTTTTACTCGTTCCCAAGCTCCGGCTTGGGAACGCAATTTTCCGTCTAAGCTCTGCCCTGCTTGGACTCCTTATTTTTAACAGGGCATATACCTGAGACCTTGATATCGGCATTGGTGCGTAAGACGCACCCTACTTTAATCGAACATCAGCCTTCTCTTATAACTCAGGCTCAAATTGCCGCATTTGGGGCAAGGAATCTTGGCCATCTCACCGCCGCTATAGATCGGCTGCAGCGGCTCCTTACCGCCGGGGCACTGTTGGGGTTTGCGGTAGTCCGCCCAGCTTGGGAGTTTGACCCGCACGAATTTCTTTTCCCGGGCGCAGTAGCCGGTGACCGAAGGTGAGGCCCTGCCCCCGCCGATTTTCAGATCGGTTTGATAACCGCAACCCTGGGTGGCGCAGGACACCGTGCCCGATTCCCCGGCCAGGGCGCTGGCCGCCAGAAGAAGGGCCGCAAAGATTGCGAAGAAAACAATGACCTTGCCCCGGGTTTTCATCTCCCAACCTCACAATCGGCCAGCCAAAAATTGGTGCGTAAGACGCACCCTACGTAAGACGCACCCTACGCACAGGCTGGAAGCCTGTGCCACCAGGATTATTTCTTTGAACCCAGGCGAGACGCCTGATGGCACCTGATAATTTTTCCTTACTGATTACTGATCACTGATCACTGATTACTGGCCACTAACTCCTGGCCCCTGACCCCTGACCCCTATCCCAGCAGCCACTCCAACAACGCCTTCTGGAAATGCAGCCTATTCTCCGCCTGGTCCCAGGCCGCGGACTGCGGCCCGTCCAGCACCTCCGCGGTGATCTCCTCCCCCCGGTGGGCCGGCAGGCAGTGGAGGACGATGGCTTCGGGCCGGGCCAATTTTAACAGCTCATTGTTCACCTGATAGGGTTTAAAAACCTCCCGCCGGGCCGCGGCCTCCTCCTCCTGGCCCATGGAGGCCCAGACGTCGGTGTTGATCACCTGGACGTCCTGGGCCGCGGCCCGGGGGTCCCGGGTCAGATAGACCCGCCGCCCCTTTTTTTGGGCTTCCTGGAGGAGGCCGGCATCCGGTTCATAGCCCTGGGGACACGCCAGGCACAAGGTAAAATCCAGGTGCAGGGCCGCGGTGATCCAGGAGTTGGCCATGTTGTTGCCGTCCCCCACCCAGGCCACTTTCAGGTGCGATAAACACTGGTGTTGAAAATGCTCCTGGATAGTCAGCAAATCGCTCAGCACTTGGCAGGGGTGGTGGGTGTCGGTGAGGCCGTTGATCACCGGGATGTCCGCGTGCCGGGCCAGTTCCTCCGCGGTTTCCTGGGCAAAGGTGCGGATCACCACCCCGTCCACGTACCGGGAGAGCACCCGGGCGGTGTCGGGGATGGGCTCGTTCCGGGCCATCTGGGTCTGGCCCGGGGCCAGGTAGATGGAGGTCCCGCCCAACTGGGCCATGCCCGCCTCGAAAGAGACCCGGGTGCGGGTGGAGGGTTTATCGAAGATCAGGGCCAGGGTCTTCCCCTCAAGAGGCCTATGGCTTTTGCCTTCCCGCTGCCAGGCTTTCAGCTCCCGGGCCCGGGCCAGCAGCCTCTCGATCTCCGCCCGGTTGAGGTCCAGGACGGTCAATAAATCCCGCTTCATGGAAAGACCGCCTCCAGGGCCGCGGCCAAAATCTCCAGGCCCCGGTCGATTTCCTCTTTACTGACGACCAAGGGCGGCAGGAACCGCAGGATATTTCCCTGGGTGCAGTTGATCAGCAGGCCCCGCTCCCGGCAGGCGGTGACTACCGGCGTGCCGTCCTGAGTCAATTCCAGGCCCCAGATCAGCCCCAGACCCCGTATTTCCTTGATGACCGGGAAGCGCTTTTGCAAGTCCGCGGCTTTCTCAGCCAGGTAATCGCCTTTCTGCCGCACCTGGAAAAGGAAGTCCGGGTTGCTTAAGAGGCCCAACGCGGTCTTGGCCGCGGCCGCGATCACCGGGCCGCCGCCGAAGGTGCTGGCGTGGGTGCCGGGGACAAAGGCCTGGGCCACCTCCGCGGTGGCCAGCAGCGCGCCCATGGGCAACCCGTTGGCCAGGGCCTTGGCCAGGGTCATGACGTCC
>QZIZ01000150.1 GCA_003599195.1 Deltaproteobacteria bacterium | reverse complement strand
TAAACAATTTCAACACTCGATCCGTCTTGAGATGAATAAATCCCTCAAGGCCGCTTGATTCAATGGAGCGCTAACCTTAACCCGTCGTTTTTGAGTAATAAGAAGATAAGCATCTGTTGCTGGGCAAAGCCTGAGAGTTATGTTTCCGGCGCATACCTGTGGGGGAAGTTCGATACTTCCGGCAAAAGAACCCTAGCGATCATCAGAGATTTTTCTACCCTAAAAATCTTTTGGGGATATGGCACAGGCGACACCTATGAAACCATCGACACGGGATTATACCTATACAATGGAGAATGGTATCACCTGGCTGTAAGTGTTGATGGAATTAAAAAATTCATATTTGTCAGAGTTTATCGAAAGTCTACCGGCACCGTTGTATACAGCAATACTTTTTATGCAGCAAACGAACTTAATGTTGAAGATGCGCCGGTTACTTTAGCTGCAAGGGCGGACGGCAGTTCTGCTTATGCTTTTGACGGTAAAATAGATGAAGTAGTTGTCTTCAATGACCTATTGTCCATCAAAGAGATAGACAATATCCGCACCGGGACCTACGCATTTAATTCCGGTTTTGTCGTCGATCAAACCTTGGCCCAGGTGGAATACGATCTTGAGCCGATCATCAAAGCCCACCAGGTAATAGCGCAAGTTGAAATAATCCTGAATCCCACCGGCATCTATGTCTGCCAGATGCTGGGCCAGGTGGAATATGTGGAGGGGGCGGGGCCCGGGCCGGGCGCCAGGCGCATCTTTCCGGTCCCCCATATAAAGACCACCTGGCAGAGCCAGGCCGGGAAAAGGAAATTCCCGGTAGTAATCGGATCGAGTTGGGAAGCCAAATAAAAGGGGAAGGGAAAGCATATGGTGCTGCTGGAAAAGCTGATATCCGGTCCGTATTTCCAGGTAACCCTGGCCGCGGTAGTGGGGATCGGCATAGTGGCCCTGGGCCTGGCCGTGGCGGTTTATAAATTCTTTCTGCCCCGCCTGGGCAAGGCCCTCCTGTCCCCAACTCCTGCTGAAGGGGCAGGGGAGGCCCGGGCCATTCCCCCGATGCTTATTAATCCGGAATATTGCACAGCCTGCAAAGCGGAACATGAAAGATCCATCCAGAACCAGGAAAACATCGGCAGGCTGTTCACTAAGTTTGATGATCTGAAGGACAGATTCGATGAGGGTTTTGGGAAGATTTCCCAGGAAATCGGCGATACCAAAACCGAAATCATCAAGGCCCTGGCGGCCAAAACTTAAGGAGGAATGACATGCCCGATAAAAACTACCGGGTCACTGCCAAAAGGGGCCTCAACATCCGCTTGGGGCCCGGAGTTAACCATAAAGATGTCGGCAACCTGGCCTATGGGGAATTGGTCAGGTCTCCGGAACTGGAGGGAGCCGTTCCGGACGGCTGGCTGCCCATCCTCCTCTTTGTCTCCCGGGAGCACCTGGAGGGAGTGGGGGAAGAGCCGGAAGAAGGCCGGGAGGAATCAGAGCCCCAGGTCCTTCCCCCCACCCCCGGGAAGATGCGGACCTCGCGCCGAGGCCTGGAGTTTATCAAAAATGAAGAAGGCTGCGTCTTGCATGTTTACGCAGACCCGGCAGGTTACCCCACCATTGGCGTAGGCCACCTGATTAAACCCGGGGAAACCTTTGACACGATCACCGAGGAAGAAGCCTTACAAATCCTGGCCCGGGACCTGGCGGTGGCCGAAAATGCCGTTAATCAGATGGTCCGGGTTCCCCTTACCCAAAACCAGTTCGAGGCCCTGGTGTCCTTTGTCTTCAATGTGGGGAGCGGCAATTTCCAGAAAAGCACTCTCTTGAAATTGCTGAACCAGGGCCGATACGACGCGGTTCCCGGGGAACTGGCGAAATGGCGCAAAGCCGGGGGGCAGGTGCTGCCGGGCCTGGTGGCGCGGCGCCGGCGTGAGGGGGAATTGTGGGGCGAGGGCCAGGAAATATCTCCGGCGCCCCCTGTAGAAGGGATGGTGGAGCAAACCCGGGTGGGGAAATGGAAGGGAATTGTGGGCCTGGCCTTTACTCCCGAATCCTTCCGGGATTATGTCCAGGGCCTCACCTGGGATGATTGGGTCCCGGAGTTCATCGTCCTTCACCACACCGAAGACCCGAGTTTAGCCATGCGGCCCAACGGCTTTACCCTCCAGCATATCCTTGACCTCCAGGCTTACTACCGGGACGATTGCGGTTGGTCTGCCGGGCCCCACCTGTTTGTGGATGATAAGCAAATCTGGGTCTTTACGCCCCTGACCACCCCCGGGGTCCATGCCAATTCCTGGAACTCCCGGACCCTGGGAGTGGAAATGTTGGGGGATTATAAGCTTGAGCCTTTTGACGAGGGCCGAGGTTCCCAAGTTAAGGCAAACGCGGTGGCTGCGGTGGCCATGCTGAGTGAGGCCCTGGGCCTGGACCCGGAGACGATCATGTCACACCGGGAAAACGGGGAAACGGAGCATTATTGCCCCGGCGACCACGTAGACAAGCAAGAATTTATCCGGCTGGTCAAGGAGTATGAGGCATGAATTGGCGCCAGAAATTGATTTCCGCCGACAATTCGGAAGTCGATATCAAGGCGGTGATTTCCGCCCTGGCGCTGTTCATTGCCGTGGTCATTTACGCGGCCTACGCCATCAAAGGCCTGATCGTCAAATGGGACATGCCCGCCTCCATCCGGGACATAACTGCAGCTCTCATCGTCGGCGGCGTTCTCGGAGCAGGGAGCACCTTGTTAAATCAACGGTTGGGAGTGCGTCCGACACCCCTCTATAAGCAAGAGGAAACTGAGACTCCGCCGGTAGAGGGGCCGGTGGGATAAGGAGCGATCCGTGGGTGCTATCGTCAGTTGGCTGTTAAAGACCGCCCTGGGCCGGATTATCGGCGGTGTAGTAGGCGCGGCTCTGCTTTCAAGCCTCCTGTATGCCGGCTGCCAGGTACGAAGCTGCATGCGGGCAAAGGAAGAACTCCGGGAATACCACCGGGCTGATGAAATCAGAAAGGAGGATCCTAAAGTTGATCAGCGCACCGAAGAGCACAAGCAGAAAGTGGAGGAATTTGCTAATCCTGACGATTTTAAGCGTGGCTTTGACGAGTTGCGGCACTACCGGGCCCAAGACTAAGATCGAGAAACCGCCCCGGCCCCGGATCTCCCAGTCTTATGAAACCCTGTTGCTCCAAGCGCCCCCGGCTCTCCAGAAAGAAGCCCAGAAACACGAATGGGATTGGCACGGCTACGCCGATAAGATGGAGATGCGGGCTGGGTATAGATAGCGTAGGAATAGCGAAACAATCTTTAGGGCTTTGAGGGGAGTCGATAGTAGAGCAGCTATCCGCTATTTTAATTTGGTCTCATTTTTGAGCTGACAAATAACCATTCTTTAGCTTGTATTCCTAATAAATAAATTTGGTAAAGCAATACACAATGCACCATAATGACGGCCTTGTCTCTTGAGCAGCCGTTTACCCTGGCGTTAGGTATATGGTTAAAAGGGAAAAATGCGCTATCCTATCGAATCAAAGCAATCTAATTGAAGCTGAACTATTTGTTCATCATCGGTGCTACCGGCAGTTCTAGCCTGGCTGCCCACTCGGTCCAGCCGGCATCGTAATAATAAACGTTCTTATAACCCAGCAAGCGTTTCAGCACAAAAAAGGTTTGACTGGCCTGGTGACCGGTGCGGCAGTGAACAATGACCGGTGTGTCCCTGGAAGAAATAGTCTTTTCGTAAGCTCCGGCCAACTCTTTTACCGGTTTCAACCTTACCTGTTGTTCGGCCTTCACCAGATCTTCGGTATAAGGACGGTTGATGGCTACCGGGATATGACCAGCCCGGGCTTCATCAGTTTTTTTGCCGTGGTAGTAGTCGGCGGGCCTGACATCGAGAATGATCGTCGTTTTCTCCTGCATCGCTTTTAACACCCGCTGATAGTCCACCGTGAAGTCATCCTTGGAACTCACCGGATAGCGGCTGGGAACCACTCTTGGCAAGCGCGCGTCCAGGGGTTGTTTTGCCGCCAGCCAGGCGCCCATCCCTCCCTGGAGAATAGCATAACGCCTATGTCCCAGACGCTCGCAGGCCATGCCCGCTAGGGTGCCGTCATGGAATTTTCCCCCAGAGACGAATACCAAAAGATCAGTGGGATGGATGCCCAACAGGGAAAACTGCCCGGCCAGGAGGGCCGGAGGCAAAAGCATGGAGGGTACCCCGTTCACCAGACCCCTGAGGCTTTCCACGTCGAGGCGTAGAGAACCAGGAATATGGATAGAATTATATTCCGGCTGGCTGCGGAGATCGATTATTTTAAGCCAAGGCTGCCCCAGGTGCCGGGCTAACCATGGTGGGTCCACCAACCCCGGGAGCGGCTCTGGCAGTTGGTCCGATGGTGGCGCGACCATGGCGGCGGCGGCTGGGACTTGCGCCGCCTGGATGAAATAGGCACGCCACGCCCTGACCCGGGCCGCAACCTCTGGAGACAAGGGTTCGGACCGCAGGGATACCGGTTTCAAGCAGCGCTCCATAAAGCCCTTAAGACCGTCAGTCAGAAGGTAGACGTTTCCATATCCCTGGCGGTACAAGGAATCCCGGGCTTGGGCCGGATGGGTCATGCCATTTGAGTAGAGGACGATCACCCCCCGGTTCTTGTAAGGGGCCAGTTCTTTTGGCATTTTGCTTAAAGGGATATTGACCGCTCCCAGGATATGGAAAGATTGATATTCCCCTGGCGGACGAATATCCACCACCAGGAGGTTCGGCTCGCCCCGCATGAGGCGGTCAGCCAACTCTTCCGGCTCAAAGTGGTCTCGGCCCCCTTCCACCTGCGCGAGGATACTCTCCTCCCCGGAAGCGCGGCCGCCTGAGGGCAAAGGCGTTCCGGGCAAGAGAGTGAACCCCATGGCTAAAACCACCAACCCCACACTGACAGAGGTGAGAAACTTGCCGTACCCTTTTGGGGTCGCTTTGCCCCTTTGCCCCTCTAAAAACTCTACTCCCCAAAAACAGGCGACAGCGATCAGGGTGAAGATCAGGGCGAAGCTGCCTTGACTTAGGTTCAGGGTTTGGTAGATGAAAACCACGCCCCGGCTTCCCCAGGTGTACAGTGGCCGGACCACTGGGAAAAGTTCATTGAAACCGATGCTGCCCAAGATTGCGCCGCCCAAAAAGATCAAGGCGTCCAGTTTGCCGGAGGCCAGGCCCACCGCGGCGGTGCCTGGACACCAGCCGCCCATGACAAAACCCACTCCGAAAATCAAACCTCCCATGATCTGGGCCCCATAAATCGTGGGCATAAAATAGAGTTCGTCCGGGCCAATGAACCCTAAGGCCTGAAAGTAAGCCAGACCTAACATGGCGGTGATGAGGGCGCTGAACATGACCTTGATCACGGCCATGTCCTCAAAATAGAAAACCCCTGTCAACTTCCGGGAACTGCCGAAGCCAGCCCGTTCCAGGGCCACCCCGAAAAAGACGCCGATGATGAGGGCGGCCAGAAAAGCCGCTGAGGTATCCAGGGTGCCGGTGCCGAAAAAGGTCTTAATCATGCCACTGCCCCCGGAAGAATTTGGCCACGGCGTAACCGCTGGCAAACAAGCTGACCATGAAGGCCAGACTGCCACTCAAGAGCATGGCCCCGCCAGTCAAGGCCTGGCCCGAAGTGCAGCCTTGAGCCAACCGGCTGGCGAAGCCCACCAACAGACCGCCGATCAGGGCATATACCATCCGAAGTTTTATGTCGGAGGCCTGACCGCGTTCAACGGTGAGGTGGAGGCGTTTAGCGGTCAAAGCCGAGACCAGGCCTCCCAGAAAGATTCCCAGTAGCATGAAAACCAGATAATAGCTCAAGTAGTTTGGGCCCCAGGAACCGAAGTAGGCGCTCGCCTGAGTGTGCTGTGGAGCCACGGCCGCCTCCAGGGCTGCTCCTATCCGGGCGAGGCCCCCCGATGCCCCCAGTCCCGCGCCCAGGATAAGAAAGGAAGCCAAGAGCACTAATCCCAGAAATATGCCGGCCAGGTATGGATTCATGTAGTTTTCTGATTTCATCTCAACATCCCGCAGATTTCTTTTTGGGTGGGGCTGGAGCCGGAGTTGGGGCTGCCGGTGGGCCACCCGGGGCTGGAGCCGAAGGCGGTGGCTGTACCTTGGCGGGAGCAGCCCCGGATATGGGAGTTTCCCGGACAGCTCCTTTAAGCTCCGTTTCGGTCCAGTAGGCGTCTAAACCGCCATGTAGGACCTTGATGGGCCGCGCGGTCTTCTGGGTGAGGATACCGCCCACGGCCATGGCCAGGGACCCATCCCGATCCACTAGGATAAGGGGTATGGAGCCTGCCAGATAAGCCGGGCTTTTCATGACGTCGACGATGTCGGCGTTGCGGGAGCCCGGCAGATGATAGTCGGCAAAGGCGGCCGGTGGCCGGATATCCACCATCTCGAAGGAATTGGGCAGGTCCAGAATGAGACGCTTGAGAGCTGCGGGCGAGAGGCGCTCCGGCAATTTGATATCCCGGTTGGGAACCGGGGCCGCGGCTGGCGCCGGGCTGTGCGCCGTTTTCTTGGATTCGTGCCCGAAGGTGGGAAGACCGGCAGCAATCCAGGCTTCGCTGCCGCCATCCAGGCTGGCTACTTTTTTAAAGTTCAGGCGCTCCAGAAGCCCCACCGCCAGACTGGAACGGAAGGCGGAATTACAGACCGTTACCACTCGCTGATCGGGGTCCAGCTTGGCCGGGGCCAGTTCGGCCAGACGGTTAAGGGGCAAGTTGACTACTGTGCCGATGCGCAGGCCCATCCACTCGTTGGGCAAGCGCACATCCACAACTACTGGACTATTCTGCTTTTGCATTTGGCTATAGAGATCCCTGGGTGTGATCAGCTCACTTTTAACCAAGGGCAATCCGGCCTTTTTCCAGGCCCCTGGAGTAATAGCTTCAGCCCGGTAGCCTACCCTGTGCAAACGATAGACCGCTTCTTTGAGTTCTTTAGGTTCACCGCACAGCACTAACTTGGTGCCCCAGGGGACCATAGTCCCCACCCAGGTCTCCAGTCGGCCCCGCACTGCGATATTCACCGAATTCGGGATGTGGCCGACGGCGTATTTCTTGGCGTCCCGCACGTCCACCACATAAAGCCGGCTCGGGTTGGTCAAAGAGCGGTCAGGCTTTTTCTGGGCCGGCACTGCCTGCCAGTTTACCAACTCCGGGCCTTTCTTGTTCAGCGCGGCGTTGTGCTTAAAATATTGGGGGGCATCCGGCAGCCCCTCCAATACCGCGGCAATATATTCTCCCCGAGTTTTGTGTTTCACATAAGGGTTTGCAACCTTCTGGACTCCCAGTGTGGAGGTGGGCTCATCACTCAGGTGAGCGCCGCAAAGGGAGCCGGCGCCGTGGGCCGGGAAGATACTAAGATTGTCGGGGAGTTTGCTCAACTTTTGGGTCCAGGTTTCGTAACTCTGGGAAGCCAGGGAAGCGGCAGAGGCAGTGCCTCCCATGAGGTCGGGACGGCCCACGCTACCGATAAACAGGACATCTCCGGTGAGTATTAGGTTGGGTTTATCTGGCTGTTTTTTCGGGGCCACCAGACCGCAGAGGCCGTCAGGGGTGTGGCCGGGGGTCTCCAAAATTTTCACCAAGGCATCCCCCACCTCGATTTTAGAACCTTCTTTCAGGGACTTGTGGGGAAACTGGTCTCCGCTCTTGGCGCTGGCGTAAATGGGGCAGCCGACCGCCTTGGCCAGTTCCAGATGCCCGGCTACGAAATCGGCGTGGTTGTGGGTCAGGAAGACCCCCATGATTTTCAGTTTTTCCTTTTTTGCCAAATCAAGATAGGCGAAGACATCCCGGCCCGGATCCACCACCAATGCCTGGCCGCCGCTGATGAGCATATAGGAATAGTGGGATAATACCCCCAGAGTGAATTGCACTAGGCGGTAGCCGGGATACTGATATGTTTTGACTATTTGATAGGAGGCAGCTTCGTCCCCATGGGTCGCGGATTCCGTATCCTTGATGGACGCACCCGAGGTGCTATGCCAGATGGGCGCCAGGATAAAGGCGAAACAGATAAAGATCGCTACGATAAGCCGTTTATTCATCCCTACCTCCATGCAAAACCGTCTTCCTCTTTCAGGATGTTAGGTCGCTTCAGGCCCAATTTTTGTCCCTAATATATGTTTATGAATATCCACCAGGTTGATGACCGTCAAGGTCACGGTGGCGATTTTTAGTCACTCGCAGGTCTAGATAGGTTCAGTGCCTTCCTGGTAAAAGTACCAATTTTCAAATTAGGGCGAAGGTTGGTGTATGTTATCTTGTCAAACCCTTTCCTTATCACCAATCCAGCAAGAACCGCAGATCTGGATAGGTAGAATTTTTAGCGGCTTGATAAGTTTCAGATCAGCAGTTATCAGCTTAATTGGCAATTCTTTATTTCAGATAATTCTTTTCTGAAAGAGAGTAGGCATTCGTAACATACTGATAAACCATGCGTTGGGTATTGAAAAATGAGCCATTCAAAGCAATGCTGGAGCGTCTGAGTTTGGTATAAGTTTCCTGTTTGCCATAGTAGAGGGGGAGAATCACCCTTTCCAGTTTGTCGTACAAAGAATCTGAATCTTGAGAGTAATCTTCCGGGCTGGTGGAGTCATCACCTATGGACCAGCCGGTGACGTGCTCCACGTGACCCTCGATCCACCAACCGTCTAATATACTAAGGCTGGGCACGCCATTTAATGCTGCCTTCATGCCGCTGGTGCCCGAGGCTTCCTGGGGGCGCAAGGGGGTGTTGAGCCACAGGTCCACACCAGCGCAGATGATTTTCCCCAGAGCCATGTCGTAGTCCTCCAAATAAACCACCTTTACGATTTCGCCCAAGGCAACAGCGGCCTGAAAAACCCGGCGGATCATTTCCTTGCCGCCCTCATCCCGGGGGTGGGCCTTGCCGCCGTAGATCAACTGGAGCGGTCCCACCCGCTGGGCCGTGGCTTTGAGGCGCTCCAGGTCGGAAAACAGCAGGTCCGGACGCTTGTAGGTGGTGGCCCGGCGTGCAAAGCCGATGGTCAGGGGATGCTCGGACAAACGCACCCCGGTCCGTCTCTCTACTTCGGCCAGCAGAGCCCTTTTGGCGAGGGCATGGGCCGCGGCGATTTCATGCAGGGGAATGCCGACGGCATAGCGCAGGTAAAAATTGTCCTGGCGCCATTCCGGAATGCGCCGGTCAAAGAGGTCGGCAAATGGCGGAGAGGTCCAGGTGACCGCATGCACTCCGTTGGTAATGGCGTCAATGGGGTAATCGGGAAACATGCCCACCGAAATTTCACCATGCCGCATAGCCACGCCGTTAATGTAGCGGGCAAAGCGCAGGGCCAGATAAGTCATGTTGAGGCTTCTATCGACGCAACATTGCGTGGCTTCCAGGAGGGCAGCCCGGTCCCGGCCTAAAACCTGCTCCACCAACTCCCAGGCAAACTGGTCATGGCCCGCGGGCACTGGGGTATGGGTGGTAAAGACGCACTGGCGGCGAACCGCCTCCACTTCGGCCTCCGTGAAGACTGAGCCTTCCCCTCCCCGGCGCCGGGACTCCAACAGGGACAGGGCCAGAAGAGCAGAATGCCCTTCATTCATATGGTAGATTACCTTTTCCTTAAACCCCAGGGCCGATAATATGGCTACTCCTCCCATCCCCAAAACCACCTCCTGGCAAAAGCGGTAATGGTTGTCACCACCATAGAGATGGTCGGTAAGGGTTTGATCCCACAGGGTGTTTTCCGGTAAAGCCGTGTCCAGGAAATATACCGGCACCAGGTGCCCGGATAAACCACGCACCTCATAGCGCCAGGCTCGCACCTGCACCTGCCTGCCTTCAATGATGACAGTCGCTTTAGGTTCCACTGGTTCCAGGATGTCTTCCGGGTTCCATAAGTCTTGAGTTTCGGTCTGTTTGCCGCTGGCGTTCAAATGTTGACGGAAATATCCCTTGCGGTGCAGGAGGGTTACTCCCACCATAGACACGCCCAGGTCGGCGGCTGACCGCAAGGTATCGCCAGCCAGTATGCCCAGTCCTCCGCTATAAGTGGGGATGGCAGGCTCTAAACCCACCTCCATGGAAAAATAGGCCACAGTCCCCAACGGGGCGCCTGACATCATGTGCATGGATGACTTTCTCCTTGCTTGCTGCTTGCAGTTTCTTTTCTCAATAAGGGGTTTAATCGAAGGCTAATAACTTTCTCCTTCTCAACCATTTATCGAACTCCACGGCGATGACCACGGTGAGAGATATGATTCCGATCCTCAGCCATTCCAGGGGCATGATGGGCTCCATGCGGAAGACCCACTGCAGGGCCGGCGTATAAATGGCGGCCAGGTGGGCGAGGAACGCGGCTATGGTGCCGAAAAAGAGAAAGGGATTGCCCAGGGGGTTCATGCGGAAGAGAGACTGCAACTCGGACCGGCTGTTGAAGGCCTGGAAAAACTGGAAAAAGACCATGGTGGTCACGGCAATGGTCTGGGCCTTTGCCAGGGATTCCCCCTGGTTCAGGGCATGGATGAACTCATAGACCACCCCGGCTGAAATCAAGAGGGCCACGAGGATGGTGCGTTGGATGAGCAGACTGGACATGATGCCTTCCCGGGGATGCCGGGGCGGCCGATCCAACACATCCTTCTCCCCCGGCTCAAAGGCCAGGGCCACATCCTGGAGACCGTTGGTCACCAGGTTAATCCACAGGAGTTGAGCCGGCAGGTAGGGCAGGGGCAGACCCAACATCACGGTGGCCAGGATGGAGATGATGGCGGCAATGCCGGTGGGTATAAGAAAAAAAGTAACCTTGCGGATATTGTCAAAAACGGTCCGCCCCAGCCCCACCGCCTGGTAGATGCTGGCGAAATTATCGTCGGCAATGACCATGTCCGAGGCCTCCTTGGCTACATCGGTGCCGGTTTTGCCCA
>QZIZ01000062.1 GCA_003599195.1 Deltaproteobacteria bacterium | reverse complement strand
TAGTCATGGCCTCTGACGGCCAGATCACCAGCGGCTTGGTGCGCACCACGGGCAAAAAAATTTACCGGTTAAGCGAACATGCCGTTTGGGCCGCCTCCGGGGAACTGGCTTTGATTCAAAGGATTCAGGAGCGCATCGGCACTCTCCCCACTGCCAGGCCCCTGGTGAACCTGCGGGACGACATCGGCCAGATGGTCAAGCAATGTATTAACGAGCTGATCCAGCTGGATTTTCGCTCCTCTTTTTTCGCCCAAGATCCTGATACCTTATTGAAGTTACATCCCGCCGACTTTATCTTTGCGGATTTTTCTCAAGAGCCATTGATCTTACACATCACCGTGGAAGGGGTGCCGGAATGGGTGCAACAGGCCCCCTTTGCCACCGGCAGCGGCGATCTCTTTGCCTATGCCCTGTTGCGCAAATACCAGGGTAAGAGCCTGAATCTTAAACGGGCTTCGGTCCTGGCCTATAAAGTCATGGAGGAAGCCATTGCGGTGGATGCCTATGGTTTAGGCCCTCCCATCGACCTCTGGCAGATTAGCCAGACGGGTGTGACCAACCTTTCAGAGGCGGAAGTATCCATTCTGGCCGAGGCTGCCAGGACTTTGCGGGGCGCGGAAATTCAATTACTTCTGGATTAAGTAGCCGGTGTGTGACCCAGAAGCCGGCACCAGCCCGGAGAAATGGCCGGGATTGAAAAAGGAACCTGTGCTCTTGGTGATGTTGCCCCCGAGGTCGCGCCGATGATTGACAAAACCGTCAAGATCCTTTTGGTGGAGGACAATTCCGGGGATGCCTACCTGATCCGGGAGATGCTGACCGGAGTAGGAAGCGGGAAGGTCGATTTAGAGTGGGTTACCCGCCTTGCCGACGGCTTGGAGCGTCTGGACCGGGGAGGGATTGACGTGGTCCTGCTGGACCTGGGCCTGCCGGACAGCCAGGGTCTGGACACCTTTATCCGGGCCTCTTGGCAGTACCCCCAGGCGCCTATCGTGGTCCTGACCGGCCTGGCCGATGAGACCGTGGGCGTCACCGCGGTGCGTCAGGGGGCCCAGGACTATCTCGTCAAGGGGGAGGTGGACGGTAAATCGCTCCTCAGGGCCATTCGCTACGCCACCGAGCGCAAGCGGGCAGAGGAGGCCCTCAGGCAGGCTCACGATCAATTGGCCCAGGCCAATTGGCAATTGAATTTGGAAGTGGAAGAGCGCCGTCACGCCCAAGAGTCGGCGGAATATGGGCGGCAGAACCTTTTTGCCGTCTTGAACACCCTTCCCGCCTTGGTGCATCTGAAGGGAGCGGATTTAACCATTCAATTTGCCAACCGCCGTATGAAGGAGGTCTTTGGTGAACCGGAGCATAGACCTTGTTATGAGGTGCTTAGGGACAGAAGCGAACCGTGTGAAAATTGCCGGGCCCTCGAGGTTCTGAAGACCAAAGCTCCTCAAAGGTTTGAGTGGACCTCTTACTTGAATAACCGCATCTATGAGGTCTACCACTACCCGTTCCCCACTGAAGATGATCTGCTGGTCTTGACCCTGGGCATTGATATCACCGAACGTAAAGAGGCGGAGAAAAGTAATCGTCACCTCACCCATGAGCTGATGCGGGCCCAGGAGCAAGAAAAGCAAAAAATCTCCCTGGAATTGCATGACACCGTGGCCCAGGAACTTGCCGCCTTAAAGATCGGCTTGGAAAATCTTCGGGATAACGCGCGGGCAATGCCTGGTGAAAAAGTAAGCTCCCAGGTCACAGAGCTTTTGGCAATATTACAACGCCCCTTGAACTCAATTCGCACTCTCTCGTATAATTTGCGTCCACCGGACCTGGAGCATCTTGGCCTGGTGCAGGCGATCCGGATGCATTGTGAGGAAGTTTCTGCCCGAGCCGGGATCCACATAGATTTTAACGCCGCCGGGGTCGAGGCCGCCCGTCTTGATCACGAGGCCGCCATAAATCTCTACCGCATCATTCAAGAAGGCCTGGCCAATGTGCGGCGACATGCCCGGGCTGAGAACGTGATTATCAGACTGGTGGCTTCCCATCCCAAGATCATCTTGCGATTGGAAGACGATGGCCGGGGTTTCGAGGTGGCCGGACAAGCCGCCTTAAACCAGCGGCACAGGCGCCTGGGCCTCCTGGGAATGAAAGAAAGGGTCGCCTTCCTGGGAGGGGAAATGCATTTAGAATCGCAACTAAATAAAGGCACCAAGATAATTATCGAGATCCCCTGGAGCGGAGAAGGCCATGGCGCTAAAGAAAAAGATTCTCATAGTTGATGACCACCCCATGTTCCGGGAAGGGCTTAAATCAATTATCGCCCGCAACCCGGAACTGGAGGTGGTGGGGGAAAGCGGGGAGGGAAAGGCGGCGCTGGAGATAGCTAAAAGTCTCAGACCCGACATGGTGGTTCTGGATATATCCCTGCCGGATGTGAGCGGCATTGATCTCAGCCGCCAGCTCAAAGAAATCCTGCCGGAGATTCAGACCCTGATCGTCAGTATGCACGCTAAAATCGATTACATTACTTCCGCGTTCCGGGCAGGGGCCAAAGGGTATGTGGTCAAAGATGCTCCCTCAGAAAAAATCCTCCAGGCCCTGGACCTGGTCTCCCGGGGAGAGTATTTTTTGGACTCCACCATTGCCCCTCAAGTGGTGGAACGGCTGGCGGAGGGTAGCAGAGGGTCAGCCAAAATTGCCGACGCTGCTTATGGCAGCCTCACCTCCAGGGAACAGGAAATTCTGCGTCTCATTGCTGAAGGCCAGGCCGTTAAACAAATCTCCCACCGCCTCTGCATCTCTACCAAGACCGTGGAGAACCACCGGACCAGCATCATGAGCAAACTCGGCCTTCACTCCACCATGGAGCTTGTGCGGTATGCCGCCAGGCTGGGACTCATCGATCTAGATCACTGGAAATCTTAACTCCCCGCTATTTTTAATCTTTTCCTTGCCTCTTTTAGGAGAATCTCCTAAAAAAAATTAGGGTTTTCTCCTATTGAAAATGAGGCCCCCCCTCTATGGACATTCTGCCCCGAATTTGAGAAAAGTCTATACCAAGAATGATCTATTAAAACTATCGGGGGCTTTCCCCAACTTACCTAATTTATTGAACAAAAACCTTTTCGACCTCACTGAATTGGTCAGAAGCATTCAGCGTTCTGAAGGGAACACGGACTGTTTCCGGAGGCGCTCGGGAGAGTGCGACCAATTTGATTGCGCCTGGCGTTCTTTATGCCTGGAACAGCAAGATAATGACCAAGGACACGATGCGGGTGATCCTCAATACAACTTAGAAAGGTAGGCCCATGAATCGCTTGGCAGGTGCGCGCCGGCCGGGGAAACTCGAAACCCATTACCATCGTGTACGGGTGGCGGTGGTCTTGGTTAAAGCCGGAGAAACCAAAGAAAAAGCTTGGCGGCGTTATCTGGAGGAACATCCGGAATACCACAAAAACGATGTCAAGATATTTCACTTTATCCACTAGGAACTCTCTTAAATTTTGCTCGTCACTATCTAGACCTAATGGCCAGGGGAAGAGAAGATGGAGATCAAGGAAATCCTACTGGTGGATGCGAGAGCGCCAATTAGTGCGGCCATTGGTTTCATTCTTCAGACCCAGGGTTATCTGGTCATGGTGGCTCCAGATACGGAGACAGCCGCCGCAGAACTTGACAACCACCAGATTGATTTGCTGCTTGTCTTCTTGAAGGGATATGAAGCGGACAAATTTGATCTCTGCCGGCAAGCCATGAGGAGATTTCCCCCAGCCAAGGTGATGGTGGCGGGAGATCCCCGGAAGATGGCATGGCAAGCCTTCCATGAGGAAGTGGATGATTACCTCCTTGTGCCTTTCAGCCCCTCTGAACTTTGCCGGCGGGTGAATCATTGTCTCAAGCAAAGTAAGGTTCCTGAACCTGAAAGTGTTTTCAAGGGCAAGAGAAGCGCAATTAACGATCTGGTGTTGAATTCCCTGAGATCAAAATTCTGCTACATCAATAATACCCTCTTTTCCTTGATCGCCAATATTAATATTCTTATTCAAAATAACCATGACATTTTAAACGATAGTAATCTAACAAATATTAATAAAATATCAGATGCTCTCATGAGCATCATGGGTATTACCGAAGAATTTTTATACAATCATCTATTGTGTATCGATCTAAATCAATCTTGTGAAGAAAAAGCTGCGGGTGCCGCGCCAATCAAGCCGGAGCGAATTGCCGCGGTGGGGATGCCTTGAGCGACCGGCTTCTCTAGGCCCAGCCTAGATTGGGCGGCAACCGGGAAAAAGCCTCAATGCTAGAGGGAATGCCAATCCACTCTTAAAAGGCCAAGAGAGTTGCCAGGCCTCCAAGAAAAGCTGCTTGGGCCCGGGCCCGCCTGTTATCCTCCATACTGCTGTTGACCAGGTTATCTCCCAGGAGAATGCTAAAAAGGTGGGGATAGCGAATTATTATTTAAATATTTTATTAAAAAATATCTTGACAAAAATCCTCATTTTTTGCTACCTTACAGCCAAGAAGAGGGTTTTTTATTTCCAATCTTGGAGGGAATATGAATCCGCCGTCTCCCCCATCCATTGAGTCGATCGAACCCATCAGTAGTATCCTGTCGATCCAGAGCATCCAAACTATCGAATCGATCCAAACCATCGATACCATTGCCTCGATTCTAACCATCGACACCATCGATTCCATCCAAACCATCGAATCCATCACGCCTTTTAAGACCATCGAATCTATCAGGACAATTCAGACTATCCAAACCGTTGAAACGATCATGCCCCGCGGACCGATCCCCGAGATTGAAGATCCGAAAAAAACTGGTGGCGGCAGCTGAAAGTAATGCTTTTTTGAGCCTTCGGGGATTGCCAAGTGGAAAAGGCGATCTTCCTTACTCTTAGTGCGCTAGGAGATATACTGTGCACCACGCCAGTCCTGCGCGCTTTTCGCAAACAACATCCTCACACCAAAATCTTTTACATCGCCCAAAGTGCCGGATTCACCAGGGTTCTAGACCACAACCCGGATATCGACCTGACCATCTACAGTGACCGTTTGTTCATAAACGGCATGCCTGACCAGTTAACTGACTGGCTCAGGTCCCTTCCCATCGATCTGCGCCAAGCCGCCACCCTTTACCGCCTGGATCTGAAATTCGCTTGCACCAGTGAGGAAGCCTTCCGCAAACACATGAGCTATTCTTTTGCCCGATTGGTTGGCGTTGAGCTCGACTCCGTCCGCCCGGTAGTGGTTTTGACCGAAAGCGATCGCCGCGGTGCGGCGGTGTTTACCGATCGCCCATACGTCGTTTTCAGTATGCACTCGGTTACCAACCCCGAGCGCCACGACGGCCGTGGCAGGAAGAAGAACTGGCCAGTGGAGAACTGGGAGAAACTCGCCACCTTAATCGCCAAGCAGACCGGTCATGACATCTTCGCCGTGGGTGCGGAAAACGAACCCCCTCTGCCACTGCCCTATGTGCACCGCCTCTACGGCCTGCCGATTCGCGTGGTGGCCGCGCTGTTGGAGAGGTCTGCCTGCGTCGTGACCCTGGAGAACGGCATTGCTCACCTGTCGGCGGCAGTTGATGCACCGATGGTGGAGATTTACGCGAACATGATGCCTTTGGAATGGGCCTATCCGGCGGAAGCAACTCGCTGCCAAGTCCTTTATGGTGATCCCCTTGATATTTCTTGCGATGAAGTATTCCAAGCGGTTGAGGCCACACTCGCCAACAGGTCTCCCAAGAAATGCCTATGAACGTTGTTTTCTTCAATGATATCCAGATCATTGGCGGTGGGGAGGTTTGGGTCCTCCGCATGGCTGGCGCCTTGAGTGCCCGTGGCCATCAGGTTTCCATCGTCTGCCCGTATCGATCTCAACTCTTCCGAGCCGGCTTAGAGGCCGGAGTCGATCTCTATGGTTTTGCCGACGGGCCCAATCAGCCGTTTCATGAGCCGTTGTACCATTTTCTTCAAGACCGGAAGGTAGATGTGGTCTACTGCACGGTGCTGGGGAGATTCTGCGAGGCGCAGGCCCTCGGCCGGTTGGTCAGAAGGCTGAATGCGAACCGGGCGGACTCGACCGCGATTCTCATCCTCAAGACCGGGTTGCCGCCCATGAGAGGCTTGAGCGCGGATTACTACGGCTTTGGAGCCCCTCCGGAAGTTCGCCGATTACACGTAGTGTCCGCAGAAAACCAGAAGCGCTTTCTGCAATGGCAGGGCGGCGGGGAGGACGTGGCCCGTTTCGTTACCGTCATGCGGGAGGGCGTGGATTTGAGCCGGTTCCGGCGGGACGGTTTCGAGCGCCACCAGACCCGGGCCGAGTGGCAGGTGGAACCGGACCAGCTGTTGATTGCCAACACTTCCAGGATTCAACCGGCCAAAGGGCAGGAATACCTGATCCTGGCAGCGCCCCAGGTCATACGCCAGAGGCCGCATACCCGTTTCATCCTTGCCGGGGCCGGCGGATATCAGCCTCGCCTTGAAGACCTGTGCGAGCAGCTCAAACTGCAGGACCATGTCACCTTTGCCGGTCATTTACCGGACGTGCGGCCACTGCTCGCGGCCAGCGATATTTTCTGCCACCCTTCCCTTGAGGACGGGCTGCCGAATTCGGTCGGCGAGGCCATGGCCATGGCGCTGCCGGTCGTGGCCAGCCGGGTGGGCGGTATTCCGGAAATTATTACCCACGAGCATAACGGCCTGCTCGTGGCGCCCCGGAACGTCGAAGAGCTGACGGCGGCCTTGGTCCGGATGGCCGATGACCCCGGACTGCGGGCGCGGTTGGGTGCGCAGGCCGCCAAGGATGTCCATCGGCATTTGGACTTTGAGAATCAGGTGATCCGCTGGGAAGCTGCCGTTGCGGAGGAATTGGCGCAGTTTCGGAAGCAAGATCATGAAGTGGTGGCGCCCTCCGTATATCGCCCCGAGATCGCTTATCCGGTCCTGTTCCTGATGACTCACCTGCGAACCGGGGGTGAAGAATCCGAGGTTGCGGTGCTCGCCCGGCATCTCAACCGGAACCGGTTTCCCCTCGCGGTGGCCTCGGCGTGGGCAATCAACGAGCCCTCGCCTGCGGTTGATACCCTGCGACGCCTCGAGGTTCCGGTTGACACCGCTTGTCACCATATTCCGGCTGAGCCGGAGAAGG
Organism: Deltaproteobacteria bacterium; assembly: GCA_003599195.1. Taxonomy (GTDB): domain Bacteria; phylum Desulfobacterota; class Desulfobaccia; order Desulfobaccales; family 0-14-0-80-60-11; genus SURF-52. The sequence goes on along the minus strand of QZIZ01000062.1, from coordinate 3,827 downwards.
CCGGCTACCTGGCTGGCAAGATCAGGCAGGAAAAGATTCGTCTTCTGGTCGCGTGTCAGAACACGCAGCTCGCCTACGAGGTCATGGGCCGCCTGAGGCCGGACGAGTGCGTACTTATTGAACACGCGGGCATCGTCGGCGAGGTCGGACAAATCCCGAAAGACCGGACCGCGATCCACATTGGCGTCTCCCCGGCCATCACCCGGGAAGCAGCGCGGTTATTCACCGATCCCACCAAGGCGCACTTCCTGCCCTCCATGGTGGACACCGAACTGTTCGACCTCGCGAGCAGGGGGCGGCTGCGGTCCGCATTTGGCTTCAACGGCAAGCGGGTAGTGCTTTTCGTTGGCCGCATGGATGTAAAGAAAGGAATCCATCATCTTCTAGACGCAGCCAAGGAATTGTTGCCCGAGTTTCCTGACCTACTCTTCCTGGTCGTCGGCCCCCATGACGGGTATCAGATCGACTATGCCCAAAACCTTTTAGACCGCGCCCAAAGAGAGCTTCCGGAAGGCCGTTTCCTCTTCACCGGCAGCCGCAACGACGTGCCGCTATTGATGTGCGCCGCCGATATCTTCGCGCTGCCATCCGTCGGCGAAGGAATGTCACATGTGATCAACGAAGCCGGTGCGGCTGCCTTACCGGTCATCGCTTTCGACGACGGCGCCGCCGGCGAACAACTCGCCGGCGGGGCTGCGGGAATCCTGGTTACCCCCGGCGATCTCCCGGAGTTTGTGCGGGGTCTTCGTTTCTTGATCACCGATCCCCAGACGGCCGCATGTCTGGGGAAGGCATTGCAGGAGCGGGTACACCAATTGTACTCTGCGAAGGTGGTCGGACCGCAATGGGAAACGATTTTCCAAAAAGCTGGCCGCGGATTGACCCCAGTCGCCCATACCCCTGCTCTCCGCTCCAGGCCGGACGAAACGTTCCTGGCGTTCCCGGCGGAGATTCAAATCGAGACGAATACGATCTGTAACGCCACCTGCATCATGTGTCCATATCAGCAGGTGTCCAAAGATCTCCCCAAGGGGCGCATGGACCTCTCGTTGTACGAGAAGATCCTGACCGAGTGCGCCCGGGAAACAACACTCAGGAGAATCGAACCTTTCCTGAACAACGAGCCCTTCACAGACCCTCGCATCATCGACTGGATCCGTTTGGCCAAACAAAAGGTCCCCCAGGCGGCGGTCACCATCACCACCAACGGCTCACTTTTGAAGCCCAAGGACACCGACCGCTTGATCCACTCCGGATTGGATGCCATCTGGTTCAGTTTTAACGGGGCCACGAAGGAAACCTATGAAAAGATTATGGGCCTCTCCTTTGACACGGTCAAACATAATATCGACTATCTTCTCTCCGTGAAACCCAACACCCTCCGAGTCTTTACCAACATGATCGACACCGTGCCGATGCAGGGAGAAGTCGCCGATAACATACGCTACTGGGAGAGCCGCGGTGTCGGCTCCGGAGTCTCGCCTCTGGTGAACCGTGCTGGCAATGTTAGCAATTTCGAAAGGTTAAATTATCAGCCCATTAGCGAGCGGCCAGTGAGAACCTGCGACCTCGTCTTCCACAAGATGTACGTCGGCTACAACGGTGACGTGCTTCTATGCTGCATGGATTGGAGGCGGAGGGTCGTCCTGGGCAACGTCCGTCTCCAGAGCCTGCGGGAGATTTGGAACGGTACGCTCTATCGGCGCTATCGCCGCTTTCTGGAGCAAGGCCGTTCCCGGGAACTGGAACTCTGTTCCGTTTGTACCTATATTCGCTCCTGAATGGCACAAGAAGGGGATGGGATGGTTAAGCCAAGAGTCCTTCTGCTCAACATGCCATTCGTGGCGCTATCAAGACCGGCGTTCGGCATCAGCCTGTTAAAGGCCCGGTTGGCCGAAGAAGGGATTGATTGCCAGGTAGGTTACCCGAACTTGCTCTTCGCAGAGCTCGCCGGCCTAGACGCCTACGATCTAATTGATAGCAAGCTGAGTCTGGCGCTCTTCCCGGGAGACTGGCTGTTCGCTCAATTTGCCTTCAGTGAACATCTCGATCTAAAGACTTATACCGCCACTCTCCGGGCAAATTGCGATGGACCGGAGAACTTCGATGTGGTCATGAAATTGCGGCGCGACATTGGCCCCTTTCTCAAGACCTGTCTGGAACGCTGGGATTTTCAGGGTTACGACGTCATTGGTTTTACCACTACCTTCCAGCAGAATCTTGCCTCCCTGGTACTGGCGGGTTTGATCCGGGAACGTTTCCCCGAAAAGGTGCTGGTCTTTGGCGGCGCCAACTGTGAAGGCGTGATGGGTGTCCATCTACACAAGTCGTTTGAGTGGATCGACTATGTGTGTTCCGGCGAGTCGGACTTCAGCTTTCCCGAATTATTGAAACGGCTGGCAGCAGGCAAACCCATAAACGATATACCAGGCCTCGTCTATCGTGATAACGGACAGAGTTGCACCACCGAACTGCACGATACCGTTCCCGATATGGACGTTCTGCCCGATCCCGACTTCCGGGACTACTTCGAGGCACTCGAGAGTAGCCCCCTGCGGTCAAAGATCAAGCCTGCGCTGCTGATCGAAACCTCCCGGGGCTGCTGGTGGGGAGCGAAAGCTCACTGCACCTTCTGCGGCTTAAACGGTAACCGGTTGGCATTCCGCGCCAAAAGCGCCGAACGCGCTCTGGCGGAGATCGAACGCCAGGCAGAGCGCCACGGAGTCCGTCACTTCCAGGCAGTTGACAACATTATCCCCAGGGAGTACTTTGACACCCTTTTGCCGATGCTCAAAGAGCGTCAGTTGGGAGTATCTCTCTTTTATGAAACAAAGGCCAACTTAACCCGCATACAGGTGAAGCTCTTGCGGGAAGCGGGGGTGATCGCGATCCAGCCGGGGATCGAAAGCTTGAGCACCCATGTTTTAAAATTAATGCGAAAGGGAATAACCACTCTGCAAAACATCCGGCTATTAAAATGGTGCCGGGAGTACGGGGTTGAAGTGGCATGGAACATAATTTTCGGGTTCCCGGGAGAGACGATGGAGGATTATGAAAAAGCGGCGGCTTATATGTCCGCCATTCCTCACCTCAGATCGCCCGGCTCTGTGAAACCTATCCGGCTTGATCGCTTCAGTCCGAACTTCGATCAAGCCGAAGCCATCGGCATCATTAACGTCCGGCCATTTGCGATATACCGTCTCGTATACCCGTTTCCGGCTGCCACCGTCTTCAATTTAGCCTACTATTTCGAATATGACTACGCGGATGGTCGCAAACCTGATTCTTACGCGGGGCCCTTGATTGAGCAAGCAGAAAAATGGAAGCAAAACCGCGGAAATCTTGTCAAGAGATATGACCAGAACGGCGATCTGATAATAGTCGATACTAGGAATGGAAGACAATCAAAGGGTTTTGTCTTGAAGGTTTTGCAGCGTGAGATCTATGAATTCTGCGAAGAGATTCAGAGCAAGAAGAGTATCATCGACATGGTCATAAAACGTGTTGGCAGTAGCGATGACGTGAAGACGCCACTGACAAACTTTCTCCAGTTAATGGAAGACTCCCAGCTGATGGTGCGCGAGGGCGATAATTACTTAAGTATCGCGGTCTCCGAGAACTGCCCTCCGGTGCTTGTGGGTTCGGGGTGAGCTCCTTATTCTATAGCATTTGCCAAAAATTCTTCCTTTTATTCCCTCTCCCCCCAGGGGGGTGAGGGTTAGGGTGAGGGGGGGGTGGAAAGAACTTTTGGCAACGAGTATAAGTGCAATCAAATGACAGGCCAGGTCGCTGGCCAGGCTGAAGTCCTCGGCGGCATGGTAGAGCTC
>QZIZ01000143.1 GCA_003599195.1 Deltaproteobacteria bacterium | reverse complement strand
TGTGGCTCTGTGGTTAAGTCTTTTTTATTTATGCTCCCGATGACAAGCCATCATCTGGTTATGCAAGTCCCGCAGTTCATGTTGCAGCATCTCCAATTGCCGGTTCTGCCAGGCTAACTCCAGGTTGGCCGCGTGTTCCATAAAAATTTGCATCTCCGCCTGCCACTCCGGTTCGGCAAAGCGGGCAAATTCCCGGGCCACAGCCACGAACTCCCGTAACTTGGCCTCTGGGGGAAAATCTCCCTGGCCGGCGATCTTTTCCAATTCCCGGAAGGTGAGGCCCAGCCGTTTTTTAATCTCTTTAAAATTCGCCAATTGCCTCAGCCCTTCATCCGTGCAGGGCACGAAATCCGGCGCGGCGTAGGCCGGGGGCAGCCATTTAACGCTGACCTTGGCCGAGGGGCGTCCTTTCTTTTCTTTGATATGAATATAGGCTTGTATCCCCGGAGCCAGGGTGATGTCTTCGGCCGCCTCTCCCTGGCGCAGACGTTGGGCCAAGGCCTCCAGGTGCCGGGCCAACTCCAGGCGTAAAGGGTCGATTGGGTCATTGTTTGTCATAATTTAAAAACCTTTACCGCAGAGGCGCAGAGAGCGCAGAGTTTCGCAGAGGAAAAGATTTTTGTTTTGGCGCTAGGCGCCAAAACAAAATTATTATCTCTGCGAATCTCGGCGTCCTCTGCGCCTCTGCGGTTAATTCTTGTTTCACACCGGGAAGTCCACTTTAATTTTGAACATCTCATATGCCGGGAGGCTCAAGACCTCAATGCCAGTTTCCCTGGAGATCTCCCCCAGAATCTCCTCCAGCCTGGCGGTGGAGGGCGCGATAAGGGTGAACCAGACGTTGAAGCGGTGGCGGCGCAGGTAATTGTGGGTCACTCCGGGATAGCGGTTCACCCTGGCCGCGAACTGCTCCACCTGCTCCGGGGGCACGCTGGCCGCGCACAGGGTGCTGGTATAGCCCAGTTTCCTGGAGGTGAAATTAGCGCCGATACGGCGGATGACGCCCGCGTCGCCCATGGCCTGCACCCGGCGCAAAACCTCTTCCTCCGAGGCCCCTACCCTCTTCCCCATCTCTTCATAAGGCCTGGAGACAATGGGAAAATGGGACTGGATTTCGTTCAAAATGGCCTTGTCCAGATCGTCTAAGGGTATTTTGGACATTGCGGTCCTTTTTATTCTCACGCAAAGACGCCAAGGCGCAAAGGCGCAAGAATTTATTAATAATTTATTGCGCCTTTCTTTGCGTCTTTGCGCCTTTGCGTGAAATTTTTTATGTTTCAGCCCTCATACGGGCATATAGGGTCTTCGCCCAGGACGTCGCCGATCATGGCATAGGCCCGGGCCCGGCAGCCGCCGCAGACTTTGCGGTATTGGCAGGAGTGGCATTTGCCGCGATAATCATCAACTGCCCGCAACTGTTTAAACAACTCCGAATCGGCCCAGATTTCCGGAAACGGCGTCTCCCGGATATTGCCCGCCACCAGTTCCAGGTAGCCGCAGGGCTGCACTTCGCCCTTATAGGAGACAAACGCGAAGCCCTGGCCCCCCAGGCAACCCTTGGTCATGGCCTCCATGCCGTGGGTGGCTGCCGCGATCTTTTCGCCCCGCTCCGCCGCGTCCTGGCGCCAGAGGCGGTAATACTGGGGCGCGCAGGTGGGCTTGATGAAGAGTTTCCCCTCTTTCTGGCGCGCCAGCAGCCAGCGCAGGGTCTCTTCGTATTCTTGGGGGCTGACAATCTGGTCCCGGATTTCCTCCCCCCGGCCGGTGGGCACCAGGACAAAGACGTGATGTGCCGCGGCCCCGAGTTTAATGGCCAGTTCGTGGATGGCCGGCAGTTCCCCCCGGTTGGCTCGGGTGACGGTGGTGTTGATCTGGAAGGGCAATCCTGCTTCCCGGCAGGCGGCGATGCCAGAGAGCGCGCCCTCGTACGCGCCGGGCACGGCCCGGAGCGCGTCATGGCTGGCCGCGGTGGCCCCGTCGATGGAGATGCTCAGGCGCTGGATGCCTGCTTCCTGCAAGCGCCGGGCGATCTCCGGAGTCAGCAGTGTCCCGTTCACGGCCATCACCATGCGGTGGCCCAATTTATGGCCATAGGCCGCGAGATCATAGATATCATCTCGGAGCAGCGGCTCGCCGCCGGTGAGAATCACCACCACCTGGCCCATGGCGGCCAGATCGTCCAAAAGCTTGATCCCTTCGTCCGTGGTCAGTTCTCCGGGATAAGGCCCGGACCCGGCCGCGGCCCGGCAATGGAGGCAGGCCAGGTTGCAGCGCCGGGTGGTCTCCCAGGCCAGGAGGCGCAGGGGGGGGATTTTTGATTCGGAGGAAGCATGTGTAGGTTTCATTATCATCCTATTCATTCATCACTTGATCCAGGACTTTGCCCAAGGTTGACATATTAAAAGGTTTGGCGATTAAGGCTTTGAACCCGTATTTCTCAAAATGGGCCACGATCGGGTCATCTGCATAGCCGGTGGAAGCTATGGCCTTGATGTGCGGATTGCTGACCAGCAGTTGCTCCAGGACTTTTTTGCCCCCCATATTTCCAGGAATCGATAAATCCAGGATTACCGCGGTAAAAGGCCGGCCGGCTTCCTGCGCCTGATGATAGAGATCGAGGGCTTCCTCCCCATTTTTGGCGCCCACCGCCTCATAGCCGATTAATTCGAGGATCTTGCTTACCACTCCTCTGACGCTGTCTTCATCGTCCAGGACCAGGATTTTCCCTTGCCCATGAACCAACCCAATTCCGGGTTCCCTGACGGCAGGTTCCGTTTTCTCATCGGCCAGAGCAGGTTTGAGTTTTCCAAGGCAGTCCGGGCAGATGCCGTGGCTGAATTCCGCGTCGGAATGCTCCCGGAGATATTTTTCAAGCTGTTGCCAATAGCCGGCGTCATCCCTGATGTTTTTACAGTAGGCGCAGATGGGGATAAACCCCCTGAGGGTTTTGATCTGCGCCAGGGCTTCCTGGAGTTCGCTGATAAGCCGGTCCCGCTCCAGCTCGGTCCTTTTGCGTTCCGTGATGTCATGGGCCACGTGGACGCTGCCGACGATTTCCCCTTTGCTGTCATGGAGGGGGGCAACGGTGACAATAAAATCGCCGCCCAGCCTTTCTTCATGCACTTCCTGGATGTGTGCCCGGCCGTCTGCCAGTAGTCGTTGGTGGGGACAAGACTCCGGCGGCGACTTGGTGTCATGGACGCATTCATAGCATTTCCGGCCGATGGCCCCGTCCCCTTCCGGGCCCAAGCGGGCTTTCATGGCCTTATTGGCTTTTACAATGCGATATTCGGTGTCCAGGACGGCAATCAGATCGGGAATCGCTTCAAAGGTCCGCTCCAATTCCTCTTTGGCCTGGAAAAGCTCCTGCTCGGACCGGTCAATGTCCTGGCCGATGACCCGCCCCACTATAGCCACCACCACACTGGTAATCAGCAGAAAGCCAATTGCCCAAAGGGATGCTGACAGGCCGGGATAATTTTTGAAGAAATCGGGCAGCAGATAATTCATCACGGCCTGGAGCAGCACCAGACCCGTGACGATGGGCAGAAAAACCCGCAACAACCTGGCCCGCACCGAGGGGCCGACCAATGCCCCCAAAATGAGGCTTTCCGGTCCGGCCGCGGCCAATAAGGCGCAGCCCAGAAACAGGAAGGCCACGGTGGTGGTGCATGCCACCGGAATGATATCGCCCCCGTAAAGAAGAGGCGACCCCAACAGATATCCAAGAGTGCCGGCAAATCCCGCCACCGCCACCACAACCGCTAGCAACTCGCCCCACTTGCGGCCGCGTTTTGCCAGCGCCGGCACCAGAATAATTTGCAGCGCCGCGCCGGACAGAAAAAACAGAACCCCGGTAATGGGAGACATGCGGTTGGTCAGGTAGTGCCCCAACTTACCGGTGCGGGGAAAAAGCTTGGATTCCCACGCGATGCCGTTACCCAGCAGATAATCAACCAGCGGCAGCAGCCCCAAGATGGAAACCAGGGCCACCACGAAAACGGCCGGGACCAGCCGGCCCCCTTGGAGGAAGCCATTGACGGCCAGCAGCAGAATTATTCCTAAAAAAATAAAGGTTGCGGCCGTGCCCGGGGCCATGGGAATCCAGGTTGAATAGACACTGGATAACAGCGGCAAATCCAAATACCAGGAAATTAGCCCCATCCAGCCGAGGGCGATTACCGGGACCCCTAACCAGGTGGCCAAGCGTCTAAAAGGATTGGGAGTCAGCCGCTCAGGGGAAGGCATTAATTTATTCTCGCCGCTCTAACTCAAGACCTCTGCGAAAGGCTCCCACTTGTCATTCTGAGGGAGCGGAGCGACCGAAGAATCCCGGTTTTGGCGGCAAGGTTTTTCCCGGCAGTGCGTTGATTACCACCAAATTGGAGTCCTAGCTGTCAAAAAAACCAGATTCTTTCACTCCGCTGCGCTCCGTTCAGAATGACAAAGAAGAGGGGCTTTCGCAGAGGTTTCAACTTATAAATTTAGGATATTCTAATTATTAAGATACCAGACCCTCTCCCGCAAGGCTACTCCATTAAAAAAGGCAGGCCGTCGCCGGTTTGCCCAAAGAAACCATGCCTTGGAGTTTGCTATTTGCCCCGGATTGAGTTTATGGTATTGAACCTAAGTAAATTATCCTGACCTGATGGAGATCTCCCATGGCCGATTATCGAACCCTATCTCAAGACCTGGCCGCGGCTTTATCCCTCAAATTCGAACCCGCGGGCGTGACCCTATATAAGGAGACGGACCACCTGCCCCCCGGCTTGCCTTTTACCGACGAGAAATTTAAGAGCTATTGCCAGGCCCTGGTGTTGGCCGGGGCAGGCAGGACTTTGCTCTTGCAGAAAGACCAGATGGGCTGCAAGCTGGGCACCGCGGTCCTGGGGTTCGAGAAGGGCCGGGAACTGGAGGAATACCTGGACGACGGGGTCCTGGAGAAATACGGGGTGGGCTTATACGCCAGCGAAGAGGCCTCCGCGGCCACCATCCGCAAGGCCGTCTACCTGGAGCCGGGACAGACCAAAGCCGCGCTCATCGCCCCCCTCTCTGCGTTTACGGAAGCGCCCCAGGTGGTGGTCTTCACCGCGGACAGCGAACAGGTGATGTGGCTGCTTTACGCGGTGAATTTCGAAAGGGGCGGCAGGATGGAGCTGCCCCAATCCGGCGGGGCCTTGGGGGGCTGCTCGGACATCACCGCCATGCCGCTCCTGCAGGGCACCCCCAACATCACCTTCCTAGGCCTGGGCTGCCGCATCAAGACCAATCTAGACCCCTGCCACCTGATGCTGGGCATCCCCGGCAGCGGCCTGGAGAATACGCACCGGCATATCCAGGAAATGGCCAAACCCATAGCCATGCTGCGGAAGGCGCGGGCGGGGGGATGAGAAAGCGGTGATGTAGGATTTACCGCAGAGACGCAGAGACGCAGAGGTTTCCGGGTTGCGAGTTGCGAGTTGCGAGTAACAAAACAACCCGCAACCCGTAACTCGCAACCCGCAACTATTTATTCCGACTGCACCGTTATCCTCACCCGGCGGCCATTTTCCGGAGACGAATGGCCGCGGGGGTCACTTCCACCAGTTCGTCGTCGTTGATGAATTCCATGGCCTGCTCCAGGCTGAACCGCCTTGGGGGAACCAGGCGCAGGGCCTCGTCCGTGCCCGCGGCCCGGATGTTGGTGAGCTTCTTTTCCTTGGTGATGTTCACCCACATATCTTCGGACCGGGTGTTTTCGCCGACGATCATGCCCCGGTAAACCGGGTCCCCGGGCTGCACAAAGATGGTGCCCCGGGGCTGGAGGTGGAAGATGGCGTAGCCCACCGCCTTGCCGGGCCGGTCCGCGATCAAGGCCCCGTTGGGCCGGCCGCCGATATCCCCGGCAAAAGGCGTATAGCCCTCCAGGATGGCATTCAGGAGCCCGGTGCCCCGGGTGTCGTTCAAGAACTGGCCCCGGAAGCCGATCAAGCCCCGGGAGGGAATGTTAAACTCCAGGCGCACCCGGCCGGAGCCGTGGTTGATCATCTTCACCATCCGCCCCCGCCGCGCCGCCATCTTCTCGGTAACGATGCCGATGAATTCTTCGGGGATATCCACCACCGCCAGTTCCAACGGCTCGGTGAGTCTGCCGTCCCGCTCCCGGGTGATGACCCGAGGCTTGGATAAGGACAGTTCAAACCCCTCCCGGCGCATCATCTCGATCAAGACCGCCAGTTGCAGTTCGCCCCGGGCGCTCACCTTGAACGCGTCTTTGGTCTCGCCCGGCTCCACCTTGATACTGACGTTGTAGAGGACCTCCTTCTCCAGGCGCTCTTTGAGATGCCGGGAGGTAAGGAGCTTTCCTTCCTTGCCGGCCAAAGGCGAGGTATTCACGGAAAAGACCATGGAAATGGTGGGCTCCTCCACCCGGATGCCGGGGAGAGCTTTTGGATTATCCGGATCGCTCAAGGTATCGCCGATGAAAGCCTGGGGCACGCCGGCCACTGCGGCCAGGTCCCCGGCTTCGATCATCTCCGGCTCGCTTTTCTCCAAGCCCTCAAAACTGTAGATAACACAAAGATTGGCCTTGCCGGCCGGCTGCCCCTCTTTGAGTAGCGCCACTTCCCGGCCTTTTTTGAGCGCGCCGTTGACGATTTTGCCCACGGCAATCAGGCCCACGTAGTCACTGTAATCCAGGCTGGTTATCAGAAATTGCAACGGCGCGGCCGGATCGTATTGCGGCGCCGGGATGGTGGCCAAAATTGCCTCAAATAGGGGTGTCAGGTCCTTGCCGTCTCCTTCCGGTTCGGTCAAGGCAATCCCGGCCTTGGCGTTGGTGTAGAGCACCGGGAACTCCAGTTGCTCCTCATTCGCGTCCAGGTCGATGAACAGGTCGTAGATCTCGTTCAGGACTTCCTGCGGCCGCCGGTCCTCCCGGTCGATCTTGTTGATGACCACGATCGCGGGCAGGCCCTTCTCCAGAGCCTTGCCCAACACGAACCGGGTCTGGGGCAGGGGGCCTTCGGTGGCGTCCACCAAGAGCATGACCCCGTCCACCAGGTTCAGGGTGCGCTCCACCTCGCCGCCGAAATCCGCGTGCCCCGGGGTGTCCACGATATTGATCTTCACGCCCCTATAAGTGATGGCCATGTTTTTGGCCATGATGGTGATGCCCTTTTCCCGCTCCAGGTCCATGCTGTCCATGACCCGTTCGGCCACCTGCTCGTTGGCCCGGAAAATCCCGCTCTGCCAGAGCATGGCATCCGCCAGGGTGGTCTTGCCATGGTCCACGTGGGCGATGATGGCGATGTTGCGTAAATCTTCTCGTATTTTCATAAAACCTTCACAAAAAATGAGCCGCTCCGGTGGCGGCCTCTATTTTAAAATTATAATTTTACCTTTTATGCGTTTTTTCCGCAAGCCGTGGTTTTTCGGATGCCTTATTGTAATTGTAAAATAAATCACAAAAGTAAAGCTACGCTGTGATTAGCAATTGTAATAAAAGGAACAAGCTATTATTTAGGTATAATTGCCTATCTAAAAATGAGTATTTTTGCCTAATGGTATTTGAAGACTTGCCGATATAATATAATAACAGGTCGAATTAACAACTTAACATACTAAACAGATTGGCATGGCAATAGACCAGACAGTAGCTAATAAAATAGATTGCCTCAATCTATGCGCAATCGAAGGGGAGGCCGAAAATGACGGAATTAGCGGCAATGCTTGATGGAGAACATGAGATCCTTCACCTGAGAAAGCGGATGAGACTCGACGGCGACATTTATGATCGTGAAGTCAGCTTCCTTTCAGACCACCAGGTCTTTCATCGCCTTGCCAAGAACGGGGATTGGGGCCGGGGGTGGAGTTACTGGAAACTGTGGAAAACCTTGGACGAGGTATACGGCATCGCCGAAAATAAAAGGGAAAAAGGCTGGGCGGTTATTTACCATCCCGCATATACCCCGGGAATCAAGGAATTTATCAGGTTAGAGAAGTTTTGAGCGACTGCCTGCCCGCCATGTAACTTTACAAGGCGTCGTAAGTAATTGCAGATCCTGAATCTCTGCGCTCTCTGCGTCTCTGCGGTTAAAAAGAATCACCGCAGAGACGCAGAGAATGATTATCTGCAATTAATATCGAAATCCCTGCTTTCGCTTGCATATCTCTGAACAGGGTGATTATATAAGCTGTTACCAATCTTAGCCGATGGATTCGGTTACGGCTAAAAAAATTATCCTGGTTTTTTGGGAACAAATAAAAAATTATTAAGAAATGTTTATCAATAGATTTTTTGACTTTTCTCTGGCAAGAGCAGGGGTATTGCAGACTTTTCCCAGGACCTTCTGGGGGGCCCACTTCAGGCTGGATCAGGATGTCAGCGCGCTATTTCCATATCTCAATGCCATTTTTCCCGGCGCCAGGTTTTATGACAGACCTGAATGCGTTGAATTTATTCTGGAAGGTTTCAAATGCATGTTATATCCCGATGAAGTCATAGCCGCGGCTTTCACCGGGGAAGACCAGGCCCTGCAGTTTGCTCAAAGCCTGGTCGATTTCCTTAATGACCTTAAAGGCAAAAAAGAGGCGCTCACTCCCGATTTTAAGAAATTTAAACCGGTATCGGTCATCGATATTTATAAAATACTGCCGCAAACCAATTGCCGGGAATGCGGCTTCTCCGCCTGCCTGGCATTTGCCGCGGCCTTAAGTAAAAGAGAAGCAACCCCGGATCAATGTCCCGGGCTGCGCCAACCGATGTCTCAATACGCCCTTTACCCGGTCATCAACCGGAAAGGCGATTTGGTCTCCACCCTGTCCCTGGAAATCGATCCGCCCCAACCTCCCCCTGCGAACCGGGAGGCTGCGGCGCAAACCGGCCTTTCGGACCGGGAGCTGCAGGTGCTCCGGCTGCTGGCCGCCGGCTCCACCAATATGGAAATCTCCGAGATCCTCTGCATCAGCCCCCATACGGTCAAAAGCCACGTGGTCCACATCCTCAACAAACTCGGGGTGAATGACCGCACCGAAGCGGCGGTCTGGGCCGTCCGCCACCAACTGGCTTGAATCAAAAAAATCCCCTCGCCTAAGCTTCCCCTGCTAAAAATCGCCCGAATGGGCGATTCTTTTTCTGAGGCCGCAACGTAATATCAGGCTCCAGAAAGGTTCCCCATAAAGGAGAAGCGCCGTATGATCCAGTTGACTAACCCAATGGAGATTTTCAAGTTGCTCGATAGATCCAATTGCAGAAAATGCCGGGAACTGACGTGCCTGGCCTTTGCCGCCGCGGTGTTCAAGGGCCAAAGACGGCTAATTGAATGTCCTAATCTTGAGGGCCACGACATTGAGCCCTCTGAGGGGAAAAGTGATGGGCGCATGACCCTCGAACAGGAAATGGAATTCACCCTGGAAGAATTGAAAAACCGGGTTGCCTCTGTTGACCTTGCTTCGGCCGCGCCCAAATTGGGGGCTAGTTTTTCCGACTCGAAACTGACGATCAAGGTTCTCGGTAAGAACCTTAGTGTTGATTCCAAAGGGAATATTACCACCGACATCCACATCCATTCCTGGGTGACGATACCTGTTCTCAACCATATCATCCGGAGCAAAGGAACACCTGTTTCAGGCGAATGGGTACCGTTGAGGGAACTAAAAAACGGCAAGACATGGCACCGGCTTTTTGAGCAGCAATGCGAAAAACCCTTGAAGCGGGTAGCTGATATCTATGCCGACCTCTTCGAAGACATGATCCGGGTATTTAAAGGCAAACAGGTGGAAAAGCATTCCGGTTCAGACTTTAGGCTGGTACTGAGGCCTTTGCCGAAAGTGCCGATCCTGATTTGCTACGCCAGGGCGGAAGACGGGCTCGAATCTAACCTGAATATTTTCTTTGACTCCAGGGTGGAGGACCATCTCAATATTGAGTGCATTTATACACTTGGTGTCGGATTGGCGAAGATGTTTAATAAGATCGCTCTAAGGCATTCTTTCCAATGATTTCTAATGCAGTGCCGCGCACAGCAGTAACAGGGAAACCTGGAAATGGCCGGGCAGCCACGCTTTCAGAAAGGAGGAGATAATCTCATGGATTTCGATAAAGAAGCAGCGGTTTGGGACGCCGACCCGCGCCGGGTGAAACTGGCTCATGACGTAGCCGGCGCCATCATCCGGGAGATCGGGCCGGCCAAAGATATGGACGTCCTGGACTTCGGCTGCGGCACGGGTCTCGTGACCCTCAGGCTGCAGCCCCTGGTGCGGAGCATTACCGCGGTGGACAACTCCCGGGGCATGCTTGCGGTGCTTCAGGACAAGGTCACGAAACAAGGGCTGGCGGACGTGCACCCCAAGCTGGTTGATTTTAGCCGGGGCGGCAGAGTGAAGGGCGGGTTTCATCTTCTCGTCAGCAGTATGACCATGCACCACGTGGAGGATGCCGCGGGATTGTGCCGGTTCTGGTTCGACCAGCTGCTGCCGGGCGGATGGCTCGGCTTCGCCGACCTGGACACCGAAGACGGTTCGTTTCACGGCGATAATACCGGGGTATTTCATCTCGGTTTCGCGCGTCCGGCCGTGCAGTCGCTTCTTAATGGCGCCGGCTTCGGCGAGGTGCGGATTACCACCGCGACTGCGGTGAGAAGGACCGCCGAGGAAGGGTCGCAGGAATATACCGTGTTCCTGGCCGTGGGCCGGAAACCGGGGAAATTGCCTTGATGAAGCGATGATCTTCTTTAAAATCAGCGATCATGCCTCCCGGCCTTGATAGATAAAATTTCGTAATTGCTCCCAGGAAGCTCCGGCAACCTGAGATTGCATCCCCTGGCCCCTGAAGCTCGCCCGGCGCAGCTTGGAGGCAGTAGTCTGCACTTCCTTGCCGATGGCATGCAGATGCTCGGGGGAAAAACCGGCCCCATTGGGCCATTCATACCAAGTTGCCGTCAAAGAGGTAATTTTGATTGTCATTCTGAACGTAGCGCAGCGGAGTGAAGAATCTCGTTTTTCCCGCGCCCCTGAGATTCTT
>QZIZ01000087.1 GCA_003599195.1 Deltaproteobacteria bacterium | reverse complement strand
GGGAGTGCCCATCAGCACCATCCATAACACCGTCTCCTCGGCCTTTGGCAGCGCTTATGTGAACGACTTCATCCACAAGGGACGCGTCAAGCGGGTCTATGTCCAGGCCGACGCCCCCTACCGCATGCTGCCTAAAGACCTGGAGCGGCTTTATGTGCGCAACGCTTCGGGGACGATGACCCCCTTCACTTCCTTCGCCGCCGGCCACTGGTTCCAGGGATCGCCGCTGTTGGAGCGTTTCAACAGCTTCCCGTCATTAAATATCTGGGGTGAACCCGCGCCGGGGAGGAGTTCGGGCGAGGCGATGCAGGCCATGACGGAGATTGTCGCCAAGTTGCCCCGGGGCATCAGTTTTGACTGGACCGGGCTTTCCTACCAAGAGCGGCTGGCCGGTTCCCAGGCGCCCCTGCTGTACGCCTTTTCCGTGATCGTCATCTTCCTGTGTGTTGCGGCTCTGTACGAAAGTTGGGCGATTCCGTTCACCAACCTCCTGATGCTGCCCTTGGGGCTGTTCGGCGCGGCCCTGGCCACCTGGTTGCGGGGTTTCCCCAACGACGTTTATTTTCAGATTGGCTTCATCACCACCCTGGGGCTGACGACCAAAAACGCCATCCTCATCATCCAGTTTGCCAGGGAACGGATCATGCAAGGAGCCGGGGTGATCGACGCCACCCTGGAAGCGGCCCGGTTACGGTTGCGTCCGGTGATCATGACTTCGTTTGCCTTTTTCTTCGGGGTCCTGCCCCTGGCCCTCGCCTCCGGGGCCGGAGCCGGCGCCATGAATGCCATCGGCACCGCGGTTACCGGCGGCATGATGTCCGCCACCTTCATCGACCTCTTTTTTATCCCCTTCTTCTTTGTCCTCATATTCCGCCTCTTTAAGAGCAAAATGGGGGCGCCCGCCTCTGCCCCCACAGGCGAACCCTCAAGCTTCCAGGAGGGCCGTTAAGATGAAAAGGAACCTAACGCTTATCCTCGGGGTGCTGTTCTGTCTCAGCGGCTGCACCATGATACCGCAATATACCCGGCCCGAAGCGCCGGTTTCCGCGGCCTGGCCGAGCGGCCCGGCTTATAAAGAGACCGCGGCCGCGCCGGGGGCGGCGGAGGCCGCCGACCTCCCATGGCGGGAATTCTTCATCGATGACCGGCTGCAAAAGGTCATCGATACGGCCTTGAAAAACAACCGTGATCTGCGGGTGGCCGCCTTGAATGTGGAACGGGCCCGGGGTTTGTACCGGGTCCAACGCGCCGATCTCTTGCCGAAGGTGGAAACAAACTCCACCGCCTACAAGCAGCGCGTCAGGATTTCCGGCGCCACCGACTCCGGTTTGGTGACTTTGGAGGAATATAGCGTCAATCTAGGCGTCACTTCCTGGGAGGTGGATTTCTTCGGCCGGATCCGCAGCCTGTCAAAAAAGTCCCTGGAGGAATACTTCGCCACCGAGCATGCCCGCCGCAGCGCCCAGATATTGCTGGTGTCCGAAGTCGCCAACGCTTATCTGACCCTGGCCGCGGATCGGGAAAACCTCAAACTGGCCCAATCCACTCTAGAATCCCAGCAAGCCGCCTATAATTTGATTCGCCGGCGCTTCGAAGTGGGGATCGCCCAAGAGTTGGATCTGCGCCAGGTGCAAACCCGGGTGGATGCGGCCCGGGTAGACGTGGCCCGCTATACGGAACTGGCTGCCCAGGATGAAAATGCCCTTACCCTGCTGGCGGGAGGGCCTGTCGCGGCCGACCTGTTGCCGGGAGAATTAAGCGCCGTCAAACCCTTGCGGGACGTGTCCCCCGGCACGCCCTCGGAGGTTCTCCTGCGGCGTCCTGATATTCTGCAGGCGGAGCACACCCTCAAGGCCGCCAATGCCAATATCGGCGCGGCCCGGGCGGCTTTCTTCCCCCGCATCTCCCTGACCACCGCCGTCGGCAGCGCCAGCGGCGACCTGTCGGGTCTTTTCAAATCAGGCACCTTCATCTGGAGTTATTCGCCCCAGATCGTGCTGCCGATTTTCGACGCCCGCACCTGGTCGGCGTTGACCGTATCCAAGGTGGATCGAGAGATCGCCCTGACCCAATACGAGAAGGCGATTCAGGGAGCATTTAAGGAGGTGGCCGATGCCCTGGCCCGGAAGGGAACCCTGGGGGATCAGATGGCGGCCCAGCAATCCTTGCTGGAGGCCACCGACAAAACTTATCGGCTCTCCAACGCCCGGTATGCAAAGGGGATCGATATCTACCTGAACGTGCTGGATGCCCAACGTTCTCTCTACTCCGCCCAGCAGGGACTTATCTCCATCCGTCTGGCGAAGCTCTCCAACCAGGTGCGCCTTTATGCCGTCCTGGGCGGGGGCGGGGGCCCTGGAGGTCCCCCCTATTAAGGGGGAAGCTTATGTCAAGCAGTTCCCTCTCCCCCAGGGGCTGTCCATTAGCCACAAGTTTGTATCTCATGGATATATCCGAACATTCCCTCCCCCTCACCCCGGCCCTCTCCCCCCGCGGGGGGAGAGGGAGTTATTAGTTCCCGGGGGTGAATTAGGAATTACCAATGGTTATTCTATTCCCTCTCCGCAATTATCCATAAGTTTGTATCATATGGATATATCTTGCATTTCCCTCTCCCCCCAGGGGGGGAGAGGGTAGGGTGAGGGGGGGATATGGCCCGCACATGCTCTTTATCCGTCATAAGTCATTTCACTCCCTGCACTTGTTCCCGGTCCCCCCGATATCCTCCCTTTACTTATTTAATCCCGGCATGGTAGTCCTGGAGAGAACGCACCCGGTGCTGTTGGCGGCGGGCCGCGGCGATGCCCCGGGCTGCGGCCAGGGCCCCGGCCAGGGTGGTGATGTAGGGAACTTTATATTTGATGGCCGCTTTGCGGATATAAGAGTCATCAAATTTACCCAGCTTGCCTGCCGGGGTGTTGACCACCAGGTGAATTTCCCGATTCTTGATAATGTCCACGATATTGGGCCGGCCTTCGTGCAGCTTGAGA
Organism: Deltaproteobacteria bacterium; assembly: GCA_003599195.1. Taxonomy (GTDB): domain Bacteria; phylum Desulfobacterota; class Desulfobaccia; order Desulfobaccales; family 0-14-0-80-60-11; genus SURF-52. The sequence goes on along the minus strand of QZIZ01000087.1, from coordinate 8,091 downwards.
ACATGCTCCGCGGGAATGCCTTGCTCCGCCAGGAACTTGTGAGTCCCCTGGGTGGCCAGGATCTTGAAGCCCAAATGCTGGAATTGCCGGGCCACCTCCAGGACCGCGGGCCGGTCCGCTTCGGAGACGGTAATGAGCACGGTGCCTTCACAAGGCAGAACCTGCTGGGCCGCCTCCTGGGCCTTGTAAAAGGCCAGGCCGAAGGAGCCGGCCATTCCTAAGACCTCGCCGGTGGACCGCATTTCCGGACCCAGAAGGGGATCAACTTCGGGGAACATGTTGAAGGGGAAGACCGCTTCCTTGACGCCGAAGTGGGGGATGGACTTCCGGCTGAGGTTTAGATCCGAGAGCTTTTTCCCCAGCATAACCTGGGTGGCCAGCCGGGCCATGGGGATGCTGCAGACCTTGGAGACCAGGGGCACGGTGCGGGAGGCCCGGGGATTGGCCTCCAGCACGTAGACCGTGTCATTAGCGATGGCATACTGGATGTTCATCAGACCCACGACGTTGAGTTCCATGGCGATGCGCCGGGTGTATTCGTTGATGGTGTCCAGGTGCTTGGCCGGAATGCTGATGGGCGGAATGACGCAGGCGGAGTCGCCGGAATGGACCCCCGCCAGCTCAATGTGCTCCATCACCGCGGGCACGAAAGCATCGGTGCCGTCGGCGATGGCGTCGGCCTCCGCTTCGATGGCGTTCTCCAGGAACCGGTCGATGAGGATGGGCCGCTCCGGGCTCACTTCCACCGCGGCCGCCAGGTAGCGCTTGAGCATGTCTTCATCGTGCACCACTTCCATGGCCCGGCCGCCTAAGACGTAGGAGGGGCGGACCATGAGGGGATAGCCGATTTCCTGGGCGATCTTTAAGGCCTCCTGAATATTGCCGGCCATGCCGCTTTCCGGCTGGGGAATGCCCAGCTTGCGCATGGTGTGCCGGAAACGGTCCCGGTCCTCGGCCAGATCGATGACGTCGGGGCTGGTGCCAAGAATCCGGACGCCCGCGGCGGCCAGCTCCTGGGCGATGTTCAGCGGGGTCTGGCCCCCGAACTGGACGATGACCCCCTCGGGCTGTTCTTTTTCATAGATGCTGAGCACGTCCTCCACGGTGAGGGGCTCGAAATAGAGCTTATCCGAGGTGTCGTAGTCCGTGGACACGGTTTCCGGGTTGCAGTTGACCATAATGGATTCCAGGCCCTCATCCCGGATGGCGAAGGCGGCGTGCACGCAGCAGTAATCGAATTCAATCCCCTGGCCGATGCGGTTGGGACCGCCGCCCAGCACCATGATCTTGCGATTTTGGCTCACTTCCACCTGGTCTGGGGCATTATAAGTGGAATAGTAATAAGCCGCGTTCTCCACCCCGCTCACCGGCACGGCTTCCCAGGCTTGCCGCATTCCCAGGCGGTAGCGCTGTTCCCGGATTTTGGTCTCCGGCACTTTCAGCAGTTGGGCCAGGTACTTGTCGGCAAACCCGTCTTTCTTCGCCCGAACCAGGAGCTCATCGGGGAGGTCCCGGCCCCGGTGGGTTAAAATCTCTTCCTCCAGCTCCACCAACTCCCGCATCTGCTCGATAAACCAGGATTTGATATGGGTGCGCTGGAATAAGGATTCCACGCCGGCGCCTTTGCGCAGGGCCTCATACATGATGAACTGCCGCTCGCTGGAAGGCTCCCAGAGAAGGTCCATGAGTTCTTCCCGGCTTTTTTGATGGAAATCTTTGGCGAAGCCCAGGCCGTGGCGGCCGATCTCCAGGGAGCGGATGGACTTCTGGAACGCCTCCTTGTAAGTCTTGCCCAGGCTCATGACTTCCCCCACCGCCTTCATCTGGGTGCCCAGCTTGTCTTCGGCGCCGGGGAATTTTTCAAAGGCCCAACGGGCAAATTTCACCACCACGTAGTCGCCCCAGGGCTCGTATTTTTCCAAGGTCCCCAAGCGCCAATAGGGGATTTCGTCCAGGGTGAGGCCGCCCGCCAACAGCGAGGAGACGAAGGCGATGGGGAAGCCGGTGGCCTTGGAGGCCAGGGCCGAGGACCGGGAGGTGCGGGGGTTGATCTCGATGACCACCACCCGGCCGGTCTTGGGGTCGTGGGCGAACTGGATGTTGGTGCCGCCGATGACCTTGATGGCCTCGACGATGTCATAGGAGTATTTTTGCAGCCGTTGTTGCAGCTCCGGGGCGATGGTGAGCATGGGTGCGGTGCAGTAGGAGTCGCCGGTGTGGACGCCCATGGCATCCACGTTTTCGATGAAACAGACGGTGATCATCTGGTTCTTGGCGTCCCGCACCACCTCCAGTTCCAACTCCTCCCAGCCCAGCACGGACTCTTCCACCAGAATCTGCCCCACCATGCTGGCGGACAGGCCCCGGGCGGCAATGGTGCGCAACTCTTCCAGGTTGTAAACGTGGCCGCCTCCCCAGCCGCCCATGGTGTAGGCCGGGCGGATGACCAGGGGGTAGCCCAGGTCTTCGGCGATGCGCTCCGCTTCCTCGACGCTCAAGGCGATGGCGCTCTTGGGCATCTCCAACCCCAGGGAGTTCATGGTGTCCTTGAAGGCCTGGCGGTCTTCGCCCCGCTTGATGGCGTCCACTTCCACGCCGATGATTTTAACGCCGTATTGCTCCAGGACGCCGTGCCGGGCCAGCGCGGAGGAGAGATTGAGGCCGGATTGGCCCCCGAGATTAGGGAGCAGGGCATCGGGGCGTTCTTCTTTGATGATTTCCGTCATGTAGTCGAGATTCAGAGGCTCGATATAGGTGACGTCGGCCATGCCCGGGTCGGTCATGATGGTGGCCGGGTTGGAATTGACCAGGCAAATCTCATAACCCAGCTGCCTCAAGGCCTTGCAGGCCTGGGTGCCGGAGTAGTCGAATTCGCAGGCCTGGCCGATAATAATGGGACCGGAGCCGATAATCATCACCTTTTGTATATCTTGCCGTTTGGGCATGGAAATCCTCCTGGGAAAGACGGGGAATAACTGGAATTTAACCGGCGGAAAGCCTGGGGAGGAATATAGGCAAGGCAGGCCGGGGTGTCAATCAAAGATTAAGCCATACTAAAATTAATTAATAAAATTAAATATTAATTAATTAAATTAATCCTTAGGGGTTGCGCCTCTTTATTTGCTTCTGGTTTGCCGATGGTTAACTTAACCTGAAACAGGTATCTTCCATCCTGGGAGAGATGATTTCCCTGAGAAAACGCCGGGAGGCCGCGGCCTAAACCCTGCCCATGAGGTAAAACGGTATGTACCGAGTGACTTTTGATGAAAAGGACACGATTGTTCGCATCGACCGGGAACTGATGAATCCGGAGACGGTTTCCTGGTTTTTGGATTTGGTCAATCTGGCCAGGGCTCTCAAAGACAGCAGATTTGCGGATGACCGGGAAAAGATGTTCGCCCGCATGTTGGGGTTTCCCACCGGCGTGATGTTGATCCGGGACCCGGCCTTTAACAAAGGCACGGCGTTCACCGAAAAGGAGCGGGAGATTCTGGGGCTCAGGGGACTGCTGCCCCCCAAGGTCCATACCATGGAGGAACAGATCTTGCGGGTGCTGGAGAACGTGCGCCGCAAACCCAATGACATCGAGAAATATATCTTTATGATTTCCTTGCAGGATCGCAACAAGACGCTTTTTTACCGGATAGTGACGGACTATATCGAAGAAATGATGCCCATCATTTACACCCCCACGGTGGGCCAGGCCTGTATGGAGTACGGGCATATCTTCCGGCGGCCCCGGGGCATCTTCATTTCCGCCAAGGACCGGGGGCGGATGCCCGGACTCCTGCGGAACTGGCCCTATAAGGACATCCGCATTATCGTGGTCACCGACGGCGAGCGTATCCTGGGGCTGGGAGACCTGGGCGCGGACGGCATGGGCATCCCCGTGGGGAAGCTGGCCCTGTACACCGCCTGCGCCGGCATCCACCATGCCCTCAGCCTGCCCATCACCCTGGATTTGGGCACCGAAAACGAGGACCTGCTGAACGATCCCCTGTATATCGGCTTGAAGCAGCGGCGGCTCCGGGGCGCGGCCTATGACGATTTTGTGGAGGAATTTTTCCTGGCCGTGGAGGAAGTCTTCCCCCGGGCCCTGGTGCAGTTTGAAGATTTTGCCAATATCAATGCCTTCAGGCTCCTGGAAAAATACCGGGAGCGCCTCTGCTGCTTCAATGACGACATCCAGGGCACCGCGGCGGCGACTCTGGCGGGCATCTATTCCGCGCTGCGCATCACCGGCGGCCGGCTCCAGGACCAAAAATTCCTCTTCCTGGGGGCCGGGGAAGCCGGATTAGGCGCCGCAGATTTGATGGTCTCGGCCCTGATGGCATCAGGGCTATCTGCAAATGAAGCCCGGGAACACTGCTGGTTCGTGGATTCCAAGGGCCTGGTGGTGAAGAGCCGCAGCGAACTCTCCGGCCACAAACGCCGTTATGCCCATGACTGCGAGTTTATCCCCGATTTCCCGAGCGCCGTGGAAGCCCTGCAGCCCACGGCCATCATCGGCGTCTCCGGCAAGGCCCGGATGTTTACCCAACCCGTCCTGGAGGCCATGGCCCGCATCAATGAACGTCCCCTGGTCTTTTCCCTCTCCAATCCCACCTCCAACACCGAATGTACGGCGGAGGAGGCCTATAAATGGACGGAGGGGCGGGCCATCTATACCAGCGGCAGTCCCTTTGAGCCGGTGATCTACGGGGGGAAAAAGTTTGTGCCCGCCCAGGGGAATAATGTTTATATCTTCCCTGGAGTGGGTTTAGGAGCCATTGCCTGCCGGGCCCGGCAGGTTACGGATGAGATGTTCTCCGTGGCCGCCAAGACCCTGGCCTCCATGATCTCCGACGCAGACTTGGAGCAGGGGAGCCTTTTTCCACCGCTGCCCAGGATCCGGGAGGTGTCCGCGGCCATCGCCACCGCGGTGGCAGAGGTGGCATACGCCCGGGATCTGGCCACCGTGCCCCGGCCCGATGACCTTCCGGCCTTTATCAAATCCCTGATGTACGACCCTAAGTATAAGAGTTATGTCTAAAAAGGTTTATCCTGGATACTGGAACCTTGAACTCTTCCAAGGAAGTGGGGGGGGAATTACTTGTTTGAGGGAGGCTCCGCCCCTGCCAAGTCCAGGTATGCTTCTTTGGCGGCCCGGCAGATGGCCAGAGGCGCAGTTTTGGCTCTGCTTTCATACCTTTGGCATTTGAGGGGATGGTAAAACGAGGCCACCCAAAGTTCCCCGGAGACCCCTAAAAACACGTCAAGCTTCAACTCGCACTTATACTGACGCATCATCTTCTCCACTACCTGCCAGGCAGGGCCTATTTCCGAGGTATAGGGCCGGGTCCCCTTCTGATCCATAATCACCGTGGCCATGAAGATGTCTAATTCCCGGTCGGAGTAAGCGGACCTCACTAGGAAATTCTCCTTAACATTATTATCTGCCTTGAAGTATCACATTTTTTCGATTTCTTCCAAATATTCTTGGAATAAATCCACTCACCTTTAATTATAAAAGAAACAAACGCGGGTGTAACTTGTTGATAATCTTTCCTTAACCGAAAACGAAAACCGCCGGGGGCATGGAGCCAGGGGTCGGGGAGGCAAGCCGGACGTGTTAGATGGCTCCTGGGCCGGGCTTAGAGACGGGGGAAAATCTTTGACTTTCCCGCCAGGTTTGTTAAGTTAACAATTGGCTGATAGTTTACCTAATTATTTCGAGGGCTTCAGGGATGGTTGTCACTTGTGAGAAGTGCCAAACCAAATTTAATCTGGATGACCGCCGGATAAGCGGGGCCAGGGTCCAAGCGCGCTGTTCCCGTTGCCAGAATGTTTTCTGGGTGGAGGGGGAAAGGGAAAACCAGGTGGCCGAGCCCCAGGTGAGGGAGGAGATACTCCCTCGCCTCCGCCCGGCGGAGGAAGATGAGACCTTTGACCTGGATAAACTCGAAAAGGAATTTGAGCCGGAATTGGCAACGGCCAAAACCAAGTTGCCCAAGCCCTCCATCCTCTTCACTGCTCCCAAGGAGCGTTCCTCCTGGCTCTGGATCGTCCCTCTGATTGCGGGATTTTTGAGCGGAGTGCTGCTGGGTGGGGTTATCATGTGGTTTGGAGGATACAACTGGGTGGCCAAAAATCTCCAGGCTAAAGCCCAGGCGCCGGCTTCCCAGGCCAAGGTGGCGGAACCCGCCAAGGTAGTGGCAATCCCTCCACCTGCCGCGCCGCCCATGGCTTCCGGGGATGTGAAAGATCTGGAAATCAACGGACAACAAGAGCGTTACCGGGGGTTGGTGAACACCAAGGGTGGGCAGCTACTGCTGATTCAAGGGAATGTGAAAAATTCTTCCACCCAGCCCCGGGGCCCCATCAAGATTAAAGCCATGCTTACTGACCCTCAACAGAAGACCGTTAAAGAACGGGAATTTTATGCGGGCACTGTGGTTTTTGACGACGAACTCCAGAGCCTTGATCCCCAGGAAATCGACCGTTGGCTGGATACCCCCGGGGGCCGGGCCCAGAAACAGATACTTGAACCGGGGGAGAGCCAGTCTTTCATGGTGGTGTTTTTCGGGGCGCCTAAAAATCTATCCGGATACGGCTATAATATGCAGGTGGTCAAAGGGCCGGTGGTCCCCAGCCAAGCAAGCCGCAAATGATTAAGCGTTTACTGCAACGATTCCGCCGGGACCGGGGACTGCACTTGGCCGCGGTGCGTATTGATTTTTTCCCGGAGCGGAAAGTCAAACCCGCCATTTATTGGCACTCCGGCCAGAACCCGGAAGCTGGCGTTGTCCCCCTGGTTCTGCACTTCTATGGCCGCATTCTCTTTGAACTGGCGGAGCTCAACGAGACGCGGGTAGCCCGGGAATTGATGGGCTTTGTGGATCAGGTATGCGAGCTGCTGCTGGCTGCCGAAAGCCCTGAGAGCCGTATCCGCCTGCCTTTGGGAGATTTGAGCATCATCAGCGAGTCCTCCGAGCCGCCGTCACGCTCTTACCAGGCCGAGTTCTTCCAAGTCAAGGAGGGAAAATTCTCCTTGGAATTTCAAGCCAGCATCGGCAAAGAGAGTTTTTACCTGCCCGGCGCTTTTCTGGTGCTCCTCCAATCCTGTCTACTCAACTTGGAAAAAGAGACTCTCATCCGGTTGGCCCGGGGATTGAACAGGTTGCATGTTTACTACCGTTATCGCCGGGATTTTTGGGAAATTTCCTCTCTCACCGCCGGCCCGGTTTTCGCCCTGGGCACTGAAGAACTGCGTCCGGAAACCAAATCTCCGAAATCTTAAGAGGGTTCTTGCCGGAAGCAGGGGCGGTGAGTCCCCGGCGCCTCCTCAAGTCTTTCAACCAATCCTTGCAAACCTTGCCTGGGTGATTAGAATTCTAGACAGTCCGCAGATGCGGAGACGCCTTCTCTCTGTCTTAGAAAAGTTCTAAGCGGTAGTACAGGCTTTCTAGCCTGTATGGATTACCAGGGCGGGCGAGACGCCCGCCCTACGGACTTTTCATGCTTTGCGGGTGGGCCGAAGGTCCATGAGGAGCTGCTTCGAATAGATAAACCTCACGCAAAGGCGCAAAAGCGCAAAGTAGGACGCAAGAATAAAAGTGGTGGCCTAGGCTGGTGCGGACTAACGAGGCGGGCGAGACGCCCGTCCTACGGTTTTTCATGATTTATGGGTGGGCAAAAAGCCCATGAATAACTGTGGAGAAAAAATCTTTAAGTATCGAAGGAGACACTATGCCTGCTGCTGCCGGCGGTTTTCTGGACTTGCTGAATATGGCCCGGGGGTTCCAGGCCGCCAAGATGCTGATGGTGGCCGTGGATCTGGCGGTTTTTGACTTTTTGGAAGAACCCCGGAGCGCCGTGGAAGCCGCGGCCTGGCTCAAGGCCAACGGCCGGGCCGCGGGCATCTTCCTGAACGGCCTGGCGGCCTTGGGATTGTTGGTGAAGGAGATGGATTACTTCCGGAACAGCGACCTCGCGTCCCGCTACCTGGTGCACGGCAAAGAGGACTACCGGGGCGAGATCATCAAGCATATGGCCCACACCTGGGACCGGGGGTGGAATGATTTGCATTACACCTTACAGGTGGGCCACCCC
>QZIZ01000059.1 GCA_003599195.1 Deltaproteobacteria bacterium | reverse complement strand
CCGCCGATAAACGCCGATGGACGCCGATTCTATTTTCCATGGAAATTTCTTAATCGCCTTCCTCCATTTTTTAGAGAATCGGTTATATTAAACAAGCGTCGTCCCAAACTTTTTTCACCTTTTCATCCTTTTCTTTTACGGAAAACGCAAAACGGAAAACGATCTTCAAACATGCCTGCTCCGGAAAAAATCTACGTCTACGAAATCCAGGGCAAAGTCCATCCCCCGGAGTCCCTCTGCGGCGACGACTTTTTAGGGGCCTGGCGGGAGGGGGATTATTCCTACCTCTTTTTCAGCAGCCCCAAAGAAGCCCCGGTGCAGGAGTGGCTTAAGTCCGCGGCGGCCGGGCAATATTCTTCGGAAACGGTCCTCAATTACGCGGACTGGGAAGCGGGCCAGCCCTTCAAACCCTTAAGTATAGCGGGCCTGCATTTTTCTCCCATCTGGGAGGAGCCCGCGCCTCCGCCCGGGGAGATCCTGATCCGCATGGAGCCGGGGCTGGCCTTCGGCTCCGGCTACCACCCCACCAGCAAGCTCTGCCTGGAACTGTTGCGCCGGGTCTTCGAGAAGGACCCGCCCCGGGAAGTCCTGGACCTGGGCACCGGCACCGGGATTCTGGCCCTGGCCTCCATCGCTCTGGGAGCGGGGAGAGTAATAGCCGTGGAGTACAACGACCTGGCGGTGCGCACCGCGGCCCGGAACGTCCGCCACAACCACCGGGAAAAAGAAATCTTGCTGATCCAAGGAGACGCCCGCCATTTCGCCTTTCTCCCGGGGGAGATGGCCCTGGCCAACATCCACCTGGACGTGCTGTTGGATTTACTTAAAATCCCGGAGTTCCTCCGCCGCAAATGGCATATTTTTTCCGGCATCCTGGGAACGCAGATGGGGCGCTTCCGGGAGGCCCTGGCCGCATCGTCCTTAAAGGAAATAGCCGCGCTGGACGAAAACCTCTGGTTCGCGGTGTTGGCCAGGGGGAGAGGTTAATACCGCCTTTGGTCCTATGTTTTCCGTTTCCCGCAAATCATTATCCACAAATGGATGGGCAAACTGGATAATTACAGAGATCTGGGATATTACATTATTAATCCCCTCTCCCCTCGGGGGATGGGGAGAGAGGGCCAGGGTGAGGGGGGGGATTTGAAAAACCTTTAAGCAACGAGTATAATCTAAAATTTCTAACCTTGAACTTTAAACCCTCCCCATGACTAAACTCAACCTGCCCCCCTTTTACGTTATTACGGTAAATTACTACAGCGGCTCCTATCTGCCCGCTCTCATTTCTTCCCTGGCGCCTTTGCCCTTCCTGAAGAAGCTTATCATCGTCAACCATTCCCCGGAGGAGCCTCTGGCGGACCTAACCGCGCCTTTCCCCCTGCAAATTATCAATCAGGAGAACACCGGCTACGGCGCCGGCCTCAACCGGGGTTTGCGGGAGATCCCCGAAAATAACGCCATCGCCTTGTTGTGCAATCCCGATCTGATCCTGGCGGCGCCTGCAGCCGCAGCCGGGGCTTTGGCCTATATGGAGGCCGATCCTGGGGTGGGCTGCCTGATACCCAAGTCTGTGACCTTCCAGGGCGAGTTCCTTTACCCCGGCCGCGCTTTTTATACTTGGAAGACTTTGCTTGCCGCCAGATTCTCCATTTTTCGCCGGGTCTTTGCGAAAGACTATAGAAAGTACCTATGTCTTGACGGCCCCCCCCTTTCCCGGCCCCTTGAAGTGGACTGGGGTTACGGCGCGGCCATGTTCTACCGGGTCTCCGCGTTCGACCGCGGGCCGGCTTTCGATACGCGGTTTTTTCTCTATATGGAGGATGTGGACCTGTGCGCCCGCCTCTGGCAATCCGGCCTGGCCGTGGTCTATTACCCGGAAGTGCTGTTTAGGCACCACAGCCAGAGGGAAAGCCGCAGCCGTTGGCGTTTTCTCTTTTATCACCTGGCCAGCCTCTTAAAATTTGTCAGCAAATACCGGGGGCTGCCCCAACGGGAAGACCTGCAGAGGCTAAAGGCTCCATGAATCTTGCCATCGCCCACCGCCGGGAAATCGGCCAGAAAGCCTGGGATGCTTTCGTAGACCGGGCTGACGAAGCCTGGCTCTGGCACCTGTTCCCTTTCCAGGACGCCTTCGCCACCTGGCCGGGCCGGAGCGATTTGAGTTTCGCGGTGGTCGATGCTTCCCGGGCCGAATTATTGGCGGTAGTTCCCCTGCAATTGGTGAAGCGGACCAAGGCCCGAATTGTTACCCTCAACCTGCTGGAGTCCCTGGGGGGACCGGCCTGCGCCGACGGTTTGCCGGAAAAGACCCGCCAGCAAATCCGGCAGGCGGCCCTGGACCATTTACTCGCCCTGGCCCGTCAATACCGGGCGCTCGCCATCGACCTGGCCTTGCCCCCCATGGCCCCGGCCTACCGGGGGGAGCGCTGCCCCCGGGTCAATCCCCTGCTGTTTCTGGGTTGTGACAATACCCTGACCCAGACCTATGCCATTGATTTGCGCCGGACCGAGGAAGAGCTGTGGCAGGGGCTTTCCGGCAACTGCCGGAATATGGTCAAACGCGCTGAAAAAGAAGGGGTCACCGTCCGGGAGGCCGGCTCACCGGCAGACCTGGAATGCTACTACCGGATGCACCTGGAGACTTACCGGCGCACCGGCGCCTTACCCCACCCCTTTGCCTATTTTCAGCAGATCTGGCAAAACTTCACCTCCCGCGGTTACTCCCATATATTTCTGGCCGAACTCAAGGGAGAGGTGGTGGCCGCGGCCAACGTGGGGGCCTATAAAGGGGCCATGATTTACTGGACCGGGGCCAGCAAGACCGGTTTGCCCTCGCCGGGGGTGAACAATCTCCTCCAATGGCACGCTATCAGGTATGCCCGCAGCCATGGGTTCGAGTGGTATGAAAGCGGCGAGGCCTTCCCCAATCTTAAGGAGGGCAAGCTCAAGGGCTTGAATGATTTTAAAAAGTCCTTCGGCGGCGAACTCTACCCCTTTTACCGCGGCCTCCTGGTCATCCGTAAAAACCTGCACCTGCTTTACACTCTTTATCATAGCTGGCGGGGGACTCATGGCTGAGGACCGTGAAAGCCTCGTCCACCAGGGCTGCCCCCTCCCCTTCTCCTTCCCTGGCTGTAATACTCATGCGGCGCCAAATACCATATTCTTCGTAGGGGCGAACCTTGTGTTCACCCCGGACGCTCAGTGCGAACACCAGGTTCGCCCCTACAAAAAATTGTCGTTTGCTCGCGGGTTGGTATTAAAAGGGCAGATAGGGCTTTCTGAGTTTTATGCCTTCTTCCATACCCGCGGAGAAGAATCCCCAATCCGCTCCTTTAATGAAAAGGGATTTATTAAATCGTCAGTTCCAAGTCCCCCTTTTCTAAAGGGGGATTTAGGGGGATTTTTCACGGCCGCGCCTCTGCCTGCAACTATCGCATTTGCCAAAAGATTCCCTCTTTATCCCCTCTCCCCCCAGGGGGGGGAGAGGGTCAGGGTGAGGGGGGGGACGGAAAAAGCTTTTATCTACAATTATAAGTGGCATAAAGACATGCAGGGGGGCCTCTCCTGATGCCCGCCCTGCTGGTCATCATCCCCGACCGCCTCTCCGACCTGGCGGCCAAAGGCGAAATCACCGCCCGCTATTACAATCCCGGCGATCTCTTCGATGAAGTCCATATCGTCATGACCAACGGCGACCGGCCCGACCCCGGCCCTTTGGCCAAGACCGTGGGCCGGGCCCGGCTTTACGTACACAATCTGCCTCTGCCGTCCTTCGTGTTCACCCTGGGCTGGCAGCCCTGGTTGCTGAAGAACTGGGTGCAAGCCGGGGTAAATCTGGCCGCCAAGATCCGCCCGGCCTTAATCCGCACTCACGGCAATTACGGCAACGGTTATCTGGCCGCGCAGATCAAGAAACGCTTAGGGGTCCCCCTGGTGGTGTCTCTGCACACCAACCCGGATGTGAGCCAGCGCCGGGCCACCCCCTGGCGTGCCAACTGGAAAAGGCGCCTGGCCCTGGAGGCCATGATAAAATTTGAAATCGAAACCCTGAAGACCGCGGACTGGGTCTTGCCCGTCTATGAGCCCATTCACGGTTATGCACTGCGCCGGGGGGCCCGGCGGGTGGAAGTCTGCTACAATGTGATCAATCCTGATTTCCTGCGCGCCAAGGAGTCTTACTCCCTCCACCGCCCGCCCCGGATCATCTCCGTGAGCCGCCAGATTCCCGGGAAAAACCCGGAAAACCTGATCCGCGCCGTGGCCCGGCTTCCCGAGCCGGAGCTGACCCTGGTGGGCAACGGCGAGGGACACGCCCATTTACGGGAGGTGGCCCGGGAGTGCGGGCTGGCCAACCGGGTAATTTTCAGGCCCAGCGTTCCCAACGACGAACTCTGCCCGCTGCTGCCGGACTTCGACATCTTTGCCGCGCATTCGGATTATTGGGAGATCAGCAAATCCTTGCTGGAGCCGCTGCTCACCGGCTTGCCGGTGGTCTTAAACCGCCGCAATGGTGAGCCGGTGCCGGAATTGCAGGGGGATTTCTTGATGTTGGTGGACAATACCCCGGAAGGCTATTACGAGGCGCTTCAGCGCCTTCTGACCGACGACCGCTTCCGGGAGGAATTGGGGCGGCGGGCCTATGCACACGCCCAGGCACGCTGGTCCCCGGCCGTCACCGAGGCCAAGTATGTGGAGATTTATCAGCGTTTGCTGACAAGATAGAACTCACGCAAAGGCGCAAAGCCGCAAAGTGAGACGCAAATATATGTATGGTGGGGACTGCCAACCGATTCCTGAAAATGAAGCATCAATTGTCCCCCTCTCCCCCCGCTACGACAACGTCCTTTTCAAGTTTGCAAACCCTGCGGGGGGAGAGGACCGGGGCCAATGCTGTTGAATTAAGCATTGGCGACTTTTTTTAGTTTGGCGAGGGTCCATTTGTCGACTGCTCTTTTTGTTACCCTGGGTGCTGCGGGTCGAGGCTTTGGGGGACGATAATATTTAACTCTTGATATTCTTTGCAAAATATCGTTAAAAATTATCACCATAGTCTCAGGGTCTTCGGTGACCAAAACCGCAGCTTCAGAGGCAAGGGTCATGATAGAGTTTTTAAACTGCGGCTCTATTACGTTGCCTTCCAGAGGCTCGGACGAAAGAACCATCACGTTCAGAACTGTCCCTCGGCCCCACGTACCTAGCGATGGGCAAACGCCGGAAAACGTCATATCCTTTGGATTCATTATGTTACATTTAATTTCCCTCACAAACCAGCCCTTAATTCAACAGCATTGGGGGCGGGGGTGAGGGACGGCAAAAGCAATACCCAATTTTCATGAAATTGAACCCTAAAAACATTTTGGTGATCAAACTGAAGCAGCCCGGGGACGTGCTGGTGAGCGCGCCCGTGCTTGCAGCCCTGAAGGAGGCCTGGCCCCATTCCCGGGTCAGCTACCTGGTGCCCAAGGGCACGGAAGAGATGATCGCCGATCACCCTTTGCTGGACCGGGTGTACGCGGCAGATCGCCGGGATGCGCCCTTAAACCACACTTTTTCTTTCCTCCGGGAATTGCGCCGGGCTAAATTTGATCTGGTGCTGGAACTCTCCGGCGGCGACCGGGGGGCCTTCTGCGCACGAGTTACCGGCGCGCAGACACGACTCGGATTCGCTTACGGCGGCCGGGCCTTCTGGCACCGGTTCTGTTTTACCCGGCTGCTGCCCCCGCCGCCTTTGCGCCTGCACCTGGTGGAGCATAACCTGGAGATGGTGCGGGCCTTGGGAGTTAAGCCCCGGAATCCCGGACTCCAATTTTTCTGGAAACCGGAGGTGGACACCCGGATTCAGGAATTGCTGGCCGCCCATTCCCTCAGTCCGAAAAGATTCGCTCTCATGCACCCGGGCGCGGGCTGGCGCTTCAAATGCTGGACCCCAGAGGGTTATGCCCGGGTCATCGAGTTTCTCCACAACACCAAAAATCTGCCGGTGGTCCTCACCGGCTCCAAGGCCGCACATGAACAGGAACTCGCGGCCGCGGTTCTGAAGGAATGCCGCGTCCGCCCCATCAACCTGGTGGGCCGGCTGACCCTCAAGGAACTGGGGGCCTTGATCGCCCGGGCCCGGCTCTTTTTCGGCGCGGACAGCGCGCCCATGCACCTGGCTGCAGCCGTGGGCACCCCTGCGGTGGCCCTGTTCGGCCCCTCCGGGGATTTTAACTGGGGGCCTTGGGGGCAAGGGCACCTGGTGATTAAGAAGGACTGGGACTGCCTTCCCTGCGGCCGCGACGGCTGCGAGGGGTCCAAAATGAGCCGCTGCCTCATCGAACTGAGCGCCGCTGAAGTGTTAGAGAAAATGGCAGAATGGGGCATGATAAATAAAAGATGAACCACAAAGGCACAAAGATCACCAAGAATCACAAAGAAAGGGGTTTTTCTTTGGCGCTTAAGCGCCAAAGGAAACAATATTCCTTGGTGCATCTTAGTGTCTTGGTGTCTTTGTGGTTAAATTTATGAAAATCGCCCTCCTCCGACAGAAGGTGGCCGCACCAGGAGGTGCGGAAGCCACCTTGATCCATCTGGCCCGAGGCTTGGCCGCAGCCGGCCATGAGGTGGCCGTCTACGGGACGGACCCTCCAACTGCGGCCCAAGACCTCCTGGGACCGGGGATAAACTATGTGCCGGTGCCGGTTCTGGGCGGCAAAACCGGCCGGGTCCTCACTTATGCCTTGAACGTGCGCAAGCTTCTCCGGCAAACGCCCGGCAGGTTGGTCTTCAGCCTGGAACGCACTCTTTCCCCACAAGTTTACCGGGCCGGTGACGGCTGCCACCGGGAGTGGCTGCAAAGGCGGCGGCCTTATCTTACCCCCGGGGCCCGGCTGGCCCAGGATTTCAGCCCCTTTCACCGCATGATGCTGGGGCTGGAGAAGCGTCTCTTTACTGATCCCCGTCTGCTCCGGGTGATTGCCAACTCCCGGCAGGTGCAGCGGGAAATCGAGGCGCATTACGGCCTGGACCCGGCAAAAATCCGGGTCATTTACAACGGCCTGAATCACAACAAATTCCGGCCCCTGGATGAACCTGAGATCACGGCCCTGAAGACTAAGTTGGGTTTAGGGGAGAACTCCCGGGTGGTATTGTTCGTTGGCTCCGGATTCGCGCGCAAGGGCCTGCATTTTCTCTTGGAGGCATTTGCGGGTTTAAAGAATCAAAAGAATTTCCTCTGGGTGGTGGGCAAAGGTCCCTTGAAACCTTATCAGCAATTGGCCAGGCGCCTGGGAGTGGCGGCCAGGGTCAGGTTTTGGGGGCCGCAACCGGACACCGCGGCCTTCTACCAGGCCGCTACGGTGGTGGCTCTCCCCACCATCTATGACCCCTGCAGCAACGTGGTCCTGGAGGGCTTAAGCTGCGGCTGCCCGGTGGTGACCACCGCAGCCAACGGCGCGGGGGAATTTATCACTCCAGGAGCCAACGGCGCGGTGCTGGCCCGACCCCATGATGTCCCCGCCCTGGCTCAAGCTCTGGATGAATACCTGGATCGGGGCCGGGAAGGGAAAGTGCGGGAGGCCGCACAGGAAGCCGTGGCCCATCTCAGTTGGGAGACGACCGTGGCCCGGACCTTGGAAGTATTGAAGGAGGCCGCGGCCGCCTCTGCAAAAGGATGGCAGAAAAGGTTATTGACAAATTAATCAGTTGGCGGCAGGTTGGGATTATCAGGAGGAAAGCAGGTCCCCGATGCTCGCTCTCTACTGCGACGACAACCGGCAGGTAGCTCTCCAGGAACTCCCCGCCCCCCAACCGGCCCCCGGGGAAGCGTTGATCCGCGTCACCCTGGCGGGCATCTGCGGCACCGATCTTCAGATACTCCGGGGCTATCACGATTTTAAGGGCGTCATGGGCCACGAGTTCGTAGGGGTGGTGGCCGGGCCTCCGGGTTCTTCCTGGCTGGGGAAACGGGTGGTGGGGGAGATCAATGTCAGTTGCGGCGACTGTGACCTCTGCCGCCTGGGAATGCCCCGCCACTGCCGCACCCGGCGGGTCATCGGCATCAAGGACCGTGACGGCGCTTTTGCCACCTATCTGACTTTGCCGGAGGCCAACCTCCTGGCCGTGCCTCTCCAGGTGGAGGATGAAGCCGCGGTCTTCACCGAACCCCTGGCCGCGGCCCTGGCCGCGGTGGACGCGGCGCGCCTGCCCCGCAAATCCCCGGTGCTGGTGGTGGGAGACGGCCGCCTGGGCCTGCTCATTTCCTGGGCATTGGCCCTGAGCGAAGCCCAGGTCCATCTGGTGGGACACCACGCCGAACATCTTTCTCTGGCAGAACCCTATGGGGTGGCCACTTTCCTGGAAAAGGACCTGCCCCCCGGGGACTATGCGGCGGTGGTGGAAACCAGCGGTGCGGCCGCGGGACTGGACCTGGCCCTGGCCCGGGTGCGGCCCACCGGGACCGTGATTATGAAAAGCACTTACGTCGAGCCCTATCCCCTGGACTCCGCCAACCTGGTGGTGCCCGAGGTGCGTCTTATCGGCAGCCGCTGCGGCCCCCTGGGCCCGGCCCTGCGCCTGCTGGCCCGGGGGCTGATCAACCACCGGGCTTTGATCGACCGGCGCTTTCCCCTCTCCCAGGGGCTGGAGGCCCTGGAACGGGCGCAACGACCGGGGGTTCTGAAGGTATTGCTGGACTGCGGGAGGCAGCCAGGAGATTAGATCCAGTAGATTAGATAGAGAACTGTCTACCAATCACTCACTTATTGCTTAATCGATTGTTGCCTTAACTCCGGTTCTTAACTCTTTCCTCTGGAGGCTCTTGAAAAAGTTTCGGCCCAACGAACTGGCTTATTTCCCCTTACAAACGGGGGCTGTTTATCACCCATAAGTATTTATCATATTGATATTCCGGTATTTATCCCCTCTCCCCCCGGGGGAGAGGGTTAGGGTGAGGGGGGCGTCTTAGGCGGCAAGGGGTTGATTTTTAAGAAAAAGACGCCACCCCCACCCCAACCCTCCCCCCTCGAAGGGGGAGGGGGTTCTTTGCTCCAGAATCACTGAAATAAAATGACTTTTTCTGTTTTCCGGAGCTAAAGCAATATGCTTTTTACTTATTACTCGAATCCTGCCCTTCTCGAAAGACCTCATGGAGGACGCAGCCATGTTTCCCCCTTTTGTTAATGAGCCTCTCAGCGATTTCTCCGTCCCCGAAAATAATGCGGCTTACCGGCAGGCGCTGGAGAAGGTGCGCCGTCGTCTGGGCGGCCACTGGCCTTTGGTCATCGCCGGGGAGGAAGTGGACACCGGCCGGAAAATAGCCAGCATAAATCCCTGCAAACCCGCAGAAGTGGTGGGGACCGCGGCCGCAGCCGGCCCGGCCCAGGTGGACCTGGCTTTGGACGCGGCCTGGCGGGCTTTTCCGGATTGGGCCGCGCGGCCGGCTGAGGTGCGAGCTACGGCCCTGGTAAAGTTGGCCGCGGAGCTGCGCCGCCGCAAGCTGGAACTGGCCGCCTGGGAGACCCTGGAGGCCTCCAAGAACTGGCTGGAGGCCGAAGCCGACGTGGCCGAGGCCATTGATTTCTGCGAATATTACGCGCGGCAGGCCCTGGACTTTGCCAAGCCTCTGCCGGTGCTGCAACTCCGGGGGGAGATCAACCAGTCCTGGCTCCAGCCCCTGGGGGCCGGCGCGGTCATTCCCCCCTGGAATTTCCCCCTGGCCATCCTGGCGGGCATGGCCGTCGGTCCCGCGGCCGCGGGCAATACCGTAGTGATCAAGCCTTCTTCATATACTCCCGTCATCGCCGCCATCTTTATGGAGGCGGTGGCGGCCGCGGGCCTGCCGCCGGGAGTCGTCAACTTCCTCCCGGGCCAGGGGAGCGAAGTTGGTGATTACCTGGTGGATCATGCCCGCACCCGCTTCATCAATTTCACCGGCTCACGTTTAGTGGGGGTGCGCCTTACGGCCCGGGCGGCCCAGGTTCATCCCGGGCAGCACTGGTTGAAGCGGGCCTTCACGGAATTAGGCGGCAAAGACGCGGTGGTGATCGATGAGACCGCGGACCTGGACGCGGCCATCCCCGCGGTGGTGGCCAGCGCCTACGGCTTCCAGGGCCAGAAGTGCTCCGCCGCATCCCGTCTCATTGTGGTCCAGGAAGTTTATGACGCGGTGGTGGAACGGTTAGTTGCCGCGGTCCATGATGTCAAGGTGGGGTCCGCGGAGGACAATTTTCCCGTGGCCGCGGTGATCTCCGAGACGCAGCATAAAATGATTTTAAATGAGATCGAGTCGGGGAAAAAAGAAGCCAAACTCGCCGCGGGGGGCCGGGCTCTGGATTTGGACGGCGGCTATTTCCTTGAACCTACGATTTTTATCGATGCAGCCCCGGACTCCCGGCTGGCCCAGCATGAAATCTTCGGCCCGGTGCTGGCCATGATTCGGGCGGCGGATTTCGAAGACGCGGTGCGAATTTTTAACAACACCGAATACGGCCTGACGGGGGGCCTCTTCAGCCGCAGCCGGGAACGCCTGGAGAGGGCCAGGCGGGAATTCAACGTGGGCAACCTCTATCTGAACCGGAAGATCACCGGCGCGCTGGTGGGGGTGCAGCCTTTCGGGGGCTTCAAGATGTCCGGCTCCAACGCCAAGGCCGGCGGGCCGGATTACCTGCGGCTCTTTCTGGAGATGAAGACGGTGGCGGAAAGGCTGTAGGGCAGTTTTTAGTTTTTGAGCCTTTTGCAAAAGTCTTTTCTCCGCGTATTCTCTGCGCTCTCTGCGTCTCCGCGGTAAATTCTAATTTTTTTCACCGCAGTTTCTCATGAGCCTGTGGCCCGTAAAACACCAAAAGCTTAGCCCCCCTCACCCCGGCCCTCTCCCCCCGCCAGTCAACAGCAAGGGAGAAGGGAACCCAGGGGGCGGGGGGAGAGGGGGTTAAGTCCCAGACCCCCTTGTTTTTACTGGCCACTGACCACTTTTCGAAGCAGTTGAACATGAGCCTTTGGCTCACCCATAATCGAGTAGGAGGGGGCCTTGCGGCCCCCGTCCTCTCACACCACCGTGCGTACGGTTCCGTACACGGCGGTTCCTGAAGCACCATGAGTCAGGTGCA
>QZIZ01000154.1 GCA_003599195.1 Deltaproteobacteria bacterium | reverse complement strand
TGAAGGCCGGAGCGGTGGATTTTCTGGAGAAGCCGGTGGAGAACCAGACCCTGCTGGTTGCAGTTCGCCAGGCCCTGGAAAAGGACCGGCAAGCCCGCCTGGCTCAGGCCCGGAGACAGGTCCTCCAGGAGCGGTTCGCCGCCCTTACCCCCAGGGAACGCCAGGTTTTCCAGATGGTGGCCGCCGGCCGGCTCAATAAAGAGATCGCCTTTGATCTGGGCACGGCGGAAAGGACTATCAAGGTGCACCGGGCCAGCCTGATGCGCAAGCTCAACTGCCAATCCCTGGCCGAACTGGTGCGCCTGGCCCAGGAGTTGGAAAGCAAATAAAGTTTCTCGCAAAGACGCAAAGTACGCCAAGGTTTTGTCTTTCCTTTGCGAACTTTGCGCCTTTGCGAGAAACCTTCCTCACACCCCTACCATCGCCTGCCCCCTAATGGACCATAGTCCAATAGACCTAGCACCAAAGTACTATTGACAGGGCCTTTTTTCTTTTTCTATTATCCTATCATGGCCCCGCCCGACGCCACTGTCTTTATCGTCGATGATGACCCGGCGATCTGCACCGCCCTGAGCAGGCTATTCAGGTTGGCGGGAGTGGCGGCGCAGAGCTTCGGTTGCGCCCGGGAATTTCTGGACCGGGCGCCGGACCTGGGAGCGGGGTGTTTGATCCTGGATCTGCGCCTGCCGGATTTAAGCGGTCTGGAAGTCCAGGCGGAACTGGCCCGGGCCGGGATTGAACTGCCCGTTATCTTTCACACCGCCCACGGCTCCGGGTCTCTGAGGGCAAAAGCTTTCCAAGCCGGGGCCGTGGGTTTCCTGGAGAAGCCGGTGCAGGACCAGGCCCTCCTGGATGCGGTTTTCCAGGCCCTGGAGCGGGACCGGCAGGCCCCCTTGGACACCGGGTTTGATCCCCCGGAGCGAACGGCATCAAACTAAAGTCCAATTGACCAGAGTATCTTTATCAAATTACACTTCTACTGGCATGATATTACTGCCGACAAACCATGACGATTAAGCCAAAAAGATCAATATTACAACCCTGATACCCAAGGACGAGGCCATGACTGCTAGAACGTTTATTAGAGAAAAGTTCGCAGATCGGCTTTACCATCACATTATCTTAAGCGCCTTGATCCTGGTAATTCTAGCCGCAGGCGCCCTGCCCCTGGCCTGGCCGCGACCGGCCCTGGCCGCACCTGATCTGCCTGTATATCCCCGACCCGATAAGGCGATCTTCTCGGGTGACCAAAGCCTGGGCATTTGGAGCGGCAGAGATTTTGTTATTCCGCTCGATATGAATTACACCATCGAGGTCCGCAATCTCACCCAAAACATCACTCCTGTCCCAGATCCTACTTATCCCTCCGTCCCTTTTCCTTATGGCATATTTATGTCTTACCAAGGCCAGGACGGTAAAGACGGGTCCGGGGGAGTGGGTAGCGGCAACGATGGTGGCGACGGACTTTCGGGAGTTAACCTGACGGTCAACTATGAAGGCGGTAAATACCGCATCCAGACGCAGGACCAGTTCGCGCATGGCATCATCGTCCAAAGTCAAGGAGGCAAGGGTGGTAATGGCGGCGTCGGGGCTCTTTTTGGCGGGGACGGCGGCAACGGCGGTCAAGGGGGCAACGGCGGTTCCGTGACGGTGACCAGTAGTGGCGCCATCAACACGGCTGGGGAAGGAGCTGTTGGCCTCTACGCCCAAAGCAGCGGTGGCGATGGCGGCCATGGGGGCAATGGCGGGGGGATTGCGGTGGGAAATGGTGGCGACGGGAGCCAGGGGGGCAACGGCGGCTCAGTAACGGTCACCAGCAGCAGCGACATCACCACCCAGGGTAATGGGGCCTGCGGCCTCTACCTGCAAAGCCAAGGGGGCGACGGCGGTCAAGGCGGGGGCGGTTATGGCGCCAATGGCGCCGGCGGCGCCGGCGGCCACGGCGGCAGCGGTAGAACAGTAACCGTCACCAATAACGGTGTCATCAATACCGCCGGAGAGGAAGCATACGCTATCTACGCCGAGAGTCTCGGTGGTGACGGCGGTAACGGCGCCACAGGGGCCGGCGGCGGCGGCGAGGGCGGCGACGCCGGTCACGGCGGCGACGCCGGCAAGGTGCACATCTACTGCAACCAGGGCTCCATCAACACCACCGGGAAGTCCGCCCATGGCATCTATGCCCTGAGCCGGGCCGGCGACGGCGGCCAGGGAGGCAACGGGGGCGGGATTTATGGCGATGGCGGTGACGGTGGTGTCGGCGGTACTGCCGGTAATGTGCATATTTCCAACCAAACCCAACAAGACATAAACATCACCACCTCCGGCGACCAGGCTTACGGCCTCGTGGCCCGGAGTTTAGGGGGCGCGGGCGGTGACGGCGGTACCGGTGGCGGCCTAGTGGGCCAGGGCGGCGGCGCCAAGGGCAGCGGTCCCGGTGGTAATGTCGAGATCGACTGGTACGGAACCATCGCCACCCAGGGTGCGGGCTCCCGGGGCATCTTCGCCCAGAGTGTGGGCGGCTTCGCGGGCAGCGGCGGCTCAGGGGGCGGCCTGGTGGCCTTCGGCGCCAGCGGCAACAGCGGCGGCGACGGCGGCCAAGTGGCCGTTACCCTTAATAACGGCGCGGTCACCACTCAAGGGGATGATGCGGACGCCATCTTCGTCCAGAGTGTGGGGGGCGGCGGCGGCAGCGGCGGGGCGGCCGGCGGCCTGTTCTCTTTCGGGGGCACGGGAGATGCCGGCGGCAACGGCGGGCCGGTAACGGTGACCAATAACTCCCAAATTCAGACTGCCGGCGACTTTGCCAACGGCATCTTCGCCCAGAGCGTGGGGGGCGGCGGCGGTGAAGGCGGCAACACCGGCAGCGTCGGCATCCTGGATGTCTCCATGGGCGGCCAGGGTGGCAGCGGCGGCTATGGCGGCATGGTCCAGGTTGCCAATAGTCAGGCCATCGACACCGCGGGATTCTATTCTGCCGGCATCTTCGCCCAAAGCGCGGGCGGCGGCGGGGGCGCCGGCGGCTACGCGGTCAGCGTCGCCGGAGGAGTGACCTGTGACTGGGCCATTGCCCTCGGCGGCAGCGGCGGCCAGGGGGGTGACGGCGGCTCCGCGGGGGTCACCAACTCCGGCGCCATTACCACCCAAGGGGATTTATCCCACGGCATCTCTGCCACCAGCATCGGCGGCGGCGGGGGTTGCGGCGGCTTCAGTATTGCCGCCAGCGCCACCTTTCTCAACGGCGGCTCGTTGAGTATGGGCGGCAGCGGCGGCGGCGGCGGTGACGGCGGGCAGGTTACCCTCAAAAACAGCGGTGCTATTACCACCTCCGGATTTTCTTCCTCCGGCCTCCTGGCCCTGAGTCTTGGAGGAGGGGGCGGCGCCGGGGGATACAGCATCTCCGGTTCCTTCGGGTCATTTTTCACCCATAGCTGTAATTTCGGCGGCTCGGGGGGCGACGGTGGTAGCGGGGGAGAAGTGGTAGTGGCCAACACCGGCGCTATCGTGACCACCGGTGATAGCTCCTACGGCATTATGGCCGCCAGCGTCGGCGGCGGCGGCGGGGCCGGGGGTTTCAACATCGCCGGTTCCGGCGGCGGTCTTGCCCTAAACGTGAGTCTGGGGGGCAGCGGCGGCTCTGGTGGCGACGGTGGCCCGGTGGGAGTAGTCAACACCGGCGATATCACCACTTCCGGACTTTTTTCCTCGGGGATCATGGCCCAGAGCACCGGCGGCGGCGGCGGCGCGGGCAGCTATAGCATCGCCGGGGCCCTGGGGCTGGTCACCCCCCACTTCAGCCTGGGGGGCAGCGGCGGCGAGGGCGGTAACGGGGAAGAAGTGGGAGTGGTAAATACCGGCCATATTGTGACCAACGGCGAGTTGGCCTACGGTATCCTGGCCCAGAGTGTGGGGGGCGGCGGTGGCAATGGTGGCTTTAGCGTTGCCGCGGGGATTGGCGTCGGCTCAGTGGGCGTAAGTCTGGGGGGCAGCGGTACCAGCGGCGGCCACGGGGGCGCAGTGGAGGTCTTCAACCGCGGCGCCATTGAGACCATGGCTCGCGGTTCCCACGGGATTTTGGCCCAAAGTGTAGGGGGCGCCGGCGGCGCCGGCGGCTCCGCCGGTTCCCTGGATGTGGGCCTCAGCGGCGGTAAGATTCCTAGTGCCAGTGTTGCCGTTACCGTGGGCGGCCAGGGCGGCAGCGGCGGTGATGCCGCTAATGTCCGCGTCGATAACCAGGGGAACATTACCACCCATGACCAGGACGCTTACGGTATTAATGCCCAAAGCGTGGGCGGCGGCGGTGGCGACGGCGGCAACGTCCTGGCGGTAGCCGCCGGTACAGCCCAAAATTTTGCATTTGATGTCGGGGTGGCCATCGGCGGCTTCGGCGGCGACGGTGGTAACGGCGCTCAGGTTACCGTTACTAACGAGGGCGTCATCGAAACCTTCGGTAATAAATCCCTGGGGATCTATGCTCAGAGTATCGGCGGCGGCGGCGGCCACGGTGGTGGCAGCATTGCCGGCACCCTGGGAGTCAGCAACAAGACCGAGCAATTGGCGGTAAGTGTCGGCGGCTTCGGGGGCGGTGGCGGCGACGCCGATCTGGTAAGCGTGACTTCCACCTGCAGCGTCATTACCCACGGCGATTGGGCGGTGGCCATCCAGGCCCAAAGTATCGGCGGCGGCGGCGGTAACGGCGGACTCAGCTTTGACGGCGAATTCGCCTTTACCCAAAATAATAATTTTTCCGTCTCCGTGGGTGGCTGGGGGGGCCAAGGGGGCGATGGGGGCGAAGTCCAGGTCACCACCAGCGGCGTTATCTCCACCGGGGGGAACGACGCCCACGGTATCCTGGCCCAAAGTATCGGCGGCGGTGGCGGGGTCGGCAATTTCAGTGGCTCCGCGGATCTAGGCTTTTCTGGGAAAAAGGCATATTCCCTTAATCTTGCTGTTGATGTGGGCGGGTCCGGCGGCACCGCCGGTAGCGGCGGCAGCGTCACCGTGGACAATCAGGCCGCCATTAGCACCCTGGGCGAGAATTCCTGCGGCATCTATGCCCAGAGCCTCGGCGGCGGCGGCGGGGCGGCGGGAGGATCTTTTTCCGGCCTGTTGACCCTGCAACTGCCTGAGTCCGGTTTCGGCTGGAACCTGACGGCGAGCGTGGGCGGCCATGGGGGAGACGGCAACCACGGCGGCACCGTGGAAGTAACCAACCAGGGTAATATCAATACTTCCGGGGCTCTTGCCCATGGCATCTTAGCCCAAAGCATAGGCGGGGGTGGGGGCTCCGGCGGCGATGCCCGCTCCCTCTCTTTGATTATCAGCAATCCTTCCATAGTACCCTCGGGCTTAAGCCTGACCGCCAGCGTCGGCGGCAACGGCGGTGGCGCCAGTAACGGGGGCCAGGTCACCGTCGACAATAGCGGCGACATTACCACCCAGGGTTATGCCTCTTTCGGTATCTTTGCCCAAAGTGTCGGCGGCGGCGGCGGTACCGGCGGTAATTCCGGTGATGGTTTCTCCATACCCACTTCCCTTATTCCCAGCAGCGTGGAGTTGGCCTTGGGAGGCTCCGGGGGCAGCTGCGGCAACGGCGGCGACGTCAGTGTCAATAATAGCGGCGCCATTACCACCTCCGGGGAAGGCTCTCTCGGCATCTTTGCCCAAAGTGTCGGTGGTGGCGGCGGAGTCGCCGGCAACGGCGCTATCGGGCTATTGCCGGCTCTCGGCATCGGCGGCGCCGGCGGCGCCGGCGGCGACGGGGGAGAGGTCTCGGTCACCAATAGCGGCCCCATCTACACCTCCGGGGATGGCGCCCACGGCATCGTGGCCCAGAGCGTGGGGGGTGGCGGCGGCCTGGCCGGCAATACCACCCGATTTCTATCAAAATATATTGACTTCGGCATCAACTTTGGCTATGCCCGACCGGGCGGCGCCGGTGGTGACGGCGGAGAGGTTACCGTCACCAACACCGGGGATATCACCACCCAAGGCATCAGCGCCTATGGCATCTTCGCCCAAAGCGTGGGCGGTGGCGGCGGCCTGGCTGGGACCGTGGGGTATGGGGTAGATGTTTTTAATTATGCATATATGGCGGGCAGTGTCGGGGCCGCCGGTTCCGGCGGTGAGGTCAGCGTCAGCCAGACCGGCAATATCACCACCCAGGGAGAAGAGGCCACCGGTATCTTTGCCCAAAGCGCTGGTGGGCAGGGTTCCGGCGGCAATGTCGATATTGCCCTTGCCGGCAACATCCTCTGCTCAGGGGCAAATGCCAATGGTATTCAGGCCCAAAGCCTGGGGCTCGCCGGCAACGGTGACATCACCATCACCATCAACTCCGGCACCGTGCAAGGCGGCTCCGGGGGCATAGGCATGGTTTTTATGGACGGGGCCGAGAACACCCTGACCAACTACGGCGCCATCACCACCCTGGACGGGATAACCGGCATGGCCATTAAGAGTATCGTTAGCTCCGGCGGCAACGGCACCCCTGGGAACGAGACCATCAACAATTACGGCGTCATCACCGGCTCGGTGGATCTGTGCGCGGGGATCAACGCCTTCAACAACCAGGAAGGCGCGACTTTCAACGCGGGGGCCACCGTCCATCTCGGGACCGGCAATCAATTGACCAATGCTGGCACTTTTAATCCCTTTGGCTCAGGGTCTACGGGCAACGTGGGCACCGTCAACCTCATCGGTAATTTCAAACAGACCTCCAAAGGCAACCACACCATGGAGTTTGCTGCGGCCACCAGTTACGACCAGGTGGCGGTTACCGGGACCGCCAATCTGAGGGGCAAGTTGATCACCTCGCTGCTGAATGGCTTCCTGCCCGAGAATAACCAGGTCTTTACGGACATCCTCACGGCCGGTACCGGCATCTCCGGTACCTATGACAGGGTGCAAAATTTTTCTCCCTCCTTACTGGCCAACGTAATTTACCATGCCAACAGTGTCGACCTGCAGGCCGTCCGGGACTACAACAACTCCGGGCTGGGCCTGGCCCCCCACCTGCGGGGCGTGGGGGCCATGCTCAACAGTGTGGCTGACGCCAATTCCGGGGACCTGAACGCAGTGTTGCGGGCCATCGACAGTCTCTCCACTCCTGGCCAGGTAGCCGGGGCCCTGGAGCAAATCTCCCATGAGAAAGCAGCCGCCATGTCCATCCTGGCCTTTGCCGGGGCCAATCTCCGAGCCCGCAACCTGTCCCAGAGGATTACCGACCTCCGCTTCGGGAAATGGCAGGCTGGGGGCCAGGGCGGCTGGCCCGGGGCCTTCGGCCTCAACTACTCCCGGGCGGAAGGGCTGATGCTGGCCTACAATTCCTCCGACCTCTCCTCTCTCCTCACCGCCAAGAGAAAGGCCGCGCCGGAGACCAAATGGGGCCTGTACCTCACGCCGGCCCTGGCGCTGGGCAGCCAGAAGTCCTCGGCCCAGCAGACCGGCTTCAGCTTCAACATCGCCGGCTTCACTGCCGGGGCCGACTACCGGGTGCGGGACGACCTGCTCATCGGCGTGGCCAGCGGCTACAGCCACACCGGCGCCAGCTTCCGGGGCTCCGGGGGCGACCTGGAAACGCACACCTGGCCTATTTCGGTCTATGGGGCCTATCTGCCGGAATCCTTTTACGCCTTCGGTTCCCTGGGCTATGCCCTGAACCTCTTTAACCAGGAGCGCAATATCAGCTTTCCCGGCCTCTCCCGCCAGACCCAGGGCTCCCCCGCGGGCCACCAGTTCAACCTCTATGGCGAGGCGGGCTATGATCTGAAGGTGAAGCCTTTCGTGGTCACCCCCGTGGCCTCCCTGTCCTACTCCCACCTGTGGATCGACGGCTTCACGGAAAGCGGCGCCGGCGCCCTGAACATGAAGGTCTCCCCCCAGAACGCGGAATCCCTGCAAACCGGCGTGGGCGCTAAAATCGCGGTGCCCCTGCACCGGGGCCCCACCGTGGTGGTGCCCCAGGTTTACGCCACCTACCAACACGAGTTCGCGGATAACAGCCGGGGCTTGGACGCCCGCCTCAGCCAGGGCAGCGGCACCTATACTTTTCAGACCGCCGAACCCCAGCGGGATTTTGCCGTAGTGGGCGCCAACGTGACGATCATGGCCAAGAAGAATTTCACCATCCAGCTCAACTACAATGCCGAGGTGGGTCGGTCCAACTACACCGCCCACTACATGAGCGCCGGACTGCGCTGGGAATTTTAGGGAGGGGAAATAAAGATTACCGCTGACAGCCTTAAATATCCTGGCCGGGAGCTCCAGGTTGCCAGCATGATGATTAAGTAATGGAAGGCGTTGCGTACCTTCCTTTTCCTCATATCACTCCCCAAGATTGGTCTGCCCCCCGAAAACTGATCCACATGTTAATTTGGAGTGGTGGGTCCTGGAGGGATTGCAATGAGCAGGAAGCATTATACTCCAGAGCAAATCATCGGGAAGGTGCTATAGGTGAAGGTACTTTAGGCAGGCGCCAAAACAACCTATCCGAAGTGCGGATCACTGCTCTTATCTTCGCACTTCATCATCAGGCTTTTTGGCTATGTTATGCTTATCATAGATAGAAATAAGACTATGTACATATTTAAAATTTTCCCGTGCCCCCAATCATTTCAGCAGATCAGCCTGCCAAATCCATCAAACAATCTAATCAAACTCCACCCCAGCTGTATCCTCAAGGCGTCCTCGGCCGTGCGGGTGGATACCGCATAGGCATAAACGGGCTGGTGTTGACCCGGTGGAATTGTAGGCATTGGGGTTGCTGGTCTCCGGAGCCTTTGAGCCGGTTCCTTTTTCAGGCATAGGCTGGGATCATCTGTAGATCAAGAAACCCCATATCCGTTGCCGGGATTTGCACCCTCATATCCGTTTATTAAGGGGTAAGCGTGAGCAAAAACTGATGAAAATGAAAATTTGTCACCTACAACGGATATAGCACCCCCTTGTCCGTAAGCAATAAGGTAAAAGCATGAAAAAGCGAGGATAGGCAAATCAGCTAAATTGTGATCATGTAAGCATTGGATAAAATTAAGTAAAAAAGCTGGAGAGAAAAATGAAGCTTCCGGAGAAGGTACTCCTGGCATTTTCTGGCATTTACAACAAATAAACCGGAGAAAGCCTGGAGTTGCTATGGAAGCTGCCTCCTGACTTCTATAAGTAACAATAGACGATAGGCTTGTAAAATCGATCCTCTATTTTTTAGCCTTATGCGATCTTTTCTCAATAAATTATAATAAATGATAAAATGTCTTGACATCTGATCTTCGCTCTATTAACAGAAAGTTCGATATGTTTTTTCCATTCCCATACTTGCCATATATCAGAGCGCGGCTGGCCCTGCTTAATAAGCTCGACGGTTGGTCTATGCCGGTCGTTGTAGACCTGGGTGTGATGCTTATAGTGGTAAGTGGTCCTCCCGGCTCTATGGGGGCCGCGGTGCTTGGGATATTCCTGGGCTTAAGCCTTCTGATGGATCCAGTCGCCCGGCTTGGGACAGAGCTGCTTCTGGCCTTGGCCGCCTGGTGGTGGACCCCGGTCAGATTACACCTGGCCGAGGAAGGAGCCTCAGGCGCTTATCTATCGGCAGCGCCGATAAATCTCCTGGCTCGAGAAAAAATCCTCCATAAACTGGGTATAATCGACCTGAATCTTTCTCCGCAACTCTTAAGCGCTCCTCGTTAACACCTCCTCATTTATCCCTCTTTTCCATAACTCTTTTCCGTATTTGATTAATCGCGATTAGTCTGCGTTGTAAGAGAGTTACACCTATCGGCTGGGCAAAAAGCCGCACCGCAGGGGGGGTGGGAGGTAACCCCTTACTCAAGGAAAAGACCCCCCAAATAGACCCTCAACCCTCAACCTAAGTTAGGACTTTTGACGAAAAAGGTTGCACTTGGAACACCCTCTTCCCTATAATCTTTCCATGCTCGGGACCATTCGCACCAAGGAGAAATGTCCGCAGTATAAGGGACGTTTCCAGGGAGAGCCTTTAACCTGTCCCGCCTGCAAAACCATCCCCACCCGATACTATATTGATTTCTATTGGAAAAAGCAGCACAAACTCTATTCCGACGAAGATGGCTACTCCTTAAGTTCATGGGAACAGGCTGACCGCTTGTTGACCCACATCCGTCACGAGATCGACCGGGATCAGAAAAGCAAAGGGAAGTTCCGTTTCGACCCCAAGAATTATGTGCGCCGGGACCTGAATAAGCTAAAATTTGAAAATTATGTACGGACCTGGTTTGCCTGGCGGGCCGAGGAAATTGATTTGCCTGAGGGCATTTCCAGATCGTATTTAAAAGGGGCGGAGTCTTATGCCCGCAATCACTTGCTGCCATTTTTTGGCGGCATGAATATCAGGGAAATTGAAGACGGGCAGCTTGAAAAATTTCGCCGCCAGCTACCCCGGAGTTTGAGCGCCAAAACAAAAAATAATATCTTTGGCTTGCTTCATAAAATCCTCCGGGATGCTCTGCGCGCTGGGGACATTCAACGCTTTCCTGAGTTCCCGGTAATAAAATTTGTCATTCCCCCAATCAAGTGGATCGATGAGGAAGACCAGGCGCTCATCCTGGCCGAAGTACATAATCCGGTTTACCGGGCTCTCTTCCTCTTCTTGATGAAACAAGCTTGCCGGCCCAACGAGGCCAGAGCCCTTAGATGGGACCGGATAAATTTCGAGCGCAATCTGGTTAGAATTGATGCAGCCATGGACGAAAGGGTATTCCGGGAACATACTAAGACCCGGGATATTCGGACCCTGCCCATACATCCGGAAGTAAGAGCAGCCATGGAAGCTATTCCCACCCGGGCCTTGAGCGGCTATGTCTTTACCTATCGGGGGGAACCCCTCAAGGAAAATACAGTTCAAGACTATTGGAGACGTGCTACCGCCAGGGCAGGGATTAAGATCAGCCTTTATCAAGGAACCAAGCATTCGGGAGGTTCCCAGGCCATTAATGCCGGGGTGGACCTGAAAATCATCCAGGAGATGATGGGACACAAAGACCCACGCACCACTGCGCGCTATCTAGAAGTTTGCACCGAGAAGTTGAAATCTTACTGGGATCGCCCCGACTATCCCCAAAGTAGCCCCAAGACAAAAAATAAGAAAGCCAAGCTATTGGA
>QZIZ01000119.1 GCA_003599195.1 Deltaproteobacteria bacterium | reverse complement strand
TTGTAGCCTGGGCGCTTTGCGCCAAAGCTACAATTAATCTCTCTGTGAACCTCTGTGCTCTCTGTGCCTCTGTGGTAAATATCTCTCCCCACCTTTTTTTCCCTTGACAAGGCCGTGTTTTTTGCAAAAATATATAATTGCCTCCTGAGCGGGAATAACTCAGCGGTAGAGTGCGACCTTGCCAAGGTCGAAGTCGCGGGTTCAAATCCCGTTTCCCGCTCCATTTTTTTTTGAGGCGGCATAGCCAAGTGGTAAGGCAACGGTCTGCAAAACCGTTATTCTCCGGTTCGAATCCGGATGCCGCCTCCATTTCCAGACTTTCCCCCTCCCAGTTGTCCTTATAAGTGCCCAGAGGCGCCAACTCCGCCCGGTCTTCACATATATTGCCGGTTTGTCTTGCAGAATTGACTTTCCTGGAGACGATTCTTATCGTCTTATCAAAGACCTAAGCTCAGAATAACCGCTCATGCGTCGATTAGGGGTTTAAGACCCGAAAGGGGGCCCTCTTCCACCATTGGCAGGATGATCGGGGGCTCCTTTTTCAAAGGATTATTTCGAGATGCGGCGCATCGTTCGAATGTCGTTGGGGATTATATTGATCGCTCTGGGGATCCCGGGACTGGTGCTTCCTTTCTTGCAAGGGGTGCTCTTCATTGCCCTTGGGGCCTTGATCCTGTCGGTGGACATCCCTGTTTTTGAGCATTTGGTGCAGCGCCTGGAAGAACGGGTTCCCAGGATAAAAAAACCCCTCGAACGTCTCCGCAATTTTCTGCGAGGGGCCAACAATGGCAGCCGAAATAAAGGGGAGAACCTTCCTTAGTGATACAAAAAGTCAGGGGGCAGTTTGACAGGGGAGAAAAGCATACTTATTTTTTAAACGCCAATATCTTCGAGAAGGATCTCTTCAAGAGCATACCGGTCCCAAACAATGCTGGCCCAACTCCTCGTTTTAGATCCGGTATTGATCATCAGGCCGACTTTAATCGGTCCCCGCAGATTGATGTCAAATAACAAGGAAAAACCCGGAGGCGAGACTATGATTCTCAAGGATATCAGAGACAAAGCGCGTTCTTTGGGGGTGAAGAATTTCTCCAGATTGAGCAAGGGAAATCTGATCCGCTCCATCCAGGAAAAAGAAGGAAATTCGCCCTGTTATCAGAACATCTATGACTGCCGGCAATATGATTGTCTGTGGCGGCCGGATTGCCAGGGGTAGAATAAGGAGCGCTGACCCAAGAGTTATTAGGGCTGGCCGCAGTTAGCTGCGGACGGGGTTTTTCGCGTCCGTCGCGGTTCCCGCTAAAACCCGCCCCCGGGAATAATTTCCTCCGGATTCAGGGTGTGGTCCACATCCAGAAGAATCCTTACCCCCCGATCGGTCTTGGCCAGGCCGAAAATGTATTCGGCATGCAGATGATTCTGGACCGCGTCATCGATCTCCTGGCCGGGAATATAGGAGATATCCAGGACCGAATCCGCCATAATGCCGGCCAGCCCCTTATTCCCGGGCATCTCCGTGACAATGATGCAGCGGTTGTCGTCTTTGGTCCCGTTTGCCAATCCCAGCTTGACGGCCAGATCGATCACGGGGATTACCTTGCCCCGCAGGTTGATCACGCCTTTGACATACTCCCGGGATTCGGGGATGGCGGTAATGTCCACCATCTGAATGATCTCCCGGATCTTGTCCACGCGCATCCCGAATTCTTCGTTGCTTAAGAGGAAATTGAGATACTTGCCTTCCAATCTTTTATGCCGGTTCTCTTCCTCCTCCATTTTTTTCTGATAGGTGGTGTCCAGCAGAATCCCGGAAATAGATTTAATTTTTCCATTTTCGTCGCAAATTATCTGGCTCAATTCCAAGATCCATTTGCTCTCGCCATCCTTGGTGATGATCCGGTACTGCCGCTCGTAGGTTCTATCTCCTTTTAGCGCAGCTTTGACCGCATCCTTGGCGGATCGCAGATCATCCGGGTGCATGATGCCGGTCCAGGTAACCTTTGCTTCGGCAAATTCTTCTTTGGAATACCCGGTAAGGTCTTTTATGAGATCGCCGAAGAACTTAACCGAACCGTCGGCGTACCCTTCATATCGCACGTTAAAGATTTTGATGCGGCTGAGATCCATCTGTGTCTCTCCCCGGGTGGCCGCTTAAGTCACCTTAACGAAATTTCTTCCAGGTTATCAGCGACATAGTCCTCTTCTACAAACTTCATCGGCAGGCGGGATGATTATCTAAAGCATAATCAAAGAAAAATTTTCCGCTGATGCGGGAATTGAAAACCGGGTCTGTTCCGAAAAGAAAGCCTCACGCAAAGACGCAAAGGCGCAAAGCAAGACGCAAGAACATACGATAAAGCAGTGAATCGGTGGAGGCCCATGAATGACTTTTTAGAAAAACCACTATCTAAGGAAGAGGGAGATTTTTTACCGAATTCGATTAACTCGGAACCCGGAACTCGGAACTAAGGAACTTAGAAATTGGGAAGGAAAAATCCTGGCCGTGCACCCTTCTTCGAATCCGCCTCAACCGGGAGGACCGACCGGGGGTTTGAGGATTAGTAGCCGCCGCGACACAGACTGCCTGGTTTACCGCTGCTTCCTTCCGGACCTGACGGGGTTCGCCAGCGTCTGTTGCGTGGGGTCCAATCCGCCGCCCGGGAGGCCTTTCCCGGATGCGCTGCAATCCTCAAGAAGGGACTTCAACCCCGCGTAAGCGGCTCTCGGGTTACAGGGCACCGCTAGCTCCCCGTCTAGCACGGCCAGGGAAAATGCTCAGCGATCGACGCGTTCCCGCATCTCTTTGCCGACTTTGAAGAAGGGCAACTTTTTGCCCTCCACTTCGATGAGGTCCCCGGTCTTGGGGTTGCGGCCTTTATAGCCGTTGTAGAATTTCACCTTAAAACTGCCGAAGCCGCGAATCTCGATGCGTTCCTTTTGCACCAGGGCCTCCGCCATGTTTTCGAACATGGCGTTGACCACCATTTCCGCCTTCTTCAGGGTGAGATTCTCCGCCTTGGCCAGGGCCTCGATGAGCTGCGATTTGTTCATCCCGGAATACTCCTTGAAGGGGTGGGCGGCCATCCCGCTTCGGGTAAAAGCGGGCCTCTCACCGCCAGTAGGCTAATTAACCCAAATGATAAACAAAATCGGTTTGAAGGACAAGAAAAAAAACAGAGAGAATAAAAGAAAGACAGATCAGCCACCTCTTGACTAAAGAATATCAGTGATTATTTATCCAGACTAAATTCATAAACCACACCACATTAACGGCCATTCCGGGTAGTGCTAAGCTGCGGGATAACTTAGGGGGTATCGCTGATGGGCGCCGGCAAGAAAACCTTCCTGTACCTGCTGATCCTGGTGATTATCCTCATAGCCGGAGGCGGATTCCTGGCCTTCGGCCCCCCCGGCATCTACGCCAAGACGGAAACCCCGGAATTCTGCGGCTCCTGCCACGTGCTGGAGATGGAATATGAAACCTGGTTCCACTCCGGTGCGCATAAGAGAATAACCTGCGTGGACTGCCACCTGCCCAACGATACTTTTCCCCGCCATCTGTGGTGGAAGACCGTCGACGGCCTCAAGGATTGGCTGGCCTTCCATACGGGCCGGGTCTCCGAAACCATCCGTATCTCGAAACGGGGCGCAGGGTTTGTCGATGATAATTGCCGCCGCTGTCATGCCGAAATTATTTCCCGGATCAATGAAGACCGGCAGTGTTGGGACTGCCACCGGAAAATGACCCATAAGCACACCGGGGCCATTTTAACCAGGTACGAGGAATAGGATTTAATTTTCCAAAAAACTTCAGGGATGGGAGACCTTATGAAACCGAGAGCGTTGATTTATACGATCATGGCCGTGATGGCGGCGGGAATGCTCATATGCCTTTACGCCTGCTCCCCTCCCAAACCGGAGCCGGTCAAGCCCGTGAGCATCCCAGACGGCGAGTACGATCCCAAGGTTTGGGGCCAGGCCTATCCCCTGGAATACGATCTCTGGAAGAAAACCGAGGCTCCCAAGCCTGCGGGCAAGAGTAAGTATAAGAAGGGGTGGGACACCGACAAGGTGGTTTACGACAAGCTGAGCGAGTTCCCCTTCATGGCCCTGCTCTTCAACGGCTGGGGTTTCGGCATCGAATACAACGAGCCCCGGGGCCACCATTACATGATCATCGATCAGTTGGAGATCGACCCCTCCCGCCTCAAGGCCGGGGGCGTCTGCCTGAGCTGCAAATCCTTCTATGCCCCCAAACTGGAAAAAGAGATGGGGGTGGATTACTTCAAACTTCCCTATCTCGATGTCCACGCCAAGATCCCCAAGGAATTCCAGAAATACGGAGTCTCCTGTGTGGATTGCCACAACAATAAGACCATGGCCCTGGCGATTACCCACCCGGTGGCCCAGCGCTCCTTCCCCTTTGCCGGCATAGATTGGGAAAAAGCGACCCGCCAGCAGATGCGCAGCCTGGTGTGCGCCCAGTGCCATGTAACTTACGACATCCCCAAAGACGAAAAGATGAATTCCGTTGGCCTCTTCTTCCCCTGGCAAGGCAGCAAGGAAGGGGACATTTCCATCGAAAATATCATCAAGGTCATCAAAAACGATCCCAAGGTGGGGGAATGGAAGCAAAACGTCACCGGCTTCAAGCTGGCCTTTATCCGCCATCCGGAATACGAGTTCTTTAGCCGGGGCGGCACCCACTGGCAGGCCGGGGCTTCCTGCGCCGACTGCCACATGCCCTATGTCCGGGTGGGGGCCAACAAGGTGTCCGATCACGATGTGACGAGCCCGCTGAAAACCGACCTGCGGGCCTGCCAGCAGTGCCACGCGGAGACGGCCCAATGGCTCAGGAACCGGGTCTACAGCATCCAGGACCGCACCGTCTCCATGCTGAACCGGGCCGGCTACGCCACCGCCGCTACCGCCAAGCTCTTTGAGATAGCCCACAAGGCCCAGGCCGGAGGGAAAAACATCGACAAGGCCCTGTATGACCGGGCCAAGGACCTCTATCTTGAAGCCTTCTACCGGGTGAATTACATGGGCGCCGAAAACTCCGTGGGTTTCCATAACCCCGTGGAAGGCATGCGCATCCTGGGAGATGCCACTGCCATGGCCGGCAAGGCGGAAGCCCTCCTCCGGGAGGCCCTCACCAAGGCCGGGGTGGAGGTGCCTGCCAACGTCAACCTGGAACTGGCCAAGTACTTGAACAAGAGAGGCGTAAAACCCTTGAATTTCAGGCCGGAGCTGGAATTCACAGACCCCTTCGGCATCCAGGTGATGCTGACGCCGGAAGCCTCCCTGGGGAAATAGCGAGGACCGATGAAAAAGTTCTTAAAGCTGGCCTTGATCTTTGCCACCCTGGTGGGGTCAGGCTTGATTGCGGCCCACGGCTCTGAAGCTCTTATTAAGCAAGGCAAGGGCGTCTACGAAGAGAATTGCGCCCAATGCCACCGCGCCAATGGCGAGGGCCTGCCCGACAAGTTCCCGGCGTTGAACAAGAATCCGTTCGTGCTGGGGGACCCCAAGCCGGTCATCGCGACAGTCCTCAACGGCAGAAAGGGCGAAATGGGGCAGATGCCCGCCTGGAAAGAGAAATTGAACGACGGACAGATCGCGGCCGCGATTACCTACATCCGCGGGGCCTGGACCAACCGGGCCCCGGCGGTCACCCCGGAGATGGTGAAGGCTATCCGGGGGAAGTGAGCAGTGAGCAGTTAACCTCGTTCCCAAGCTCCGCTTGGGAACGCTGATTATCCGTCCAAGCTCTGCTTGGACACCTCTAGAAATTAATAGGGATCGTAGTCCGTGAGGCAGGCTCCCCAAGCAAACCTTGGCCTCCAAGGAGTTCTCCAACGCAACCGGGGTACCTGGAGAACCAGGAAATACCGGGCGGGCGGGGACGCCCGCCCTACTTTTAGTGTTCCGCACCCTCCTAAACCCTCACCTCCTCCATTTCCTCCCTATCTGTTACAGCCATTGTATTTTCATTTTGCCTGAACTATATTAATTTAATCAAGTTAAGGCCCGGACGCGGCCTCGGCAAAAGGCCTGAAAGTGGATAAATTAAAGGAGAATACCCATGTGGGAATATACGGACAAGGTGAAGGAACATTTCTTGAACCCCCGGAACGTGGGCGAAGTGGAGAATCCCGACGGCGCGGCCACCGTGGGGTCGCTGGCCTGCGGGGACGCCCTGAAGCTGACGTTCAGGCTGGATGAGCAGGGGCGCATTGTCGACGCCCGCTTCAAGACCTTCGGCTGCGCCAGCGCCATCGCCTCGGCCTCGGCGCTCACCGAGATGATCAAGGGCATGACCGTGGAGGAAGCCGCCAAGATCACCAACCAGGACATCGCCAACTTTTTGGGAGGGCTGCCCGAGGAAAAGATGCACTGTTCGGTGATGGGCCGGGAGGCCCTGGAAGCGGCCATCGCCCATTACCGGGGCGAGCCTGCGCCCACGGAGGAAGGCAAGATCATCTGCGAGTGCTTCGGGGTCACGGAGGAGGAAATCGCCCGGGTGGTAAAAGAAAACAATCTCCGGACCATCGAGGAAGTGACCAACTACACCAAGGCCGGGGGCGGCTGCGGCGGCTGCCACGAGGCCATCCAGGAGATCATCGACCGGGTGCGGGGCGAGGCCAAGGAGATAATTAGGCCCAAGCTCTCCAATATCCAGAAGATCAAGATGATCGAAGAGACCATCGACCGGGAAATCCGGCCGGCGCTGCAGATGGACGGCGGCGACCTGGAGCTCATCGACGTGGTGGGCAACCGGGTGCTGGTGGCCACCAGGGGGGCTTGCGCGTCCTGCGCCGCGTCCCATCTGACCATGAAGCAGGTGGTGGAGGCCAAGCTCCGGGAATTGGTCTGGCCCGAACTGGAAGTGGAGGAGGTGTCCAAGTGAACCCCATCTATCTGGATAACAACGCCACCAGCCGGGTGGCCCCGGAAGTCCTGGAGGCCATGCTCCCTTATCTGCAGGAGTTTTACGGCAATCCATCCAGCATGCACACCTTTGGCGGCCAAGTGGGCCGCAAGGTGCGCCGGGCCCGGGAGCAGGTGGCCAACCTCTTGAGCGCGGCGCCGGAGGAGATCATCTTCACCAGTTGCGGCACGGAGAGCGACAACACTGCGATTCGCTCCGCGTTGGCCACCAACCCCGGCAAACGCCACATCGTCACCACCCGGGTGGAGCACCCCGCGGTCCTCTCCCTGGGGGCCAGACTGGCCCAGGAAGGCTGCCGGGTGACGGAAATCCCGGTGGACGCCGAGGGCCGCCTGAATATGGTGCAATACGCCAAGAGCCTCACCCCGGACACGGCCATTGTCAGCGTCATGTGGGCCAACAACGAAACCGGGGTGATCTTCCCGGTGGAGGAGATGGCGGCCCAAGCCCGGAACCGGGGCATCCTCTTTCACACCGACGCGGTCCAGGCCGTGGGCAAGATCCCCATTGACATGAGAAACAGCTCCATTGACATGCTGTCGCTGTCCGGCCACAAGCTGCACGCGCCCAAAGGCGTGGGCGCGCTCTACGTGCGCAAGGGCACCCGGTTCTCACCCTTCCTGATCGGCGGCCACCAGGAGAAGGGCCGCCGGGGGGGAACGGAAAACGTCCCCAGCATCATCGCCCTGGGATTGGCCTGCGACCTCGCGGGGCAAAAGATGACCAGGGAAAACACCTTTGTCAAATTCCTGCGGGACAAGCTGGAAAACACCCTGCTGGAAAAAGTGCCCCGCTGCCGGGTAAACGGCGACCGGTCCAGCCGCCTGCCCAACACCAGCAACATCAGCTTTGAATTTGTGGAAGGGGAGGCCATCCTGCTGAGGCTGGACGAATACGCCATTTGCGCGTCCTCCGGGTCCGCTTGCACTTCCGGGTCGCTGCAGCCCTCCCACGTGCTCCGGGCCATGGGCGTGCCCTTCACCATGGCCCACGGCTCCATCCGCTTCAGCCTCAGCATCTATAACACCGAGCAGGAAATAGATTTCGTCATCGATACTATGCCGGGCATTATCGAAAATCTCCGGGCCTTGTCCCCCTATTGGGAAGTGGGGGACGCGGTTTGCGCCCGGGTGGTGGAGTGAGGGTTCATGGGCAAGCCGACCGACCTGGAGCGCTGCAAAGTCGAAGTGAAGACCACGCGGCATTTCCGGGAGGAAATCCCGGGGATCGTCAATGAGCTGGTCCTTTCCTGCCGCCGGGAGGATTGTTTCGACCACGTGGGCCCGGAGCCTATCCCCTCCCGGGAGGCGATTATCGATATCCTCCACCGGGCCCGCCATCTCCTCTTTCCCGGCTATTTCATCCGCCACCGGGTGGATGAAGTCAACCTGGGCTATTATTTCGGCCAGGAGGCGATGGCCTTCTTTGAGTTGCTGGCCGAACAGATCGCACTAAGCATCCGGCATGAATGCCTGCGCTACGACCTGGACTGCACCCACTGCGAGGACCGGGGCCAGGAGGAAGCCGTCCGCTTCATGCGCCGACTGCCCGAGATTCGGAGCATCCTGGCCACCGACGTGCGGGCCGCGTATGAAGGGGACCCGGCGGCCAAGAGCTACGATGAGATTATTTTCAGCTATCCGGGGCTCTGGGCCATCACCGTCTTTCGGGTGGCCCACCAGCTTTTTGAGCAGGGCATCCCGCTGCTGCCCCGGATCATGACCGAATACGCCCACCACCAGACGGGAATCGACATCCATCCGGGCGCGAACATCGGGGAGAGCTTCTTCATCGACCACGGCACCGGAGTGGTGATCGGGGAGACCACGGAGATCGGGAAAAGGGTGCGCCTCTACCAGGGGGTGACCCTGGGTGCCTTGTCTCTCCCCAAAGACGTGGTGGAATCCCTGCGGACGAAGAAACGCCACCCCACGGTTCAAGACGACGTGATCATCTACGCCCAGGCCACCATCCTGGGGGGCGAGACCGTCATCGGCGCCCGCACCACCATCGGCGGCAACGTCTGGATCACCGAATCCGTGCCCCCTGACACCAAGGTGTTTTTGAAGAAACCGGAGCTGGTTTATAAGGGGAAAACAACATGAAAGTCATCTTCGACAGCATCGTGGACGTGGTGGGTCACACTTCTACTCCCCTGGTGCGGCTGAACGCCGTCTCCCGGGGCCTGCCGGGCGTCATCCTGGGGAAAATGGAGTCCATGAACCCCTTGGGGAGCGTCAAGGACCGTATCGGCGCGGCCATGATCCAGGCAGGCGAAGCCCAGGGCCTGATTAAGCCGGACACTTTGATCGTGGAGCCCACCAGCGGCAACACCGGCATTGCCTTGGCCTTCGTCGCGGCGGCCAAGAAATACCGGCTGCTTCTCACCATGCCTGAAACCATGAGTATTGAGCGGAGAAAGCTCCTGAAACACCTGGGCGCGGAACTGGTCCTCACCCCGGGGGCCCAGGGCATGACCGGCGCCATCAACCGGGCCAAGGAGATTTTGGCGGAAACGCCCGGCGCGTTCATGCCCAACCAGTTCGCCAACCCCGCCAACCCCGAAATCCACCGGCGCACCACCGCGGAGGAAATCTGGCGGGACACCAAGGGCGCGGTGGACATCCTCATCTCCGGGGTGGGCACCGGCGGCACCATTACCGGGGTGGGGGAAGTGATCAAGGCCCGTAAGCCATCTTTTAAGGCGGTGGCCGTGGAGCCCGCGGCTTCCCCCGTGCTCTCCGGAGGCGCGCCCGGACCCCACAAAATTCAGGGCATCGGCGCGGGGTTTGTGCCGGAAATCCTGAACACCATGGTTATCGACGAAGTCGTCACCGTCGCCAATGAAGAGGCCTTCGAGACTTCCCGGCGGGTGGCGAAGGAGGAAGGCATCCTCTGCGGCATCTCCTCTGGAGCCGCGGTTTTTGCCGCGCTGAAGGTTGCGGCCCGCCCGGAGAATAAAGGAAAACTGATCGTCGCGGTTTTACCCAGCACGGGGGAGAGGTATTTGAGTACGGAATTGTTTAAGGACTAGCAGGAATACTGGCTCTTCGTCCTCTGCGTCTCTGCGGTTAAAAAATGATTCGCCGCAGAGACGCAGAGGGCGCAGAGAAAATGCATCCAACCTTCAATCATTTCTTGGAGTCTTCAACATCTGCAAGATATTTTGCGCCTCCAGGTCACCCGGGTTGATCTCTAGAGCTAAATTTCAAAATCCGGCCACACCGGCCCTGCACCGACTGGCGCAGGGGGGCTGGGCTGATTATCTTATGCCATAGTTGACCGGCTATGAACGGAACCTGCCATAATTTACGGCTGAGCCGACGGCTCATGAATGACTGCTCTCGAGAAAGGAATGACCCATGGGAAGATACGATGAAAGCAAAAAGTCCAGCGGCGCCAAGGGCAAAAAGTTCGGCCACGTCGGCCGGGTGGAAGACCCTTACCTTCCGGAAGAGGGCCAGGAGGCGTCCCTATGCACTGACTGCAACGCCCTTTACCAAAGCAAGCGCTGGTTCTATGACGCAAAGCTGGCCCAACGGCTGGCGGGCACGGCCAAAGTCAAGCAGGTCGTCTGCCCCACCTGCCGTAAGGTCAAGGAGCAATATCCGGAAGGATATTTGACATTAAGCGGCGATTTTTTCAAGGAACACAAAGATGAGGTCATCACCCTTCTTAAAAACGAAGCTGCCAGGGTCTCGTCCCGGAGCGTCCTGGACCGGGTGATCACCATGACCGAAGCAGGCAAAAACGAACTGGAAGTGAAGACCACCACCGAAAAGTTGGCCCAACACTTGGGCCGCGCAGTCTATCGGGCCTATAAGGGCGAGTTGGACTTCCGCTGGTCGGAGACGAATCCGTTGGTCCGGGTTTATTGGTCCCGGTAGGACGATCGTTTTGCGTTTTTCGTTTTAATACCTTTGTTTTGCAGGATTTCCTCCATCGCCCTCTCCAGCTCCAAATACCTGGGTGATGCTATGCACTTTTCCAGGCAACCCAAAGAGTTACTGGAGGCACCGGGATTCTGTATGGAAATGTAACGTAGATATGGAGCCAAAACAGGCAGTTAAATTGGGGAAAAGGTGAGGGAAAACAAGCCCTTCTGAGCCATTCGAAGTCCGTTGCTCTATCCCCCGAGCTACAGGCGCATGGGAGGGGGTAAGGCTATTTGTGAGTTCTCCGCAGCTTTTATACTAAGTCGCGATCAAACAAGTAAAATTGTCATTCTGAGCGCAGCGAAGAATCTCAGGGGCGCGGGAAAAACGAGATTCTTCACTCCGCTGCGCT
>QZIZ01000097.1 GCA_003599195.1 Deltaproteobacteria bacterium | reverse complement strand
CCACCGCCTCGTTGACGCGCATTTCCGTCAGCAGGCCCCGGGCGAATTCGCCCAGGTGCGCGGGCGACGCCAGACGGCTGAACACTTGTTTTTCGTAGAGGCTGGTCCTGCCCAGGAGGACATAGGAGATGGAGGAAACCAGCATCAGGGGGACCAACAGGGTATAGGAGGCGCACATTTCGCAGGCCATGATGATGGAAGACAGAGGCACCTTGGCCACCCCTGCAAAGAAACCGCCGATGCCCACTAAGACAAAGGAATTGGGGTTGATCACCCAACTTGGCGCCACCTGATGGCCCAGGTGGCCGAAGGCCCCGCCCAGCATGGCGCCCATGAACACCGAGGGTCCGAAGACCCCGCCGCTGCCCCCG
Source organism: Deltaproteobacteria bacterium (assembly GCA_003599195.1). GTDB lineage: Bacteria > Desulfobacterota > Desulfobaccia > Desulfobaccales > 0-14-0-80-60-11 > SURF-52. The sequence continues at coordinate 10,872 of QZIZ01000097.1, read as the reverse complement.
GAACTGATGGTGCAGGAGGTGGCCAGGATCTTCAAAAAAACCAGGAGGAACATGATGTACCACAACATCTTTCCTTCCAGGGCCATCTGCACCCAGCCATAGCCGCCATCCATTATCTGGGGGTAAAAAAAGGCAATGAGCCCCAGCAGCAGACCGCCGATGGCGGGCTTGAAGATTTTGGGGATTTGCAGGAGGCGGAAAAACCGGTCCCGGGACCCGTAGAAGACCTTCACATAGACGTAACCCACGGCCGCGCAGACCACCCCGAAGAGGGCGTAAGGCACAAGTTCGGTGGGCAGGGCAAAATCCACCGGACCGGGAAAGAACAGGGGTTTGCGACCATATACCTCGGAGAAAATTGAATAGGCGACGATGGAAGAGACGACGCAGGGCAGGATGGCTTCGAACTCGAATTCCGTTTCCCGGTAGAGGACTTCCGGGGCAAAAAGCGCAGCCCCCAAAGGGGCATGGAAGATGGCGCCAATACCCGCTGCGGCCCCGGCCAACACCAGAATCCGCCGCTCCCGGGGTCTGAGCTTCAAGATCGAAGCCAGGAAAGAACCGAATCCGGCCCCGATTTGGGCGATGGGACCTTCCTTGCCCGCAGAGCCGCCGGAGCCGATGGTGATGGCCGAAGCAAAAATCTTGACAAAAGGGACTCGCTTGCGAATATACCCGCCCCGGGTGTGGAAGGCGTCGATCATGGCATCGGTGCCATGGCCTTCGGCCTCCGGGGCAATGGTGAAGACCAGGATGCCGGAAACCAACCCTCCCAGGACCGGGATGAGGATCAACAGCAGGGAATAAGGCGAGGAGAACCCCAAAACCGCATCCGCCGGGGCCCCCGGGGCCGGCTCCAGATAACCCGTGCGCAAGTAGATACAATACTTGAAGGTCTGGGCCAGTAACTCATCAAAAAAGATGGCGCCAAACCCGGAGACCACGCCCACGGTGATGCTTAACAGAATCCAGCGGAAATGGAAGGACCACCGGCGGCTTCTAAGCGAGTCCAGAGCAGATTTCCACACAAGTCCTCTATGCCTGATAAATTTCGGAGAAAAAAAGGTCCAATTTAAGACTTCCGATTAACATACAACTTAGTCACATCATTCGTCAATTAGTCAAATCTGCTTAAAGGCAAATCTTTCAACGCTAATTATAGATAAAGGGAAAACTCTGGGGGAGCATCTTCAGATCCAATACTCGGGGTATCTTCTGGTTTTGTGAATATTGTTGATCAGCAGAGCCACCGCCAACATAATCATCGCGCCCAGGCCCGCGGGCGCCAGGGCATACCAGTAGCCCAGGGCATGGATCTTGGCGTCGCCGATGACGGCGATCAGGGCCGTGGCGCCTCCAGGGGGGTGTAAGGTCCGGGTGGCGTGCATCACCGCGATGGCGGTAGCCACCGCCAGGGGGGCCGCCAGCCAGGGAGCGGCGGGCAGCAATTTGTAGAAGGATACCCCAATAAGGGCCGAGATGACATGGCCGCCCACCAGATTCCGGGGTTGGGCCAGGGGACTCTTGATGGCCCCGTAGATAAGGACCGCAGAAGCCCCGAAAGAGCCGATCAACAGCACCAATGTGGTGCCGCTGAGGAATTGATAATTGATATAGGCCACGGCAATGATGCCCACAAAGGCCCCCAGCCAGGACCAGAAAATCTCCGAGAGGCTCACCCGGGGCGGGCTGGTGGTGGTCCCCCGCATTTTCCGGAAGTAGTTCATGATTTGCCCCCGGCCGGGCAGGGCATAAGGGCCAGGAGGTCTCCCCGGGAGACGATGCCTGAGAGGCGGCCCTGGGCATCCAGCACCGGGGCCCGGTTGATGGATTTTTCCTTGAATAGTTTTATGATCTCTAGTACCGGTGTATCTTGCGTAACAGTAATCGCCGGAGAGCTCATCAGATCTTCAGCTTGCCGCCCCCTGATACCCACAGCTTTGCAGCCCTTGTCCCGCAAGCATTCCGCCACCACCGCCATGAAACTGGTGACCTTCCGGTGACTCATGCGCCGGAGGAAGTCCTTTTCAGAAATGACTCCAACTACCCGGCTGCTATCATCCACCACCGGCACTCCGGAAACTCCCCTTCCGGCCATAAGTTCCGCCACCTCTTGCAAGGGAGTGTGCACCCTTACCCAGGCCACCTCCCGGGTCATGATCTCCCGGGCCGTTACCTGGCGCTGCAAGCGCTCCTGGGCATGGCGGAAAGCCAGGAGATAAACCTCTTTGAAGTCGCCGGGAGTGATATCCAGATATCCGGAGATCTCCTTCATGGCCGCGAAAATATCATCATCCGAGATATCCGGAGCAACCTTTCCCCCATCTGTAGCCGGCCTGTTTGCCACTTCCCCACCTCTTTTCAGCTCAGTCTACTCTGCGTCAACCAACCCATGCCCTTTAGAAAAGAATTCTTTTTCGGGCAGTTTCAGGCAGGTGAGGAAATTGCCGTAGACCGCGCCGGTGTCAATACCGATCTTGTTGGGCATGATCAGGGGCCGTTTGAAAGGTGTATGGCCGAAGATCACCGGGCGGCCGAAATCTTCCACGGAGGCGATGAATTCCCCCCGGATCCACAAGAGGTCTTCTTCCTGCTGCTCCGCTAAAGGCACCCCGGGCTTCAGGCCGCCATGGACGAAGATATAATCCGGGGTTTCATAGTAAAGCTGCAATTCCTGATAGAATTCTTCATGCTCCGGAGGGAGGAGCAACCGCGGCAAACGGTCCCAATTAGCCCCCCAATAATCCCTGAGGGTGCGCAGACCGCCGTTGAACAGAAACCGTTCCCGGTCCCGGCCCTGGAGGAAATCCAGGAACATGGCCTCGTGATTGCCCTTCAGGCAGATAATGTGGCCCCGGGGATAGGTTTGCCGCAACCGGAGAACATAATCCACTACCCCCCGGGAATCTGGCCCCCGGTCGATATAATCCCCCACAAAAAGCAGGAGGTCCTTCTCCAGATCGGGCTGGACTTCGTCCAACAACTGCTCCAGGTGGCCCAGGCAGCCGTGAATGTCGCCTATGGCGTAAATATCCGTGCTCATTAGTTCCAAGGCTTGGGGTTTTCAGTAGCCAGTAGCCAGTGATAAGTGATAAGTAACCGGCGATTTTAGGCAACTTATTACATATTACTTTTCTCCCACATGTCCATCTACAACCACCTGAACAGCTTCTCCCGGTGGTCCAGGCGGGTAAGGCCCGCTTCCCGGGCCAGGAGTTGGGCTCGCGCGTGTTCCTGGCCGGTGAGGAATTTGCGCAACGACGGGTGGTCGCCGGCCCGGCCGCAGGGGCGGTACTGCCCCATAACGTTGACGTAGGTCTGGGGAGAGATTTCCCGGGCCAGGAATTCCATGATTTCTTTGGTGCCGGTCAGGTCGTCGGGGAGCACCAGGTGGCGCACCAGGAGGCCCCGGCGGGCAACCCCCGCGTCATCCATCACCAAGTCCCCCACCTGGCGGTGCATTTCTTTCAAGGCCTGACGGGCGATTTCCGGGTAATCCGGGGCCTCGCAGACCTCCACGGCCACCTGGGGGTCCCAGAACTTGAAGTCCGGCATGTAGATGTCCACCACCCCGTCCAGGAGCTTCAGAGTTTCCACCGCGTCGTAGCCGCCGGTGTTATAGACCAGGGCCACGTTCAGGCCGCCGTCGATGGCCAGGGGCAGGGCTTCCAGAATCTGGGCCACCTGATGGGAAGGAGTAACGAAATTGATATTGTGGCAGCCCTTTTTCTGGAGATAGAGCATCATGGCCGCCAGGTCCGCAGAGGATACTTCCTCGCCTTCGCCGCCGTGGCTGATCTCGTAGTTCTGGCAAAAGATGCAGTAGAGATTGCAGTGGGTGAAAAAGATGGTGCCCGAACCCCGTTGTCCCACCAGGGGGTCTTCCTCCCCGAAATGGGGCCCGTAAGAAGAGACGATGGGCTGGTCCCCGGTGCGGCACAGGCCCCGCTCTCCGTGGTGCCGGTCCACCAGGCAATTATGGGGGCAGAGAATGCATTGGCTTAAAATATCATAGGCGGCCTGAATTTTTTCCGCAAGCAACCCTCGACGATGCGTCTCCAAGTAAGCCGGTTCCCATTTGTTCATGGCGACTTTCCTGTAGGGTGCGTTCGTTCTACGCACCATTTTAGGTGCGTTTCACACACCCCGAATGGTGCGTGAGACGCACCCTACCCCTCACCACTCCTCCACCTCCACCCGGTAGGTTTCCAGGAGCTTGGGGGGGAGGTCGGAAATGAAGCGGGAGGGGCTGTTATAAGTCATGCCCAGTTGCCTATTATAGCCCACTGCGGGGTACAGGACCGCCAAATAACGCCGGGCCCGGGTGGCGGCCACGTACATCAGGCGACGTTCTTCTTCCAGTTCCTCTTCTTTCTCCAGGGAGTAGAAGGCCGGGAAACGGCCTTCCGCGGCCCAGATAATGAAGACCGCGTCCCATTCCAGGCCCTTGGCGGAGTGGATGGTGGACAGCGTCAGGTAGTCGTGGGTGGGGGAGGTGACGTCCGCCAGGCTGGAGGGCGGGTCCAGGGAAAGGTCGTTCAAAAAGTTTCTCAGTTCCTTGTAACGGGCGGTGATGGTCAGGAGGTGTTCCAGGTCCCGGAGGCGTTTGGGGTAGTCATCATAGCGCTGGGTCAGCAGAGGCTCATAATAGGTCAGGGCCAGGTTCATCCGGGCCACCAGGGTCTGGCCCGGGTCCCGGAGGCTGACGAGCAGCTCCGCCAGGGGTTTGAGGCCGGCTTGGGGGCGCATTTTACCTAAGACGGCCACCGCTTTTGGCAGATCGAAGCCTTCTTTGAGGTTGGCTTGGAATTTCTTGGCGGTCTGGCGGCCCACTCCCGGCACCAGAAGCAGCACCCGGGTCCAGCTCATGGCGTCCCGGGGGTTGGCCACCACCCGCAGGTGGGCCAGGAGGTCCTTGATGTGGGCGCTCTCCATGAACTTGAAGCCTCCGAATTTCATGAAGGGGAGGCCCTGGCGCACCAGCTCGATTTCCAGGTCGAAGGAGTGGAACGCGGCCCTAAAGAGCACCGCCATCTTATTTAATGGGGTCCCCCGCTCATGCAGGTCCTGGACCTGGGCCACCACCAGGCGGGACTGCTCATTTTCGCTGGCCGGCCTGAAGAGCCGGGGACGCAGGCCCTCCCCCTTGCGGGTAAAAAGGCACTTGGTGTATTTTTCCCGGGCTCCGGCGATGATCTCGTTGGCCAAATCCAGGATGGGCTGGGTGGAGCGGTAGTTTTCCTCCAACTTGATGATCCGGGCGCCGGGAAAGAGCTTGGGGAAATCCATGATATTGCGGAAATTGGCCCCCCGGAAGGAGTAGATGGATTGGGAGTCGTCCCCCACGGCCATAACGTTGTTATGGGTGAAGGCCAGCAGGCGCACCAGCTCCGCCTGCAGCAGGTTGGTGTCCTGGTATTCGTCCACCATCAGGAAGTGGAAGCGCTCTGACAACTGGCGGCGCACCTCTTCGTGCTCCGTGAGCAGCCGCCTCCCCTCCAGGAGCAGGTCGTCATAGTCCAGCAGGGCGTGGCGCCGCTTCTCTTCCTGGTAAGCCATCTCTATTTGCAGGAGGTACTGGCGGTGGGGCAGAAATTGGGGATAATCCCGATAGAGCAGATCCTCCAGGGAGAGGTTCTTGTTCACCGTGGCGCCCAGGATCTCTGCCAGGGTCTCCTTCCGGGGGAAGGGACCGTCCAGGGTCTTCAACCCCAGGCGCTCCTTGAGCATGCTCAAAAGGTCCCCCTGGTCGGCCCGATCCATGACCGTAAAGCCCTCGGGGTAGCCCAGGCGCTCGCCGTAGCGGCGCAGCCATTGATAGCAGACGCCATGGAAGGTGCCCCCCATCACCTGGCCCAGGGGCTGCTGGATGAGATGGGTCGCGCGGTTCAGCATCTCTTGCGACGATTTGCGGGTAAAGGTGAGCAGCAGGATGGAGCCGGGGTCCACCCCCTGCTCCACCAGGTAGGCCAGGCGATAGACCAGGGTGCGGGTCTTGCCGCTGCCCGCGCCGGCAATGACCAGGACGGGCCCTTCCAGGGTGGTTACCGCCTCGTATTGGGCCGGGTTAAGTTCCTGGTGGTAATCTATCCGCCGGGTAATGGTGGCCGTTGAAGACGCCGGGGGGAAGAATCCTGTCATCTGCGGACCACTAATCAGGCAAAGCGCCGGCCACCTGCAATTTCTCCAGTTTGTTATGCCGGCTGATTTGCTGAATGATGTAATCAGCTAATATTTGATTGCCCCTTTTGTTAAAATGGCAACAATCATCGCAATAAACGGTTTCCGCCACCTTGGCAAAAATCATGGTGGCGTCAAAGAAATTAACCTGATTTTTTTCCAGCATTTTGCCCTTGTCAATGAGCATCGGATAGCCGATGACGACTGACTGGCGATACATATGCTTGGCATTAAAAGCAAGGCGTTGTTCTTCCCCGGTCAGCCTTTTTGATCCCTCCAGGTATTGGTCAGGCTGGAGAAAGTGATAATATTCAAAGCCGTTATCTTTGGCCAGGCTGTTGATCAGCAAGGAAGATCTGTACCAGACTGCGGCGGCGTCGGCATGCATCTCCGCGGCATCGGCATACTGTTTCACAGGCCCGGACTCATCAAATCTTTTGGGCAATTCCCTCTGCAAGGCAAGCAGCGCCTTATAGCTGTCATAAATTTCTTGATTATTTATCATTAATTGAACGGTTTTGATTACCCCGTAGGTTGCACTGCCATGAAATATACTGCCGGACAACTCAGCCAGCCTTTCTCGCTTAATATCTTGAAAATATTTCAGTTTGCCCACCAAAGCCAATTCTTTATGAGTGGGATTCTTGGTAAGCATCAGTTTCCAACTGCGGGGGAAAAAGGGGTTAATCCCGGCCGCATAATTTTCCGCATAGGGGAGCACAATATCATTAAACCCGTCTATATTAATAACCAGGTCGTATTCGGCTCCCAATGCAAGAAAATAGGTCAGCGCCAGCAACTGTTGTGGTTCCTTGTACCCATAAATAGCCAGGTTAATCAGCCGCGGCTTGATCCGGAAAGTCTTTTTCCAAGACTGCTCGATATATTTCGTCAACTCCTTGGCCACCGACCCGCCTAGAACAACAATGTTAATTGTTCCTTCTTCCCTTTTCACTAAAGGCGTGGCGGTGAAAAATCCATGGGTGCTATAATTATCCTTCTCATTCTTATAATCATACACATAACCCACGTAAGGATGTATAATTTCCGTCTTCATAAATTCGGCTTTGACATCGGTATCATTATATTTACTGGCAATATAATTTTTAAGATTCATAGGAGAATATTTTTTCCCAAAAATAATAAAGAAAGTTAATTGAGATAATAATTCGATGCAAAAGACCACGATTAAGAACATGATTCCATAAAAAAAGTATACTTTAAATTTAATTAAATTCGAAGGGATATTCATTTGTAGGGCTTTATGGTTAAAATGAGATTGTAATCCTTTTAAAGGCTGATTTCAGGTCAGAGATGAAATTTCCAAAAGAAGAGTCATTTCTCCCCGCTCTAACAAAATCTACCTCTTCAATTATATCTTGTGAGTACTCTATTCCTCCTTGCGTTATTGGCCAGCCAGCATGTTGAATAATTTTTCTTAATTCATTTTTATAGAAATCTCTTTCGCATTTCTGAAGAGGGATATTTAACGAAACTCCAAAAACATTATTGAGTGCATGTTGATCTAGTAGAAGCCACTTTTCTATATGTGGGTTTGGACATCCGATAACGGAAAATGGGAATACACTTGAGTCTATAACACCTGCAGTTTCCCTTACCCTCTCTTGAAAATCATGACAGTTTGCATCTATCAATACTACGAGTAAATCTGGAGTCCCAGCAGGTATTGCTCCTTTTTTCAAAGCGCTTTGAAAACCTTTTATTCCTGTAATTACTCCCCCATGTCCCCCCTGTATTGCAACGCTGAAAGATACCCTTACCCCTTCAGCGGCGGACAAACGCCGAAACAAAGAACGGACAATAATCTCATGTGCAGTATCTTCAACAAAAAGGTATATTTTGATAACCTTATCAGCCACCCAACCACCCCCTCACCATCATCTGGGAAACGGTATCTTCGTCTTTGGTTTCCAGGGCAGCCTTGATCTCGCTATCAGGAAATAATGTTCCAGGAGTTGGGTTAAAACGTTCGATAATACTTTCCCCATCTTCACCACGACAAACAAATAAACCAACTTCTTTTGGTTTTTCCTTTTGTAAACGGTGAGCCATGGAAACAAATACTGGCGAATGAGTGGTAACGACGACTTGGCGATTACTTGCTTCGTCTAAAGCAATGGAAGCCAAGAGATTTATTATAAGTTCCATCCTTTTAGGATGGACTCCATTTTCCGGCTCTTCAAAGGCAATCAAATTCCCTGGCCATGGGTTATGAGCTATAGCGCATAAAGCCAACACCCTTAGAGTTCCCTCTGACACTATTCGGCTTGAGTATGGGGTCCCATCCTGAATTATTTGAATATCCAATTCTCCTCTCTTTTCATTAAGTTCTACTAATACTTTTTCAATTGATGGAATTGCCATACTTAAGGTTCTCTCGACAGCCCTGAATTTCTCTTTGTGCCATTTCAAGCGATATAAAAAGGGGGCTAAATCTTTCCCAGAAAGCCCTATGTCCTGGACTTCCTTGGGACTTGCGGGCTTTCTCATTGCGTTACGGGGATCAAGATAATAGATTCGCCAAGAATTTAATTCATCTCTGGCTTTATCAAAATCTGGATAAAGGTTTCCTGAAAATCTTTTATCAGAGAGAAGGGTATAGCTAAGTCCTAACTTCTCTTTACGAGGCTGTCCGGCTTCGTTAAGCCTTCTCACCAGCAAATTTTCCCCGTCATTTTCGATTCTTGCGCTTATCTTAGGCTCATAGGTTTGCTTGCTTAACCTTGCAAGATACTCATCGCTTATATTAATATCTCCTTTTTCCGGTTCCAGTCTCAAAACTGCTCTATAACGAAGAGGATCAGATTTGTCTGCAACAATCAAATCTGATTCAATTGAAATAAAAACTTCTTTTTCCTTGAATAATTGCGGGAGACCACCAACAGGAAATGTAAACTGTTCTATAGGATAACCGCGCATAGGCTCTAGTGCTTGCGCAATCGTCTTTTCAGATATGAGTCTTGAAAGTAATTGCAAGGCATCAATAAAATTGCTTTTGCCCGTAGCATTTGGACCAAATAGGACAGCAAATTTAGGTAATTCTACTATTACATCACCTAATGATTTAAAGCCACGTATTTTAATTGATTTTAGCATGATAGTAACTCATTTTCTCTATTAGCATTGTTGACTCATAAAGTATTCAACAATCGCTCTTGAAAGGGCTGAAATTGTGAAATCCTCCGGCTGCACCTGCGGCGTGACGCCGTATTCCTGAAGCGTGGCCCCGGTAATCGGCCCGATGGCGGCCACCACCGCGTTTTGGGCCAGGGTCTGGAAGCGGTCTTTGCCTACCAGCAAGGCAAAATTATGCACCGTGGCGGAGCTGGTGAAGGTGAGGAGATCCACTTTGCCTTGCTCAAACGCGGCTTGGGCTGCCGGAGGAATCTCCGTGACCTGCCGGGCCTGGTAAACCGGGACCACGTCCACCTCCACCCCTAAGCGCACCAGACCCTGGGGCAGCACCTCCCGGGCGATCTGGGCCCGGGCCAGGAGCACTTTATCTCCGGGAGAGACCTGGGGGGACAGGGCTGCCAGCAGATCTTCCGCCTTGAATTGGGCCGGCACCACGTCCGCCTTGAGACCCCGGGCCTCCAGGGCCTGGGCCGTGGCCGGGCCGATGGCCGCGATTTTTAAGCCTCCCAGGGCCCGCACGTCCTTCCCCCGCTCGCCGAGCCGGGTCAAGAACGCAGTTACCCCGTTGGCGCTGGTAAAGACCAGCCATTGGTACCGGGGAAGGTTTTCCAGGGCTTGATCCAGGGGCGCGCCATCATCCGGCGGGCCGATCTCGATGGTGGGCGCTTCCAGGCAGCGGGCGCCGGCGGCGGTAAGTAGGGCCGACAGGGCGGAGGCCTGCTCCCGGGTGCGGGTGACCACCGCGGTTTTCCCCCAGAGGGGCCGGGTCTCCCACCATGTTAGACTCTCCCGCAGCGAGACTGCTTCCCCCACCACCAGGATGGCCGGGGGTTTGATGGCGGCTGCCTGGGCCCTGGCGGCGATATTTTCCAGAACTCCCGTGACCGTGCGCTGCTGGAGAGTAGCGCCTTTCTCGATCACCGCCGCGGGGGTCGTAGGCACGCGGCCGCCCGCCAGTAAGCGGCGGCAGTTGTCCGCCAGGTTTTTCACCCCCATGAGGAAGACCAGGGTGCCCTGGGTCTGCGCCAGCACGTCCCAGGGGATGGCGCTGGCCTCCTTGGTGGGGTCTTCGTGGCCGGTGATGAAGGTCACCAGGGAGGCCAGCCCCCGGTGGGTTACGGGGATGCCCGCATACGCGGGCACGGCCACCGCCGCAGTGACGCCGGGGACTATCTCGAAGGGGAGACCCACATTCGCCAGGGCCAGGGCTTCCTCACCCCCCCGGCCGAAGACGAAGGGGTCGCCGCCCTTGAGGCGCACCACCCTCAGGCCCGCCCGGGCCTTGTCCACCAGGAGCTGGTTGATCCCCTCCTGGGGCAGGGCGTGGGCCCCGGCCTTTTTGCCTACGTAAATGATTTCCGCGTCCGCCGGGGCTTCTTGAAGCAACTCCGGGCTGGCCAACTGGTCATAGACCACCACCTGGGCCCGCCGCAGCACTTCCCGGCCCTTCACCGTGATCAACCCCGGGTCCCCGGGGCCTGCGCCGACTAAGTAAACCATAAGTAAATAGTACCATATTTTCACCACAGAGGCACA
>QZIZ01000120.1 GCA_003599195.1 Deltaproteobacteria bacterium | reverse complement strand
GTTAAATTTTTAACCGCCGATGCACGCGGATGCACGCCGATAAATTTTTTTAATTAAGGTAAAATTACTCCCCGGCCCAATCCGTTGACCCCCGGTATTTCATATCCTTGCTGCCGAGGGCTTTCTCCTGGAATCCGGGCGGCCTGGCGGTATTCCCTGGCCCGTCGGACGATGCCCGCAGCCCATTGGGGCGAACCCAGGGTGTGCAAGTGGGTATAAGTGGCCAGGACGTTATGATAAACCAGCCCTTCCCGCTGGCCCCCCAGGCCTGCGCCCCGGTTCACTGTGAATACCAGATTTTCTTGGGGGCCGGGTTCCGGCTGAATCCGAGAATAATGAAACTCGTGGCCCTTGAGCAGGGTCCCGGGGGCAAAGAAGGGATTGTCCCGGTCCACTTCCAGGATGGTATAGCCGTGGCCCTGGGGTTTCTTCCCCATCACGAATTCGTAAGGAAAGATGCCCACCATGGGAAATCTCTCACCCTGGAGGGTGATGATAGCCTCCCCCAGGTACATCAGGCCGCCGCATTCCGCGTAAATGGGAAGCCCGGCTTCGGCCGCGGCTTTGATGGCATTGCGAAAACTTAAGTTTTCCGCAAGCTGCTTGGCATGGGTCTCGGGAAAACCGCCGCCGATATATAGTCCGTCCAGTTCAGCCGGGAGGAGGGGGTCCTCCAGGGCATTGATCTCCACCAGCCTGGCGCCCTGTTGTTCCAGGGCCTCCAGGTTCTCGGGATAATAAAACTGGAACGCAGAGTCCCGGATGATGCCGATGGTTACCGGTTCGCCGGCCACCGCCGGGGACTCGAAAATTTGCGCCCGGGGCAGGGGAGGGGCCTGGGAGGCCACCTGCCACAACCCGTCCAGGTCCAGATACCGCTGGGCCAGGTCCCGGGCGGTGTTTACCGCTTTCACGGCCGTGGCGTGTTCCTGGGGGGGCACCAGACCCATGTGCCGCTCCGGGAAGACCGCGCACTTCAAGCGGGGTATGGCCCCCAGCACCGGGATGCCGCAATAGTGCTCGATGGCGCTGCGGATCAGGGACTCGTGGCGGGGGCGGGCAATCTGGTTGAGGACCACCCCCCGGATGGGGGTCAGGGGATCGAAATGCTGGCAGCCAAGCACCAAAGCCGCGGTGGTGCGGGTGCGCATGGTGCAGTCCACCACCAACACGACCGGAGTGGCCAGTGCTTTGGCAAGTTCCGCGGTACTGGAGGTTCCCTGCGCGTCCAGGCCGTCGTACAGCCCCCGGTTGCCTTCGATGAGGAGGCCGTCCGCGGCCGACGCGTGGCGGGCCACCAACGCCAGAATCTGGTCCCCCTCCATGAGGAAGGGGTCCAGATTATGGCTGGAGCATCCGGCCGCCAGGGCGTGCCAGGCGGGGTCGATATAGTCCGGTCCCTTCTTAAAAGGCACCAGTCTTCGCCCCTGATCGCGCCAGGCGGCCAGGAGCCCCAGGGTCAAGGTGGTCTTGCCGGCCCCGCCCCGGAGCGCTGCCAGCAGCAAACGGGGACAGGACCGATCCATCAGACTTTCTTGGCCGCGCCTTCCTCGTGGGGGAGCTCGACGAAGCTCCCGCCGAAGTAGGTGTAAACGCAACGGCCGGTGTCGATCAGGTCCTTGATGGCGAACTTTACATCATTCTTGTTCTGATCAGGATGCTCTTTCAGCACGGCCTTCTGGAGGTCCATAGCCTTGAGCTGCTTCTTGCCCTGGGCCTTGGCCACCAGTTGGTAAATGAATTCCACCAACGCTGCTTTGTCTAGTGCCATTTATCCCACCTGCTTAGAATTTAAAATGCATCGACGTCCGGTAGGTGTCATACGCCCAACGGTAGTCGTCAATGTGCTGGAAGGTGAAGGGAATGTCGCAAACCTCGAAGAACTTTTCCCAACCGATGCGCTCGACCCACTCGCCCACGCGCTCCCACTTGTTGGCGCTTTCGGCGTACTTGATGAGGATCTTGCGGATGGCGCCCACCACTTCCGGCCACCGGGGCGGATTGTTGGGCAGGTAGGGCACCGCCAGCTTGGAGAACATGGGCGCGGTCTTGGAGTTGGAGACTTTGCCGCCCACCAGCAGGGCCACGCCGCCTTTCTCGGAGTCGAACACCGGCAGGGCCGGGCACATGGTGTAGCAGTTGCCGCAGTACATGCAGCGCTCTTCGTTGATCACCACACTCTTGAGGTTCTTGTCCGGGTGGGGCCGGATGGCGCCGGTGGGGCAAGCCGAGATGGTGGTGGGAATTTCGCACAGGTGGCGCAGCTTATCATGGGCCACCTTGGGAGCGGTGCGGTGGATGCCCAGGATGGCGATGTCGGAGCAGTGCACCGCGCCGCACATATTCAGGCAGCAGGCCAGGGCGATGCGCACCTGGGCCGGCAGCTTGTGGCTGCCGAAGTACTCGTACAGGTCGTCCAGCACCGCCTTAACGATACCCGAGGCGTCGATGGCCGGGGTGTGGCAATGGACCCAACCCTGGGTATGCACGATGTTGCTCACCGAATGACCGGTGGCGCCAACGGGAATGCCCAGTGCTTTGCAGCCGTCTTTGACGCCGGCGATCTTGCTCTGATCCGCGAGCAGGAATTCGACGTTATTCCGGGAGGTGAAGCGCAGGTAGCCGTCGCAAAACTTGTCGGCGATGTCACAGAGCTCTTTGACGAAGTCGGTGGTCACCAGACGGCCGGAGCCGGCCCGAACGGTGTAAACTTTGGCGCCGGACTCGGAAACGTGCACCAATACGCCGGGCTCCAGGATTTCATGGTATTTCCACTTGCCGTAGTTGTCTTTGATGACCGGCGGCAAGAACTGATCGTAATGTGGAGGGCCAATATCCGTGATTCGTTCAGCCATTTTACCTTTTCCTCCTGTGGTATTTCGGCATTAGGCGCAAAGACCTAATGGAGATTGCTTATAGTTTGATGTACTTGCGGCCTGCGGCCTCAGCCTCAAAGTCTTCGGCATGCCAGAAGAAGAAGGGGTTGGCCCGGGGCGTCCGGACGGTCTGCGCCGGGGGCTCCAGACCCACACCTTTGAAGAAGGCCCGCATCCCTAACCGCAGCATCAATTCACCCACGCGCTCCCGGTTCTTGCCGTTTTCCGACCACCACTCATGGATGTTGGCGGTGAGCTCTTTGAGTTCATCATAAGGGGATTCCATGGGCATGAAGGGCACGATGACCCAGCTCATCTGCGCGCCTTCCAGAATGGGGGCGTGAGAACCCAGAAGCAGGGTGGCGCCGGTCTCGGTGCCGATGCGCAGGGCTTGGGGCATCAGGCTGATGCAGTGCATGCAGTGGTTGCAGTTCTTGTTGTCGATCTTTAAGGTCTTGCCGTCAAAGCTCATGCAGGCAGTGGGGCAGAGGTCGGTGACGTCGGCCTTGACGTCCAGTTTGTCATAAGGGGAGCCGCCGCCCCGGGGCTTGATCTCGCCGGCCTGATAGGCCGCCACGGCCGCATGGTCGATGCGGATGTCGTCTTTCCACACGCCGATGACGCTCAGGTCGGCCCGGGCCACGGAAGCCACGCAATCGTTGGGGCAGCCGGAGCATTTGACCTTGAATTTGTACGGGAAGGACGGCCGGTGCATATCGAACTGGAACTCCTGGGTGACCTGGTAGCACAGGTCCATGGTGTCGTAGCAGGAGTATTCGCACCGGGCCATACCCAAACAGCAACTCGGGGTCCGCATGGCGGAGCCGGAGCCGCCCAGGTCCCAACCCTTGGCGGTCAGTTTGGCGAAGCAGGGTTCCAACTGGTCGGTGGTGGTGCCCAGGAAGATCAAGTCGCCGGTGGAGCCGTGCACGTTCAGGATGCTGGAGCCGTGCTCATCCCAAATGGCACAAAGGTCCCGCAGGGCCTGGGTGGTGTAAAACCAGCCGGAGGGCTGGTTGACCCGGACGGTGTGAAAGTGCTCGACGCCGGGGAACTCGTCCGGCAAATCCGAGTAACGGCCGATGATGCCGGAGCCGTAACCCAGCACGCCGACGATGCCGCCGTGTTTCCAGTGGGTGATCTTGTCCTTATAGGACCGATCTAATTGCCGCAACAAATCCTTGGCCGCAGGCTTTCTGGCGGCCACCCGTTTCAGGTCCTTGACGAAGCTGGGCCAAGGTCCGGTTTCAAGTTGATCAATCAATGGGGTATCGGACATGAAACTCTCCTCCCTCTCTTAATGGTCCCCAAAGGGCTTATCCTTTTTTTCACAAAATCTTTCCTATCTCATAACATCACAAGCAATTTGTCAACTAAAAAAATATAGACTGAATTTCAGCTAATAATCTCCAGAGTACCTAAAGCTTCCAGGTCCTTGGAGCATTGGGCGGCGGGCCCCACCACCAGGGTCACCAGGGAATCCGGCTGCAGGTGCCGCATAGCTGCTTCCCGGGCCGCGTCCAGGGTAACCTCGCTGATCCGTTCCCGGTAGCGCTGCAGATAATCCCAGCCCAGGTTATAAAGGTCCATGGACACCACCCGGGAGCCGATCCCCCGGGGCGTCTCCAGTCCCAAGGGAAAATGCCCCACGTAATAGCTCTGGGCTTCGGCCAGCTCCTGCGCGGTGACGCCCGCTTCCCTGACCTCCCGCACCACCGCCTTGATCTCTTTGACCACCAGGGCGCTCTGGGCCGCGGGCGTGAAAGTCGAGATTACAAACGGCCCCGCGGCACGGCGGAAGTTGAAACTGCTGCGGATGCCGTAAGTGCAGCCCAGATCTGAGCGGATGCGGGTCATCAGCCGGGAGGAAAACCCGCCTTCCCCCAGGATGTAATTCACCAGCCGCAACGGATGGTAATCCGGGTGGGACCGGGGCAGACCCAGGTGGCCGATGCGGATTTCGCTCTGGGTCAGGTCGGGGCGGTCCAGGAGGTAGGTTCCCGGAGCCCGGAGGCGCTCCGGGGCTTGGGTATAGGGAGGGCTAACCGGGCCGCCGCCGCTCCAGGCGGCCCAGGCCTTCTCCGCCTCCGCCGCCATGCGGGCAAAGGGCGCCATCCCCACCATCACCAGGGTGGATTCCCGGGGGGTGAACTCCCGGCGGTAGAAATCCAGGAGGTCTTCCAACCCGATGGTCTCCAGGCTCTCCAGGTCCCCGGAGGCGGGGTGGCCGTAAGGGGCGTCCCCGAAGAAGAGGCGGGTAAAACGGCGGTTGGCGAATTCCCGGGGATCATCCTGCAAATGCGCCAGCTCCGCGCGGCGCCGCTCTTTCAGCAGAGGAAACTCGCCTTCCGGAAAGCCGGGAGTCTGCACGACTTCGGCCATGGTGGCCATCAGTTCCGGCAGGTCCTCGGCCAGCCCTTCCAGGCTCACCACGGTGGCGTCCCAGCCCGCCCGGGCGGACAAGGCCGCTCCCCGGGCCTCGATATCCGCGGCCAATTGCAGCTGGGTCCGTTTTTGCGTCCCCAGGGTGAGGAATTCCGCGGTCCAATCCGCCACTCCCCCTTTCCCCGGAGGATCGGCCTCCGCGCCCCGCTTGGCTATAAAAGTGAGACTCAGCCAGGGAACCCGGTCGTATTCCACGCCCAGGAGATTCAGGCCGTTGGGCAGGGTGGCCTGGTGGATTTCCGGAATATAGTTTGCCATGGCGTTTCCTTTTGGTGAGCAGTGAGCAGTAAGCAGTGAGCAGTCGCTCATGAGCCTTCGGCTCTCCCGATATAACGAAAGGAGCAGTAGGGCGGGCGTCCCGCCCGCCGTTTTCATTCGCACTAACCTTGAACTTTGAACCTTGAACTTTGAACTTTTCGGAACAGTTAAAAGACAATCTGCTCTATCTCAAGATTCAAGGCTCAACTTGGAACTTGGAACCAGGAACTTGGAACTCTCGCTTTAATGAAGGTGAAGAGTTTTCCCAGCCCGGAGGATTTGGACTTCCCCACAAATTCCTGGGTGGCCCGAATCTTGTTTTGCCGGGCCGAGACTCCCACCCCTAAATGCGTATAACCGGGGCTGAGCAGATTCTCCCGGTGGCCGGGGCTGTTCATCCAGGAATCCATGATTTCCTTGGCGACTTGTTGAGTCTTATCGGGATGGTAGCCGAACGCGCTCCAGATATTCTCACCCACCACGTAAACCCGGTGGGGATAGTGGTCTGAGATACGCTCATCGAAGGCTACCCCCTCGGGATTGGTGTGGTCAAAAAAGTTGCGCGCCAGCATGTCGTCGCTATAAGCTCGGGCCACGTTCCTCAGCTCCTCATCGTTGCTTAAAGGGGCCAAACCCTGGGACCGCCTGGCCTGGTTGGTCATTTCCAGGACCAGATCTTCCACTTTGGGCAAATGCTTCACTCCTGGCGGGGGCAAAACCGGTTTCGGCTGCTGCGCCACGGGCGGTATTTGTACACGGTCCACCAGCGGCGCGGGGAGGCAGAAAGTTAAAAACGCCGCCGTGAGTATGCCTATTTTTATTAATTTCAGCATAGTTATAAGTTCAAGGTTCAAGGTTCAAAGTTCAAGGTTAAAAACCAAGGCTCAAGGCTCAACTTTGAACCTTGAACTTTGAACTCAAACCATTTCCCCGAGTGTCCGGCTCTCTTCGGGCGACACCGGCTTCAAAGCCACCACCGTCCGGTTGTCTTCCCGGAGGTATTCTTTGGCTACCCGGTGCAGGTCCTCCAGGGTGACTGCCTCGTATAGTTTAAGCATCTCGTTGACTTTACCCGCGTCCCCGGTCTTCATGTCGAACAGGCCCACCAGCAGGCCCCGGTAGAAATTCTGGGACAGCCCCCGGGCGGCCTGGGCCCGGATGAGCTTTTTGGCCCGAGCCAACTCCACCGGCTGCACGCCGTCTTTCTCCAGACGGGCCAGCGCGGCCCACAGATCGTCCTCCAGTTGGGAAAGAGACTGCCCGGGCGCGGCAATGGCGGTGAGGACCATGAGGTCCGGGTCCTGGCTGGTCCAGGGTGGCGAGGCGATCTCCGCCTCCATCTCCACCGCCCGGCCGGGCTTGACGAATTCCTGGTAGAAGCGAGAGGATCTCCCCCCGGACAGCACCACGGCCAGGAGCGTCAGGGGATAGACGTCCGGGTGGGCCATACCGACGATATGAAACCCCGCAAACAGGGCCTCCACCTGGGAGACCTTCTTCAACAGCGCCCGGCGCTCGCCTCGCTGGGGCGGTTCCGCCACCTTCAGGTCGGCCACCGGCCCCGGGCTGGGAATTTTTCCGAAATGTTTCTCCACCAGGTCCCGGGCCTGATCCGGCCGCGCGTCCCCGGCGATGACCACGCTCAAGTTTCCCGGGTGGTAGTAAGTCTGGTAGTAGGACAGGCATTCCCTGAGACCCATGCGCTTCAGGTCCTGGTCCCAGCCGATTACCGGCCACTGGTAGGGGTGCTGGGTATAGGCCGCGGCAAAAAGCTGCTCCAGGACCAACCCGAAGGGACTGTCCACGGAACGGAGCTTCCGTTCGCTGATCACCACCTGGCGCTCGGTTTGGAAATTTTCGTCGTTCAGCTTCAAGTTCGCCAGGCGGTCGGCTTCCAGTTGCAGGCCCAACTCCAGGTGCTCCGCAGGCAGGTTTTCGAAATAGGAGGTGTGGTCCCGGGTGGTGAAGGCGTTGATCTCCCCGCCCTTGGCCTGGAGGATGCGGGAGAACTCCTCCGGTCCCAGGGTCTCCGAGCCCCGGAACATCAGGTGTTCGAAGAGATGGCTGATGCCGGTGATGCCTTGGAGTTCGTGCCGCGAGCCCACGTGGTAGTGGAGCTGCAGGGAGACCGCGGGCACCCGGGGATCGGGCAATACAAAAATCTTCAGACCGTTATCCAGCCGGTAGGGCACTATTTCTATCTCCGGCTGCCAGGCCGCGGGGTCAAGTTTGAGGGCGAGGGTCATGAAAATCCTCCAGGAAAAAGTTCCAGGTTGTTATTTATCGCCTTTGCGCTCTTTGCGCCTCTGCGAGAAATATTTATTTATTTTCTGCCCGCGGGCGGATACCCGCTCCATTTCCGCAGCAGCCCCTCGTCCACTTGTACCTCAATCGGGGCCTGCTCCGCAATGGGAATTTTGACCGGGGCCTCGCCGTTCAGAACCCGCCGGGCCAATACCCCGGCTTCCTCTCCCAGCTTGCGGTAATCCAGGGCCACCCACAGAATCGCGCCCTGGCGCCATTCCGGATGGCCGCTCACCACCATCACCTTCCACTGCTTCCCCCATTCCAGCAGCAGAGGAGCATAGCGGCCCGCGCTGGCCGCTGGGGGCAGATAGATCACCCTGGCCCCCTGCTCCCGCAGCCGCTCCAGGCCCCGGCGGTCCGCGGCCCCGTCGCCCGCGGCCGCGATGACGGGTGTTATCCCATGCTTGGGGGCTTCTTTCAGGAAACGGTCCTTCAGCTCCACCGCCACGCCGTCATTGGGGTCATAGAGGAGGCCCCACGCCCGGGGCCCCAGCAGTGCGGTTCCCTGTTTCAAGGCCGCGTTCACCGGCGGCGGGGAGAAGATGCCGGTGATGTTCTCCTGGTGGTCTTCCGGGTGCTTGGGATCATACGCGGCCCCGGTGAAATAGGGGTTGGCCACCAGCGCGAAGACCACGGGCGCCCGCTTTTCCACCGGCGCCACCTTCAGCAGGGCCGGGGTGCCCAGCACCACCAGCATCCCGGGGCGGCGCTCCCGCACCCGGCGCAACTCCTCCTCCCCCTGGCGTCCCAGCTCCGGGACGCAAACCACTTCCAGCTTCCCCCGGCCCAAGGCCGCTTCCACCCCGGCAATGGCCTGGCGCATCCGGGGGGAATCCGGGGAACAGAAAACGATAATCTGAGCAGACGGAGGACCGCAACTGGCTGCCAATAACAAAACCACCCAAGGGACGATCCACAGGAGTGTTCGTTTTTTCGTCTGCCGCTCGCGGCTAGAAAGCATATTGTTGAAGGTGCTTCCGAATCCCAGGATAGTGGGATTTAGCGCGGTGGATAGATAGTATTCTTCACGTTATTCTTTAAAACGTAAAGAACCGTCAGGCGCAAAGTCAAACATCGGCCCCCAAGCCACTTCCCAGTGATAGCCATCGAGGTCCGCGAAATAGCCGCTGAAGCCGCCCCAAAAAGTTTCTTGCGGGGGTTTAATGATGGAAGCCCCGGCAGTTTTGACCTCCTCGAAAATGGCCATTATTTCGTCCTTGCTGCGGGCGTTGTACGCCAGGGTTATACCGCTGAAACCCCGACGGTCGGGAGACAATTGCGGCGAGATGTCTTCAGCGAGCTTATCGACCGGATAGAGCGTCAGCCAGACGCCGGGCAGCTCGAAAAAAGAGACCCCTTCATAACCTGAGTTGGGGCTAATACCGAAAATAGCCTGGTAGAAACGGGTGGCCTGGGCCAAGTCCTTGACCCCGAGGGTGATAACGGTCAAGCGGGGAATGGTCATTAGCACCTCTCAGAAAAAAGACACTTCCCAATTTTTTAAATTGGAAACTCCAACTGACATAAATTAGGAAGCAATCCAGAAAACGGAAAACTACCTTTTAATGGATAAGCTTGCCGATCCGCTGCCAGCGGACGTGGAAGGCGTCCGCATCCCAGGTGAACTCGGTGGCCAGGGACTTGAGCGCGGTCCAGAAGGCCAGAAAGAGGGATTCGTTTTCTGCTCCTCCCCAGGAGAAATAGATGACCACCGCCTTGCCCCGCAAGGCCTCCATGGGCACGAACCCCCAGAACCGGCTGTCATAGCTCTGGTCCCGGTTGTCTCCCATAAAAAAGTAGGAATCTTTCGGCACCACAATCGGCCCGAAATTATCCCGGGTGGATTGATTGAAAGGAATGACCGTGTTATCGGCAAAGCGCACCTGAGGCACCGTAAACAACTCGCCGTTGACGTAGACCTTCTTGTTGATGATCTGCACCCGGTCTCCCGGGAGTCCGATAACCCGCTTGATATAGTCCTTGGAAGGGTCCTGGGGAAAGATAAAAACCGCCACGTCTCCCCGCTGCGGGGTCCAGGTGGGAATCAGCACCTTGTTGGAGAAGGGGTTGCGAATACCGTAGCTGAATTTGTTCACCAGCAGGTAGTCCCCCACCAGCAGCGTGGGGATCATGGAGCCGGAAGGAATGGAGAAGGCCTGGACCACCAGGGCCCTGATCACCAGCGCCAGAATCAAGGCGATAAAGAGGGCCTCGCCATATTCCCTGATAAAGGATTTTTGGGGAGCAGCGCTGCTCCGGTTTTTGTCTTGGTCGTTTTGAGCCATTACGGCCATAATTCCACGCCTTGATTTTTAATTAACCTGGTAAAGTTCCAGGTTCTAAGTTCCAAGTCAAAGAAATGCCTATCTGGAACTTTAAAACAGAAAACGGAAAACGGAAAACTGTCCTTAATCCATCGGCGAGAACTGGTCCTTGGCGGCCCCGCAGATGGGACAGACCCAATCCGCCGGCAGGCTCTCGAAGGGAGTGTTGGGAGGAATATTATTCTCCGGATCGCCGGCCTCGGGATCGTAGACATAGCCGCAAATATTGCATTGATATTTCTTCATGTCCTTTCTCCTTTTTCACTTCATCAGCTCGGCGATCATCGCCGGGGCCGCCGCAAAGGAATCCAGGTAATAATCCGCGTTCAGCTCCCGGTTGCGGTAGGCCACCAGGGGCACCCCGGCGTTTTTGGCGAACGCTTCATCCACCAGGGAATCGCCGATATAAATGGCTTGCCCGGGTTCGAGGCCGAAATGGTCCAGAATGCGCCGGAAGGCCTCCGGGTCTGGTTTGGGGCGGCTCACGTCGATGGCCGAGACCACCAGGTCGAAGTGATCCGACAGGCGGTGGTACTCCAGCACCGCCCGGGTGGTGGTTGAGCGGTTGGTGGCCAGGGCCCGGGCGAAAGTGGGGCGCAAAAACTCCAGGAACTCCCGCAAATGGGGCTCTTCCACCATCATGGGAATAAAGGGGTGGTAATCCAGGGAGCGGGCGTACTGCCGCACCGCGTTCAGGTCGTGATAACCCTGGAAGAGGTATTCCACGGACTCGAAAACCGTGTGCATATGCACAAAATCCACGGCTGCCGAGGTTAAACGCGGCTGGTGGAAGTGATCCAGGATGGCGTTATAGAAGGCAATATTGGCTTGGCGGGAGTCGAACAACACCCCGTCGCAATCGAAGGCGATCAATTTCAGCAAATTATTAATCCCGGTACCGCGGCATGATGAAGTGGTTGGAGCCCGGGAGCGGAAACAAGCCGCCACGGTCCTCAACAAACTTAAGTTACTGGCCGATCACGGTTTTGTCAATAAGGAATCCTGCCGGTCATGCCAATACGCCAAGGTGCAAGGACGCTTGAGATTATATTAACTATCGGCGTACATCGGCGTGCATCGGCGGTTTAATCTTTAACC
>QZIZ01000116.1 GCA_003599195.1 Deltaproteobacteria bacterium | reverse complement strand
TATTTGGCATCCATTTCCAGAATTTGATAACCTGTGAACATGAAAGAAAAATAGTGAGGAAGTCATGACCACTATGAAAGTCAGCGAGGCCCGGGATAAGCTGGGCCGCCTGGTGGATGAAGCGGCGGCCTCCCATGAGCCCATTCTCATTACCGGGAAACGGGCCAATGCGGTTTTGATCTCCGAAGAAGACTGGCGGGCCATCCAGGAGACCCTGTATCTGCTTTCCATTCCTGGTATGCGGGAGTCCATCCGGGAAGGTTTGCAAATGCCGTTGAAGGAGTGCGCCAAGGAGCTTGATTGGTGACATGGAAAATTGTCTTCACCAGGCAAGCCCAGAAGGACGCCAAAAAGCTGGCCGCGGCCGGACTGAAACCCAAAGCCATTGAGTTATTGGGAATCCTGCAAAATAATCCTTTCCAAACCCCGCCGTCATTTGAAAAGCTGGTGGGTGATTTAGCCGGGGCCTATTCCCGCCGCATCAGCGTCAAGCATCGATTAGTCTATGAAATCCTGGAAAAAGAAAAGGTGGTGAAGGTCATCCGTATGTGGACCCATTATGAATAAGCCCCAGGCCATAGCGCAGGGGTCATACCCGATCCCATCCCGAACTTGGTAGTTAAGCCCTGCCGGGCCGATGATACTACGCGAGGTTCACAGGCTGGAAAGCCTGGGCCACCAGGGAAAGTAGGACGCCGCCGGATTTAGTTTCTCGCAAAGGCGCCAAGAGCGCAGAGAAAAGATAAAAACTCTGCGAACTCTGCGTCTCTGCGAGAACCCTCTTTTTTTTTCGCAGAGGCGCAGAGGACGCAGAGAAAGGATAAAAATACTCTGCGAACTTTGCGTCTCTGCGAGAAACCTTTTTTTGTTTCTCGCAAAGGCGCAAAAGTCGCAAAGAAAAAACACCATATCTCTTAAAAGGACGAAATATGAAAAAGGCAATGACGGTTATTTTCAGTCTGTTCTTGGTGCTGGCAAGTTGCGGTCTTTCCCTGGCCGCCGACAAAGATGTCAAGGGGGGCAAGGACCACCCCCTGCTGTCGCGGATGCCTGACTTCCATATCGTCGAGTACAAGGACAAGGATTTCGAGAGTCACAAATTTCTCGGTGCGGACGGTAAGCACCTCCCCGTCGAAGGCCACTTTTATTATATTAAGTACTTTCTGAACAAAGGCGCAGCCCAGCCGGGAGAGCTGAAAATCATCAGGAATATTCAGGACGCCCTCAAGAAGATCGGCGGCCAGGTGGTCCATGAGCGCCACCGGTACTCGTCGATCACGGTTCAAAAAGATGACAAGGAAACCTGGGTCGAGGTGAAAGCGTATCCTGCCGAGTACAGTCTGACGATTGTCGAAAAAGGAGCAATGAAGCAGGAAGTGGTGGCCGACGCGGCGGCCATGGGCAATGACATCAATACCACCGGCCACGTTTCGGTATACGGCATTTATTTTGATTTTGGGAAATCGGACATCAAGCCCGAATCCGACGCCGCGATCTCGGAGATCGCCAAGCTCCTGAAGAACAATGGCGAGCTGAAGCTGTATGTCGTCGGCCACACCGACAATGTGGGCTCTTTCGATGCCAATATGAAACTGTCGAGAGACCGGGCGGATGCGGTGGTTAAGGTTCTGGCCGGTAAGCACGGGATCGCCGCGGCGCGCTTGAAACCCTATGGGGTGGCCTCCCTGGCGCCCGTCACCTCGAACGACACAGACGGCGGAAGGGCTAAGAACCGGCGGGTGGAACTGGTGAAACAGTGATAGCCGCGAATCATCCGGCAGCGGGCAAATCGACTGCAAAGAAAGGAAAAACTTGGCGATCTTTGCGTCTTTGCGAGAATCTTTCTGTTTCTCGCCAAGGCGCTAAGGACGCCAAGGATCAATCCGAAAAAAGAAAGGGGTCGGCTTCATCAGCCGACCCCTTATTTCGGACTTGGTAGCGGGGGTAGGATTTGAACCTACGACCTTCGGGTTATGAGCCCGACGAGCTTCCAGGCTGCTCCACCCCGCGTCATTGTGAATTTTCTTTATACCAATTTTCTGGGGATAAGTCAACGGCAAAACGGAACTAACCGAAAACTGGAAACCGAAAACCGCCCTTAAATCTCCCCTGCGGCCTCCAGGTCCCGGGCCAGATAGGATGTGGCCCAGAAAATCAGGGCCGCGCCCGCCACCAGCGCCAGGAGGGTGAAGGATACTCCCCATTTCAGGCCCCAGAGGTCGGCGCCCCAGCCGATGAGGACAGGGGAGGGCACGTCCCCCACCAGGTGAATGACCACGATGTTCAGGGCCACGGCCTGGGCCCGGCGTCCGGGTCCGGCCACACTGACCACCACCGCGGTGAGCACCCCGGGATTCAAAAAGAGCAGAAAGATGGCCCCCGCCAGTCCCGGCACATAGAAATAAGGGTCTTGCGCAAAGATGGCCAGAGCGGCCAGGGGGATGGACAGGGCCACCCCCAGGCCGCTCACCAGGAGGGGGGCCTTGAGGGTGTAGGCCAGGAGGCGGTCCCCCAGAAACCCGCCGGTCATGATCCCCAAGCCTCCGGCCACAGTGACCGCGCCGAAGAGCAGATAATTGGCCTGGGCCATCTCCAGGCCCTTGACCGCCTCCAGGTACCGGGGCATCCAGAAGGCCAGGCCTCCCAGGGTAAAGGTGATCATGCCGTAGCCCAGGGTCACCCGCCGCAGGGTGGGCAGCCGCCAGAGGTCCCGCGCCCCGATCCAGAGAGAGGGAGGATGGCGCAGAGAACCGGGTTTTTCCGCCGGTTTCTCAGAATTAACTCCCAATCCCTGGTATAGGGTGGGGGCAGAGGGCAGCCGCAGCACCAGCGCGGCCAGTAGCATACCCGGAATGCCGCCCAACAGGAAGGCCGGCCGCCAGCCCCATTTGCTGCCTACAAGTCCCCCCACCAGGTAGGCTGCGGCCGAACCCACCGGCAGGGCCAGATAGAAAAATCCCAGGGCCCGGGAGCGGCGGCTCAAAGGCAGGGTATCCGCCAGGTACGCGGGGGCCACGGTGCCGAAGGAGGCCTCTCCCACCCCCACCAGGCCCCGGGCCAGCACCAGCGCGGGATAGGACACCACCCAATAGGTGAGGCTGGTGGCCAGGCTCCAGAGGACCGCGCCCGCGGCCATGAGGCGGAGGCGGCCGAAGCGGTCCCCCAGATAGCCGAAGACCGGCGAAGAAAGGAAATAGACCAGGAAAAAGGCGGTGCCCAGGAAGCCGAAGGCCCGGTCGCTCAGGCCCATTTCCGCCTTGATCAGACTCCCCAGGGAGGCGACGAGGTAGCGGTCCAGGTAGTCCAGGAAATTAAGGCTGGTCAGGATGATGAGGGCGCGGGTTACCAAGGAAGAATTCCCGGAGAAAGCTGTCGGTGCGGTCAAGATAGCACAGTTCTCTCACGAGGCCAACCTGCGGCGGAAAAAATGCCGGAAAATGAAGAAGGCCGAGACTGTGAGAATCATTAGGCCGCCTGGAGTTTAGTAAAATAATCCCAAAATTCGGGAAAAGACTTCCCTACGCAGTCCGGGTCGCGGATTTCCGTGCCCGGGGCCTTGAGCCCGGCCACCGCGAAGCTCATGGCGATGCGGTGGTCCTGGTAGGTGTCGATCACCGCGGCGTGAGGTTTCCCGCCGGTAATGACCAGGCCGTCCGGGGTCTCCCGGGCGCTTACTCCCATCTTGTGCAGCTCCGCGGCCACCGCGGCCAGGCGGTCGGATTCCTTGTGGCGCAGGTGCGCGGCGCCGGTGATTACCGTCTCGCCTTGAGCGAACGCGGCCACAACCGCCAGGGTGGGGACCAAATCCGGCATGGCGGCCATGTCCACCTCTACTCCCCGCAAGGGGCCGCCCGCCACCGTCAGGCCCTCCTCGCCGAAGCTGACCCGGCAGCCCAGGCGTTCCAGGACTTTTACAAAACCCACGTCCCCCTGGCAGGAATCAAAGGAGAGGTTGGCAATAGTCACCCTGCCATTGGTGAGCGCAGCCGCGGCCCAGAAATAAGAGGCGCTGGAGGCGTCCGCCTCAATGGCATAATCCTG
This sequence comes from Deltaproteobacteria bacterium, assembly GCA_003599195.1. GTDB lineage: Bacteria > Desulfobacterota > Desulfobaccia > Desulfobaccales > 0-14-0-80-60-11 > SURF-52. The sequence continues at coordinate 7,317 of QZIZ01000116.1, read as the reverse complement.
GGGGAGGTAGCGTTGCTCGCCGGGGATGTGGAAAAAGCGGTAGCCTTTCCGGAAATAGGAGATGCCGAAATTCCCCAGCACCTCCAGGGTGAGGTCCACGTAAGGCCGGGACACCAGGTCCCCGGTGATCTCGATTTCCACGCCCCGGCGGGAAAGGGGAGAAATAAAGAGCAGAGCGGAGAGGTATTGGCTGCTGATGCCCCCGGACAGCCGGGCCCGTCCTCCGGCAAGGCCTCCATGCACGATCACCGGCGGGCAGCCGTCCCCCCGTTCGGAATAGGCCTTCACCCCCAGTTGAGCCAGGGCCGCCAGCAACTCCCCCTGGGGCCGTTCGCAAAGCCGTGGGCTGCCGGTGAGACGGTATTCCCCTTCCCCCAGGGCGCAGAGCGCGGTGAGGAAACGCATGGAGGTGCCGGAGTTGCCCAGGTAAATGGGGCCGAAGACCGGCTGCCAGCGGCCTGACGCGCCTTTAACCCGGACGCCGTCTTCCCGCCAGTCGATGTTCGCCCCCAGGCGGTCCAGGGCCTGGGCGGTGAGGCGGGTGTCCTCCGCGTCCAGGGCGTTGGTGAGCAGGCTTTCCCCCTCGGCCAGGGCCGCGGCCACCAAAGCCCGGTGGGTGTAGCTCTTGGAGCCGGGGAGGGTGAGGGTGGCGTTGACCGTATCAGCAGGTTTAATTTTTTGCGTCATCGCTGCTTTCCGGATTAGGAAGATGAGAGTTGGCAAAACCTCTCTTCTCCAAAAAAATCAATGTCAGCTTCTCTGAAACTGTTTCGCGGCTAATTCTCTGATAGCCTAGTTTTTCATATAAATAAAGGTTACGTTCGCTGCGATGTCCGGTAAATAATTCAAAGCGCCTGGCCTGTGGGAAAGACTTTTCAATTTCGCCCATTAATTCCCTTCCCAACCCCCGGTTCTGATAAGCGGGGTGTACGATCAAACGCCCGATGTAACAAGTTTCCTGTTGCTGATAAGCGCGCACCGAGCCAACGATATGCCCGTCGGCCATAGCCTTAAGAAAAACCTGGTTTTGCATCTCGGCTTCTATCTCCGGCAGCGTCTGGGTAAGGGGAGGGATAGTATAGTCCTGATAGATAGCCGCCTCACTTTGATAAGCCAGCTTTTGCAGCTCCAGAATTTCTCGGGCATCCTCTGGTTTGGTCCGGCTGATGACTAAGCCCAATTTCTCCTTCTTTCTTGGAGGCCATTAAGGGTGGCCCCATCAACCTTCTTCCTCCAAGGCCGCGTACGCGGCCCCGGCCATGGTCTCCAGGGGAGCGCTCCGGCCGGTCCACAGCTCAAACTGGGCCGTGGCCTGGTGGATCAGCATCTGCAGGCCGTCGATAATGCGGGCCCCGTGGGCCTGAGCCTCCCGGAGGAGCCGGGTCAATAGGGGCCGGTAAACGATGTCCATCACCAGGGTGAAGCGGTTCAGTAACTCCGGGTCGATGGGGAGGCCTTCCAGGTCCGGGGCCATGCCCACGGGGGTGGCGTTGATCAGGATCGAGGCCGGGCATTGCTCCAGGGAGTTTAAGGGTATGGCTTCTACTCGCATTTCTGCGGCCAGGACCTCGGCTCGCTTCGCATCCAGATCAGCGATGCTGACTTGGCCGACATTCTCCAGGATGCCGAAGGCGATGGCCCGGGCTGCGCCCCCGGCCCCTAGGATGAGAAAATGCTCGCCGGCAATGCCGGTTTGGGTCTTCAACGCGGTCACCGCGCCCAGCCAGTCGGTGTTATAGCCGATCAAGCGTCCCTCTTGATTGACCACGGTATTCACCGCACCCATGCACGCCGCTTTGGGGTCCAGTTCATCAATCAAGGGGATGATTTCTTCCTTGAAGGGAATGGTGACGCTCGCCCCGCCGATGGCCAGCCCCCGGAGGCCCGCCACCGCCTGGGGGAGATCGGTTACGGGAAAAGGCACGTATACCGCGTTGATCCCCAACGCCTGGAACGCGGCATTGTGCATGGCCGGGCTTAAAGAGTGAGTCACCGGGCGGCCCAGGATGCCGTAGATTTTGGTGTGGCCGTTAATCATAAAAGAAGCTCTTAGCTGTCAGCTAAACCATTTATTTCGATTCGATTATTTTGATTGTTGATGGATTTATATTTAAAAAACTACACAATAGTTTATGATGATTCTCGTTTGTTTGGCTGAAAAGTAGACGAAAAGGCTTGAAATCATCAAGCCAAACGAATAAATGAATTCTGTCTTTTTTATCCTTTATGCGACCTTCAGAATATAGCCGGTAAATAGGAATAGCCTTAGAACTTTCGATAATTGCATTTCCAGTTAGAACACCATATAAGTCTGGGAATCCACAGAGAGAGTCATGATTCACGAACGCAAGAACATTTGGAAGTACAAGATCAGGATTCACAGCGTCAAATTGTTTCATGGCTTTATTAATATCATCAGTAAGGCGGTTAAAGATGGGGTCTTTCCCAATCCCGCCGATTCCAGGCTCAACTGATTTAACTTCACAATAGCACAGAAGTTCACCAGATGAATTCTGTACCTTAAAATCTGGAGTCTTCCCGCTCCGCATTTCAGGTTTTGAGAATCTGCTAACTTTCAAAGCATAATTTTCGAAAAAGATCTCTATTTTCTGCTTATCGTTTTTCATAAATTTGCTTTTGGCTAATAGCTAATAGCTAATAGCTGACAGCTATCTTTTCAACATCTTCCACGCCCGCCATACCTCATTCACCGTCATCTGCCCCGGCGCGGACGCTCCCCTTTTACTGAAAGGCGCGAAAGTCAAATAACTCCCCAGATATGGGGCCACCACCCTGGACCATTTCCCTGCCGCGCCCATACAAAAGGCGATAATCTCTCGGCCCGCGGCCTTAGCCCGGGGGATGAGAGAGAGCACCCGGAGATTGTCTTCGGGCTTCTGGGCCTGGGTGACGATCTTCAGGATTTCGCCCTCCGCGGCCAGCATCTCTTGAAGCACCGCTTCCAGCCGGGGCGCATCAGGGGTGCCGGAAAAATCATGCCAGGAAAGGATGATCTGCGTCGACCCCCGGCGGCCATAAACCTCCCGCCTCCAGGCCGCGTCCGCGGCCAGTTCCAGGTCCAGGAAGTCCACCCCGTAACCCAGGGCCGCCTCCAGGAGCAGGCGGCGCTCCGCCTCGCTGCCCCGCCAGCGCCCCCCTTCGCTCTCCAGGCGGTTGGTGGCGATGACCTTGCCGGGCCGGTCGCGGAAAAGGCGCTTCAAGTCCGGCTCCTCCAGGTAGTCCAGCCGCAGTTCCGTCCAGAACCCCCGGCGCGCGGCTCGGAGATAGAGGTTCCTGGCCCGGCGGACGTTGGTTTCCACCACCGGCACGCAGATGCGGAAGGGCTTGTTTTCTGCTTTCTGTTTTCTGTTTTCTGTACCGGGAGCTAACACCGTCGTCCTGCTTGAATTAAGAAATTAAAAGTCCAAGGTTGAGAACTCTGCGAACTCTCCTTACTTGTCATTCTAAGGGAGCGGAGCGACCGAAGAATCTCGTTTTTGGCGGCAAGGCATTTCCCCGTGGTGCCGATGATTACAAACAGAATGGAATTCATAGTCGCCCAAAAACCAGATTCGTAACGAAGCTGCGCTCCGTTCAGAATGACAAAAATGAAGCTTTCGCAAAGATTTAGGATTCAAAGTTAATGACAACGACCGATCACGCCAAACTGAAAACCGAAAACCGTCCTTTAACTGGGATTCTCCACCCCCGCGGCCCTCGGAAACGACCCCAAAAGCTGAAAATGGGCGCTCAGGGCTTCGATCTCCTCCAAAGCCGTCTTTACCTGGGGTTCTTCCTGGTGGCCGTCGATATCCACGAAAAAGAGGTAGCGCCAGATTTCGTTTTTCGCGGGCCTGGAGACGATCCTGGTCATGTTGATGCCCCGGTCGGCAATGGGCTGCAAGGTTTTGTAAAGCGCGCCCGGGATGTTGTCCACCGCGAAGATGATGGAGGTCTTGTCCCGGCCGGTGGGGCCGGGGGATTCCGGGCCGATGACGAAGAAGTGGGTGACGTTGCCCGGATGGTCTTCGATGCGCCGCTCCACCACCCGCAGATCATACAGCGACGCGGCCGCAGCGCTGGCAATGGCCGCGGCGTTGGGGTTCTTGGCGGCTTTTTGGGCGGCCACCCCGGTGGAGGCCACTTCGATGTTGGGAATCTCCGGAAGGTGCCCCGCCAGCCAGCGGCGGCATTGGCCGTAGGCCTGGGGGTGGGAGTAGATCACTTCGATGTCCTGGCGTTGCCCGGACTTGGACACCAGGTCGTGGGAGACCTCCAGGAAAATTTCCCCGCAGATATTCAAAGCAGTTTCCACGAAGTGGTCCAGAGTGTCGTTGACCACCCCCTCCGTGGAGTTCTCGATGGGCACCACCCCGTAATCGAAGTTGCCTTTCTCCACCTCCACGAAGACCTCATGGATGCTTAAGAGTGGGCCGAAGCGGGTGGAGCTGCCGAACTTTTTCAGCGCGGCCAGGTGCGAAAAGGTGGCCTCCGGCCCCAAAAAGGCGACGCTCAGGGGGCTTTGGATCTGCCGGGACGCGGAGATAATCTCCCGAAAGATGTTTTTCAGGGCCGCGTGGCTCAACGGCCCCGGGTTGAGGCGCATCAGTTGGGCCAGGACCTCTTCCTCCCGCTGGAAATCGAGCGTCCGCTGGCCGGCCTGGACCTTGATGCGGCCGATGGCCTGGGCTAACGTTTGGCGGCGGTTGAGCAGAGTGACCAGTTCCTGGTCCAGGGCGTTGATCTGTTGGCGTATTTCTTCTTTTTCCGTCATAGCTCATTTCTCCAGGATGGTTTCCTGGACCTTGTGGCCGAAATGACGGCCGGCTTCTTCCAGGGCCACCAACACTTCGTCCCCGGGCTGCAGGGTGACGATGGATGCCGCTTCTCCGTTGGGGCGGGTCAGGCGGATGGTCTCCGCGTTTTGCAGGATGGCGGTGATCTCCCGGCCTCCGGCTTCCGCGGCCACCAGCATCAGGGGACGGCGCTCCACTTTCACCCGGCCAACCACCGCCGGCCAGGTATGGCCCTGGTGATTGACCACCAGCACTTCATCTCCTGCGGCCAGCTCCCCCAGGTACCGGGTCTTGCCTCCGGGCACCCGGATATAGGCGTGCACCGGCCCGGCATTGACCCGGAAGGGCCGGGGAGCGACGTAAGGGTTCTCCAGGGACTCGGCGTGCACCAGGAAAAGGCCGCCTGAGGAGTTGCCCACCAGCATGCCCTCTCCCAATCCCATGTTGGCGCAGGTGTCCACGCAGACCCGGTCCCCCATACTCAAGGCCTTAACCTGGGTGATGCGAGCGGTGGCCAGTTCCGCCGGCGGCGAGGCCTCTTTGACCAGGCGGGCGATTTTTTTGATCACCCCGGGGTCCCGGCTGGTGACCAGCAACCCGTCCACGCCTTTCTCCAGGATGCCCAGGAAGGTGCGGGCCGCATCCGGGTCCGCGGTTTCCACCCAGAGGTTGCCGCCCTGGGCCACCAGGTTTTCCAGGGGGATGACGGTCCAGTCGGGAGTGCTCACCACCACCGGCCCCTGGCGGGAGAGGCGGATAATTTCCTCCTCCTGGTCCATGCCGGTGATGGCTACTTCCTGGACGTCCTTCCCCGGCACCAGGTCCCCGTCCGGGGCCACCACCTTGATAAGCCCCAGGGCTTTGACCTCCTGAACCCGGCCCTCCGGCACCCAGAGAGCATCCGCGCCGGACTCCAACGCGGTGGTGACCAGCTTCTTATCCCAGGGGTCAACTTTGACCCATAGCTGTTTCATGGTTTTTCCTTCGTAGGGTGCGTCTTACGCACCATCATTGGCTTCGGAAAGCACCATCTTTGGCGCGCAAGGCGCGCCCTACACCGCCTGCAAAAACGACAACGCCTCATCCACGCTGCTGTTCTCATGCACCAGCAGGCTGATCGCGCCCACCATGCGGCTGGGGTCCCGGTGCTGGAAGACGTTGCGGCCGATGGAGACGCCTGCGCCCCCGGCTTCGATGGCTCCTTTCACCATCTCCAGGATGTCCCGGTCGGAACTCATCTTCGGGCCTCCGGCGATGACCACCGGCACGGGGCAGCCCCGCACCACCCGGCGGAAGGATTCCACGGAACCGGTGTAGGAGACCTTGACGATGTCCGCGCCCAGTTCCGCGCCCAGGCGGGCCACGTGCATGATGACCCCGGTGTCGTATTCGTCTTTGATCTTCTCGCCCCGGGGGTACATCATGGTTAACAGGGGCAGGCCCCATTCCCGGCACTCCCGGGCCACCCGGCCCAGGTCCGCCAGCATCTCCCGCTCCATATCGTCGCCGATGTTGACGTGGATGGAGACGGCGTCAGAGCCCAGCTTGATTGCTTCCTCCACCGTGCACACCAGGGTCTTGGCGTTGGGGTAGGGGGACAGGGCCGTCGACCCGGACAGGTGGATGATCAGCCCCACGTCTTTACCCCGGCGGCGGTGGCCGCCTTCCACCAGGCCCTTGTGAATGACGATGGCGTTGGCCCCGCCGGTGGCCACCTGGTTGACGGTGGTCTTCATGTCGATGAGGCCGTCGATGGGACCCACGGTCACCCCGTGGTCCATGGGCACGATCACGGTGCGGCCCGTTTCCCGGTTGAGAATGCGTTCCATGCGAATGGATTTGCCGATCATTTCTCCTCTCCTTGCGTGGGGGACCTCTTCAGGTCCAAGAGACGGCCCGGCGAGAAAATAAAAAAGCCGTGGTCGCCTCGCCTGCGCCACGGCTTTTAAAAGATTTTCTGGGTTGTTTACTTTCTTTTAAAAGTCGAGGCGCACTCCGGCCCGGTAAAATAAAAGTAGCTAAAATAATAATACCGGGGCCAGCAGGACTGCGTCATTTTTGTTCCTCGACTCTCTTCAAAAACACTTAAAATATCCGCTCCCCCATGTCAAGGAAAAAATTATGCTATATAATCGAAACAAGGGTCAGGGGCCAGGGATCAGGGGGCAGCAAAAAATAACTGGCCCCTGATCCCTGGCCCCTGATCCCTTAGAAAAGGAGCACCCATGCCTCGCATCGACGACTATAAAGCGGCCATCGCCCTGGCCGTATCCGAATTGAAAAAAATCAATCCCAAACGTCTGGCGGGCTTGAGCCGGTGTGAATATTTTTATGCGGATGTCCGGGAGTGGCTCATCGTCCCCTTTTTCGGCCAACCCCGGAGGGTTTCCTGGCCGGAGGTGAAGGTCACCCCGGCGGAGGGAGAAGGCGAGTTGCCCCTGACCGAGCAAATACTGATCCTTCATTACCTGCTCAATACCACCGGCGAACCCCTGAGCGGCCGGGAGGTCGACTTCAGGAG
>QZIZ01000151.1 GCA_003599195.1 Deltaproteobacteria bacterium | reverse complement strand
CTGAAATCCCGGCTGCAACCCTTCTGGTATCTGCTTTTGTCTTCCTACCTCCTCTATTTTCTGGCCCGGATAATTCTTCTGAAGTTATTTATCCCGGACCGCTACCTGGTCTATACTCTTAACCTTTGCTATTGCCTGGGACTGGCCCTGTGCCTGGAAGCGGCCACCCGGGTCCGGCCCTGGCCCCGGTGGCTGCCCGTGGCGGCCGTGGCGCTGATTGTGGTTCTGGGGTGCTTGCGTCTGCAAAACGTGGGTCTGAAAGACTTTTCCGGGTACCGGCCCTTGTTCACGGCCCTGGCCCGGACCCCAAAGTCCGCGCTCTTCGCCGGCCACCCCAACCTGATGGACAACCTCCCCACCTTTGCCCAGCGCCCGGTCCTGGCCAGCTATGAGCTAGCCCACCCCTGGAGCAAAGGTTATTGGCAACGGCTCAGGCTCCGTCTGGAGGATGTATTCAAGGCCTATTACGCAACCGACCCCCAGGTGGTCCGGGACTTTTGCCGGAAGTACCAGGTCTCCTTCCTGGTGGTGGATCAGCGCCATTTTACTCCTGAATTCCTGGCCGGGGGGCGCTTCCTGGCTCCTTTTAATCCCCCCTTGCAGAAAGAGGGGAAGAGAACCGCGGAGCGGGTGGACTGCCCCTTTTTTGCGCCTTTCGACGCCGAGATCCGCAGCCTGGTTCAAGGCCGGCAGCCCTTTGTCTTGTTGCGCCAGGACCTGTTTCCGGCTATCATAGTGAATGAGGACCAGCGGGTGCTGGATATGCGCGCCTGCCTTCAGGGAAATGGGCCATTCTCCTCATTAACCAAAAGAAAAATAAATGAAAGCATTACTGATTAATCCTCCTTTCCCCACCTCCTTCTGGAGTTTAAAGGAAAGCTGCCAGGTTTACGGCACCAAGGTCCTGGCCCCGCCCCTGGGGCTCATCACCATGGCGTCGCTGCTGCCCCCGGAATGGGAACTGCGGCTGGTGGACTTGAATGCCCGGACCTTACCGGAGGGGGCCTGGGACTGGGCCGATCTGGTGATGGTCACCGGTATGCTGGTGCAGCGAGAGGGCCTGCTACCCTTGGTCCGGGAGGCCAAGGCCCGGGGAAAGGCAGTGGTGGCGGGCGGCCCTTATGCCACGTCCCTGCCCCAGGAAGTTCTGGACGCAGGCGCAGATTTTCTCTTCCGGGGAGAAGTGGAGAATACCATGCCTCTTTTCCTGGCCGCGCTGGCTGCCGGAGAAAAACGGGGGGTCTTTCAGGAGGACGCCAAACCGGAGATGAGCGGCTCGCCATTGCCCAGGTTCGATATCCTGGATCTTGATGATTACACGGTGATGAGCATCCAGACCTCCCGGGGCTGTCCGTTTGACTGCGAGTTCTGTGATGTGGTCAACCTCTACGGCCGCAAACCCCGGTACAAAAAACCGGAGCAGGTCCTGACAGAATTGGAGACCCTCTACCGCCTAGGCTGGCGGCGGGCGATCTTCGTCAGCGACGACAATTTCATCGGCAACCGGCAACATGCCCTGTCCATCTTGGAGCAACTGACCCCCTGGATGAAGAGTCACGGTGAACCTTATGCGTTTTGGACCCAGGCCTCCCTAAATCTGGGTCAAGACCTGCAATTGATTGACCGGATGACTGCGGCCAATTTCAGCTTTATCTTCGTGGGCGTGGAATCCACGGACGCCGCGTCCCTGGGTTTAAGCCGGAAATATCACAATCTGCGCAATCCCCAGGCCGAATCCCTCAAGAATATTAATAAAAACGGCCTTTCCGTGGTGGCCAGCTTTATCATCGGTTTTGACGGTGAAGAGAAGGGAGCCGGAGAACGCATCTGCGCTTTTGTCGAGGAAAATCATATTCCCGTGGTCATGGTCAATCTCCTTCAGGCCGCGCCCCAGACCAGTCTCTGGCGGCGCCTGAAGGAGGAGGGCCGGCTCCTGGAGGGGATGCACGAGGCCGGCGACCTTTCCAGCCGGGGCATGAACTTCATCCCCACCCGGCCGGCAGAGGAAATCATGGAGGAATACCTGCAAGCCATGGCACGTCTTTACGAGCCCACAGCCTTTTTGCAGCGGGCCTTTCAGGCGATATTGCACATGCGGCCCACCCGCCGGGCCCTGGGTATCGAGGAAAACCGGGGTATCGCCTCCTCCCGACCGGCCTCAAACCAAAAAATCATCAAAGAAAATGGCTTTCTGGGTTTGCTGCGATTGATCTGGCGGCAGGGCCTGCGCGCCCCTTACCGGGGGCAATTCTGGAGACAATTGGCAGCCGTCATCCGCAAGAATCCCAGCCGGAAGGTTCGCTACTTGAGTTACTGCGGTTTAGGAGAAACCCTGTTTGCCTACCGGGAATTGATGCGGAGAAATCTGGCCTCTGCCCGGGAGGATCGGCAATTGGAAAGACAAAGTGCGGCCTAATCCCGGCCGGGATGGAGTATGAAAAATATGCGGGCTTTGTTGGTATATCCGGAATTTCCCCTTTCCTTCTGGAGTTTTCAGAAATCCATCGGCTTTATGGGCGCCAAGACCATTGTGCCGCCTTTGGGTCTTCTCACGGTGGCCGCGCTGCTGCCTGGAGAATGGGAATTGCGCTTGGCAGACCTGAGCACCAGAAAACTCACGGAAAATGACTGGCAGTGGGCCGATATGATTTTGCTGTCGGCTATGTACATTCAGAAAGAGGGCTTCTTGGCCCTGGTTAGGGAAGCCAAGCAACGGGGAAAAACCGTGATGGCCGGAGGACCGTACCCGACTTCGCTGCCTGAGGAGGCCCTGGCCGCGGGATGTGATTTCGTGGTGCGGGGCGAAGGAGAGAATACCATTCCTTTGCTTCTGCAGGCGATGCGGGACGGCCGGACCGGGGTGATCGAAAACCAGGAAAAGCCGGATATGACCACCTCGCCCATCCCCAGGTACGATTTACTGCGGCTGGAAGATTACACCAACTTGGCGGTTCAGACCACCAGGGGCTGCCCCTTTGACTGCGAATTCTGCGATGTGGTGAATCTCTTTGGGCGCAAACCCCGGCACAAAACCACCAAGCAGGTGATCGCCGAACTGGAAGCCCTCCGCCGGCTGGGAGCCACAGGCAATGTCTTCTTCTGCGACGACAACTTCATTGGCAGTAAGAAGTATGTCCGGACCCTCTTGCAGGAACTGTCCCCTTGGTCCAAGAGCCGGGGGGAGCCCTTCTGCTTCCTGACGCAGGCGTCCTTGAATCTGGGTCAGGATTTGGCAATGATTGACCTTATGACTGATGCCAACCTGGGGCTTGTGTTTATCGGCATTGAGTCTCCTGACGCGAGCGCTCTCCATATAAGCCACAAATATCCCAACCTCCACAATCCCCTGGTAGAATCGGTCAACAATATCAAACATAACGGCATGTCTATAATAGGCAGTTTTATCCTGGGTCTGGACGGGGAAACCAAAGGAGTTGGCCAGCGAATTTGCGCTTTCATGGACCAGACTTCCCTGCCCATCGCCATGCTCGGACTCCTGCAGGCCCCTCCCCATACCAAGCTGTGGAAACGATTGGAGAAAGAAGGAAGGCTGCGACATGAGATGCACATCGACTGGGGGGGGACCTTTGGCGCCATGAATTATTATCCGGAGCGGCCGGAAGGGGAGATAATGCAGGAATATATTGATGCCTGGGACTATTTATACGAACCTTCCCGTTTTCTGGCGAGGACCTACCGCTTCTACCTGGATATGCGGCCGACACGCCGGGCTCTGGCTATGGCTAAAGGAGATCCCCCGCCGCGCGGCAACGTCCAGAACCGCCCCAGGGTGAATTGGCGTAAGAAATTCTGTGAGGTCCGGGCTTTTTTCAGGCTCCTCTGGTGTCAAGGGGTTAGTTCGCCGTCCAGGCGTCAGTTCTGGAAGCAACTGATGGGGATATGGAAGCTAAACCCCAGCAGATTCAAAAGTTATCTGAATACCTGCGCCATGGGCGAGGATCTGATGATGATGAGGAAGGTCGTGCGGGTAAAGGTCAAGGCCCTCATTAAGGAACAGGGGATGGAGGTTCCCGCAAAAAAGCATATCCCCCCCAAAGTCTTATTGCCCATATCCAAATAACTTCATCGGGAAATCCCCACTTGGGTTTATTGGAAAAGGAAGTAATAAAATAATCCAAGAAGATTGTTAATCATCCATATAAGTAAATTAAAACAAATCTTAATATTGCCAGGAAAGGTTGAACCAAGCCTTTTTTCTAATTCTTGGGCTTGTATATGAAATAATAATCATGTACAATATTTAACAAGCTCATTAAAATGTAGGGACTATCATAGTTTAATTGCTTGATTTCACATAAAAAAATAGTATATATTCGGTATTATCTAAACCATGAATCCCTGCGCTGTTTGTCGCTATCCGCACTCACCTCGAGGTGTTCGACATACTGGCATCCCTACTCTAGCCGCCTCCTTCCCAAGTCTTCAGGTGAACGTCCAGCGCTTTGATTACCACGAGAAAACGCGGTTTAAATATTTCGTTTTGGGGGCTGTCTAACGCCAGGTCTAAAGGTTTATTGGCCGGGTAGACCCATGGTTCCGCCACCTTTGAGGGTACCCGTGTGTCTGCTTCTAAAGCTTGGCGTCTTTTACTGGGCATAATGCTATAAGAGGCAAGTATGGATGTCAGCACCGTCTTACTAGTATCCATTGTCATACAAGGTATCGCCGCCATCCTCGCCATCAGGATGATTCCGGTCACCGGCAGGCGGCTGGCCTGGGGGCTGATCTCTGCGGCCCTATTGCTCATGGCCCTGCGCCGGGCCGTAAGCTATTGGCACCCGGAGTCGGCGGTAGGGGTATATTCCGCCGACCTCACAGCGGAGTGGGTGGCCCTGGCCACTTCTGCTCTCCTCCTGCTGGGCATGGCCTGTATCAGTCCTCTGTTTAGGTCCATGCAACGCACCAATGCGGCCCTGGCCCGGAGTGAAGCCAAATACCGGGACTTGGTGGAAAACGCCAACAGCATCATCATGCGTCTGGACCCCGCGGGTAGGATCACCTTCTTCAACGAGTTTGCCCAGACCTTTTTCGGCTTTTCCGAAGAGGAGATTCTCGGCCGGAGTGCGGTGGGCACCATTGTGCCGCCCGCCGACAGCCAGGGCCGGGACCTGGCGGCCATGTTCGCCGATTTAGTGCAGCGGCCGGAGCAATACCCCAGTCTGGAGCTGGAAAACCTGCGGCCCCGGGGCGGCCGGGCCTGGGTCGCGTGGACCTATAAGGCGGTGCGGGATGATGGCGGACGCCTCAGTGAAATCCTGTGCGTCGGCAATGACTCCACCGCCCGGAGGCAGGCCGAGGCAGAGCTGCTGGAAAAGTCCTGGCTACTGGAAGCCTTTTTTGAGCATACGATAACGCCCCTGGTTATCCTGGATACAGCTTTCCATTATCTCCGGGTAAACCAGGCCTACGCGCGGGTCTGCCAGATGGAGGTTTCAAAGTTTCCCGGGAAAAGCCTCTTTGAACTTTATCCCAACCCCGCCCAAACTATTTTTCAGCGGGTATTGGAGACCAAAACGCCCCATCAGGCCTTTGCCCAGCCTTTTACCTTCCCGGATCATTCCGAGAGAGGGGTGACTTACTGGGACTGGACCCTGGTTCCCATCTTAAATCAGCAAGGAGAGGTGGATTTTTTAGTCCTCTCGCTTAAGGAAGTCACCACTCGCCAACAAGCCGCGGAGGCCCTCCGGGAAAGCAAGGAGAAATACCGCCAGCTGGTAAGAAATATCCCGGCTCTGGTTTTTAAAGGTTACGGGGATTGGACCGTGGATTTCTTTGACCGCAAGATTGGGGACTTGACCGGTTATCCCAAGGAAGATTTTGACTCCCGGAGCCTGAAATGGTCGGACCTGATCCTCCCGGAAGACCTGTCTGCCGCCCAAAAGGTAGTCTCTGCGGCATTAAAAGGCCCCAAGTCTTATACCCGGGAGTACCGCATCAAAGCCAAGGAGGGCAGAATCCTCTGGATTCAGGAAAGAAGCCAGATCATCTGTGATGCTGCCGGGGAGTTTGCCTATATCAGCGGCGTTTTCTATGACATCACCCGCACCAAGGAGACCGAAGAGGCCTTGCGCCAAAGTCAGGAACAGCTCCTCCAGGCCCAGAAGATGGAAGCCGTGGGGCGGCTGGCCGGGGGAGTGGCCCATGACTTCAATAATCTCCTTACCGGCATCATCGGCTACGCCGAACTTTTATTGGCGCGCCTTGATCCCCAACACCCCCAACGCCGGGAAGTGGAAGAAATCAGGAAAGCCGGGGAGCGGGCCGCGTCCTTGACCAGGCAGCTTCTGGCGTTCAGCCGTAAGCAGATCCTGCAACCAAAGAATCTGAACCTCAACACCGTGGTCCGGGACATGGAGAAGTTGTTGCAGCGGTTGATCGGGGAAGATATCTACCTGGTCACCAATATGGAGGCCGGGCTGGGGGCGGTAGAGGCCGACCCCGGCCAGATCGAGCAGGTGATTATCAACCTGGCGGTGAATGCCCGGGACGCCATGCCCCTGGGGGGAAAACTGACCATCGAGACGGCCAACGTGGAGCTGGACGGGGCCTATGGGTACCGGGACGTCAATTTCCTGCCCGGCTCTTATGTGATGCTGGCGGTCAGCGATAATGGCGAGGGCATGGATGAAGAGACCATGACCCATATCTTCGAGCCCTTTTTCACCACCAAAGGCAGCAACCAGGGCACCGGCCTGGGCCTGTCCACGGTTTACGGCATCGTCAAACAGAGCGGCGGCTATATCTGGGTTTACAGCGAACCCAAATGGGGCACCACTTTTAAGGTCTACCTGCCCCTGGCCACGTCCGGCCTGGAAGTGGAAAAATCCCGTCCGGAAACCACCAGTCATCTCCAGGGCTGGGAAACCATCTTATTGGTGGAAGACGAAGAAGTGGTCCGGGAACTGGCCTGCGTTGCCCTCCAACAGAACGGCTACCAGGTTCTTGTGGCCGGTGATCCTGAAGAAGCATTGGCCATTTGTGAAAAGGTGGAGGGCAACATCCACCTTCTTCTCACTGACGTGGTGATGCCGGGAATGAGCGGCAGGCAGCTGGCGGAACGCCTGACTTCCCGTTATCAGGACCTGAAGGTCTTATATATCTCCGGCTACGCAGAAAATGCCATCTCCCACCACGGGGTTTTGGACCCGGGCATAGCCTTTCTCGCCAAGCCGTTCACCCCCAATGCTTTGGCCAGCCGGGTCCGCAAGGTGCTGGATAGGCCCAGCGTGGATCCGGAGGCGATTACCCCGGGTCTAAAAAAACGGCCCCTGCAAGCCGATGAGGCTGAGAATCCAGAGGAGAAAAAGAATTAGCCTTCTTAGGGGGCGAGAGGAAGATTTAGAGGGAGAAGGGGAGGGGTGGCGCCAGCACCACTTGGTCCCTGCAGAAAAAGCGGCCTATGGGCCGCTTTTTTGATTTTGATCCAAAAAAGGGACGGCTTTACCAGCCTAAGCCCGGATATCCAGGATGCTCCCGAGCATCTCGTCCGCAGTCTGCACCACCTTGAGGCTGGCTTGAAAACCCCGTTGCCCCTGCATGAGGCCGATCATCTCCCGGGCCGGGTCCACGTTGGAGCCCTCCAGCGCTCCCTGGAGGAGGGGGCCCGCGCCCCCGGTTCCCGGTGTGGCCTCCAGGGCGGGTCCGGAAGCCGCAGTGGGAACAAAATCATTCTGCCCTAAACTTTGCAGGCCGTCCGGGTTGGCGAACCGGTAAAGGGGGATATCCGCGCTGGCCACGGTGTGGCCCTGCGCGTCCAGGGCCGTCAGATGCCCGTTCCGGTCCACCTGGATGGAGGCCGCGTCCTGGGGAAGCTGCAAGTCCGGCTGCAGCCGGTTTCCCTGGGCATCCACCAGATAGCGGTTCTGGTCCAGGTGAAACGCGCCGTCCCGGGTATAGACGTCCTCGCCGCCCCTGCTCACCCGAAAGTAGCCGTCTCCCTGGATCGCCAAATTTATCTCCCCGCCAGTGCTGAGGAGAGGTCCGGAGGAGAAATTGCTGGACCTGGACAGGACCTGGGCGCCCTGGCCCACTTCACTGCCCCCCTGGGACGAGGCCCCCAGGGTGCCTAAGGATACGCGGCTGCTTTTGAAACCGGTGGTGTTGAGGTTGGCCAGGTTGCCGCTGGCGTTGGTGACCATGGCGCTATGCACCGCCAGTCCGGAAAGGCCGCTGTTAAGGGCGCTGAGCAAATTATAGAACTCTTCAAAAAGTTCTAGAAACGGGAGAGAGTCTTTCTCCTGGATATATTATCGGCTGAATTCCTGTGTGGGTAAAAAATGGTGGAAAGGGCTGGAAGCCATTTCAAAACCTCAATTTTTACCATATTGTAATTCTGAGCGAAGCGAAGAATCTAGTCTTTTCAAATATCTAGACCCTTCGCTGCGCTCAGGGTGACAGAAAAAAGCGGTTTGGAAATGGCTTGTTAGCAAGGGTTACGCCGGCTCGTTTTCAGGAAGGCTCCTCGGCCTCCAGGACCTCCCGCACCTTATGGATGAGACTGAGGATTTTAACGGGTTTTTGGATAAAGTTTATGTCCGCATCCAAGACTCCGTGGTGAACCACCGCGTTGGTGGTATAACCGGACATGTAAATCACCTTAATCTCAGGCCGCAATTGGGCCAGGCGTTCGGCCAGTTCTCTGCCGCCCATGCGGGGCATCACCACGTCCGTGAGCAGCAGGTGGATGGGGCCTTTTTCCCTGGCGCAGATCTCTAAAGCCTCTTGGCCGTTGGCAGCCTCCCATACCTCATAACCGTATCTCTGGAGACCTTTGGCAATCGCGCCTTTCAGAGCGGTATCATCTTCCACCAGGAGGATGGTCTCCCCCCTCATGGCAGGTTGGCGCGTTTTGCCCGCAGGCCGCGGCCCAACTGCTGGCACCCCTTCTTCCGCCCGGGGAAAATAGACCTTGAAGGTGGTTCCCCGGCCGGGTTCGCTGTAGACCCAAATATGGCCGCCGCTCTGTTTGACGATGCCATAGACCATGGCCAGCCCCAGGCCGGTGCCTTTGCCCATTTCCTTGGTGGTGAAGAAGGGTTCGAAGATATGTTTTAGCCTTTCTGCATCCATGCCCGCGCCGTTATCGGTGACCGCCAGCATCACGTACGGACCGGGGCTAACCTCAGCGTGATTTTGGGCGTATGACTCGTCTAAGCTGACGTTGGCCGTTTCGATGGTCAGCTTGCCCCCCAGGGGCATGGCATCCCGGGCATTGACCGCCAGATTCATCAGGATTTGCTCGATCTGACCGGGATCGGCCTTCACCAAATCTAGTTTTTCCGCACAATGGGTGACCAGATCGATGTCCTCGCCGATCAGGCGCCGCAACATCTTATCCATATCGGTGACGATGCCGTTGAAATCGATCAACCGGGGCTGCAAGATCTGTTTGCGGCTAAAGGCCAAAAGCTTATTGGTCAATGAGGCGCCTTGATCGGTGGCCTTCATGATTTCCTCGGCACACTGATAGAGAGGGTTATCCTTTCTCAGGTCCAGAAGCATGATTTCGCTGTAACCCATGATGGCCGACAGCAGGTTGTTGAAGTCGTGGGCTATGCCTCCGGCCAGAAGCCCCACGGCCTCCATCTTCTGGGCCTGGAGCAATTGATCTTCCAGGAGTTTGCGGTCGGTGATATCAAAAAAAACGCCGCTGATATAGTCCGTCTGGTTGGCGGGGTCGGTGATTATTTGATTCCGGACCTGAATCCAGCAGACCTCCCCGTTCTTTTTCCGGATACGGTATTCATTGACGCAAAAGCGATCGGTGAGCTGCGCCTCGGCAAAACGCTTCCGGGCTTCTTGAATCTCTTCGGGAAAAATCAGGTCTAGCCAGGTTACCCGGCGGGAGTTGAACTCTTCTTTGGAATAGCCGGTGACTTTCTCGATCTTGTCATCATAGCAGTCGAGGCTCCAATCCAGGTATCCTTTATACACCACCGCAGGAACTTGGTTGACCAGCAGCCGGTATTTCTCTTCGCTCTGCCGCAACTCCTCCTCAGACTGCTGGCGCTCGATTTCCCGCTGTTGCAGGGTATTTGCCATCTCATCAAAGGCCCGGGCCAACTGGTCTATTTCTCCTATACCGTAATCAAAACCGGTGCGCGCGCTTAAGTCACCCGCGGTCAGCTTTTTGGTGGTATTGGTCAAGATGTTCATCCTGCGGATGACAAAGAGCAAGCCCAGGAGCCAGGCCAGGGTTAAGGCCAAGAGCGTCGCTAATCCCAGGGAGGTCAAGTTGCGGATCAAGGCCTGCCGGGCGGGGGCCAGGATGGTTTGCAGGGGGATGCCGGCAAAGGCAAACCCGGCATCAGGGTTGCCGCCCAAGGGCAGATAGGCGTATAATCTTTCCTGGCCGTAGACATCCCGGGCCTTAATGGGGCCCTGTTTTTGCGCCAGGATCTTTTGGATAATCTCCGTATGGGAAAGGTCTTTTCCTATCCATTCTTCGGGGTCCGGATGCCGGAACATGATTCTGCCCCGGTTATCGATAATGGCGAAGGAGGACTCCGGGGAAAGTTCTTGGATCTGAAAAATACGGCTGAGCCGGCCGAAATTCAAACCGGCCGCCACCACCCCCTGGACCCTTCCGGAGGGGTCGAGCAGGGGATAAGCCACCGGGAGGGTGGCGACTCCCAGGGCTCGGCCAAAGACCATTTCTCCTTGAGAAAACTGCCTGGTCTCCAGGATACGCTGGAAATAGAGGCGGTCTGATAAATTTGGGGGAACGTGGGGAGGAAGAGGTTTGGCGCTGGCAAATATTTGTCCGTCCCCCCGGGTGGCCATAATGTTGTGATACAGGGAATCTTGCCGCAGCACTTTGGCAAAAAGTTCCGTAGCGGCGACGGTATCGTAATTTTTAACCGCGGGAAATTCTGCTAAAGTAGCCAGCAGTTGCTTGGTTTGCTCGATGATATTCCGGTAATCGGAATCACAGTTTTGGACTACCCGCAGGAGTTCTCTTTCACTATTATGGCTGGCCTGTTGGCGGTCTTCCAGGTCATTGTAAGCAATCAGGGCCGCCATCGGCATAATGGCCAGAAAGACCACGATCATTAAACGGAAACGGAGGCTGGTCATCAAAAAGTATCCGTATAGTGGTGTATGTTAGTGAATTCGAACCCCCGATTAGACATTACTGCTGGAGCAGAATTATTAAAGGATGTCTAATAAAAGATGCAAAGATTTCCATTCGGTGGAGACCAATTAGTTCGATATTTTCCCCAAGGCTATCGTTAGATTATATCGGAAAATCGAGGAAATAAGTTCAGTACTGTAAACATTCATTGCGGTAAACTCATAATAACCGAGCTTTCTGGGCGCTATATGGGTCTTTTCCATGAAGTAATGCCTGGATTCAAGGTATCGATATGTTCCTAAACCTGAAGATATTTTCGCCCAGGCATTATT